>CAYOOT010000022.1:0-33011 GCA_964405665.1 uncultured Bdellovibrionales bacterium | reverse complement strand
GTTTCTTACAAACATTTTATTTTGGCTATTAACAATGTAGGGGCAGCCTTTATGGGTGCCCCTACAAATAAATTTTCATAATTTAAACATCCCAAACAATTATTCTACCTAATTTTTAGAGATGCCCTAAAGTCCGCTCCTCAATATTATACTTCTTAGAGCTGCTCTATCTTTTGATTTGTTCTATTTTAAATTAATCTACAGCTTCAGTTGTAGGTTCTTCTGGTTGAGAAGTTTCTACTGGCTCATCTGTACTAACAGACTCTTCTTCCGGACTAGGTTCTGTATAAGGTTTAGGTTCAGTTCCACTTTTAAAATATTCTATAAAAGCATTAGAATTACTTGGAGAAACTACATGTCCCGATTCCAGATCAATTGGTACGGCAACCATATTTTCTGGAACAATAAAATCAAGTCCTGGTGTGTTTGCTAAAAAATCTTGTAAAAAATAAAGCATTATTGGAGCAGAAACCTTTCCTCCGGTTTCCATTTTTCCAATTGTTTTTTTAAGATCATAGCCGGTCCAAACACCTCCTACCCATTCCGGAGTATAGCCAATAAACCAAGCATCCATCTGATCATTGGTCGTCCCAGTTTTTCCGGCCATGGGCTTTTCCAGACTCTTTAAAACAGTGGCAGTTCCTCTCTCCACAACACCCTTCATCATGTTGGCCATTAAAAAAGCATCTTCCTCTTTGAGCACTCTCTTGGCGTGAGGCAATTGTTGATAAATTATTTTCCCATGTCGATCTTTTATTTCTTTAATAAATAGAGGGTCAGCCAATAAACCGCCCGTAGCAAATGCTCCATATGCCCGCACAAGCTCTAACATATAAACTTCAGAAGACCCAAGAGAGATAGAAAGATTGGGTTGAATATCTGTGGTAATGCCCAATCGCCTGGCCATTTCAATAACTCGTTCTATACCCAGTTTTTGAATTAAATAAACCGAAACTACGTTTCGGGATCGTTGTAAAGCTGTGCGTAAAGTAATTGGTCCTAAAAACTTTCCATCAAAATTCCCCGGTGTCCAAAGTTCTCCATTTCCTGCCACTAAAGAGATCGGTGAATCAGGAACAATTGTTACTGGAGTATAATTTAAACTCTCAATTGCTGAAGCATAAACAAAAGGCTTGAAAGAAGAGCCGGGCTGCCTTAATGCTGAAGTTGCACGATTGAATTTGCTTCTTTGATAATCATAACCTCCCAGAATTACTTTTATTTCTCCACTAAAAGCATTAGTCAAAACAAATGCCGCTTCTAATTCGGGACTTTGATCTAATTTAAAAGCGATTAAAGTATTGTCGCTCTTTTTAATTTGCTTATCATTTTCTTTATCCTTATTCTTATCTTTCTCTTTGTCCTGATCAAGAGAAACTTCAATCCAATCTCCCAATTTAATCATTTTTCCGGGCTCAATTCCCCTAACTTCATTATCTTTAAAATATCTTTTCGCCCAGGAAGCATTCTTGATATTAAGTATTCCTTCTAAAGCGCCCACTTGCACAGTCAGCATTCCAGCTTCGGGGCCAACTTTTGTCACTTTCGCTTTGTAAACATGATTTTCCAGAATATCTTTTTCTGATAATATTTTTTCGGCAACTTTCTCTTTTTCATTATTAATTGGCCCCCGCCAGCCTTGTCTCTTATCTACCTCTCGAAGACCCTTCTCTAAGGCATTACTTGCTTGCTCAGTAGCCTTCAAATCGACCGATGTCTGAACTTCATATCCTCCGGGATTTCCTGCCGTGATATATTTATCTACCTTTTGTAAAATACCGGGCAAAACTGAATTAATAATATGGCTCGAATAATATGGTGCTGCAAAAATTGTTTTCTCATCATAAGGATGAATTTTCAGTTTGAACCGCTCAGCTTCATTAAATTCCTGTTGAGTAATCATTTTCTTTCTAAGCATTTGTTCGATTACATAACGCTGACGCATTAAAGCGGCTGTTCTATGCTTGGGATTGGTTAGTTCGCTGGGTCGTTGAGGAAGAGCTGCCAAAAAGGCAGCCTCTGCCACAGAAAGTTGTTCTAAGCCTTTATGAAAATGCATTTTGGCAGCGGCTTTCACCCCACAGGCCGCAGAACCTAAAAATATTTCATTCAAATAAATTGAGAAGATTTCATCTTTCGTTAAATATCTTTCTAGACGATAGGAAAGAATTGCTTCTTTAACTTTTCTTTCAATTGATTTTTCTCTGCTCAATAAGAGAGATTTGACAGTTTGTTGAGTAATAGTGGAGGCCCCTTGCCGGACTTTTCCATGAACGACATTTTTATATGCCGCTCGCAGAATACTGACAAAATCAATTCCCGGATGATTATAAAAATCGGCATCTTCTGCCGCTAAAAAAGCATTGCGCACCACCAAAGGAATATCTTGAATTGCAACCGGATAGCGACGACAAGGTTCATCGTAAGCTTCCGCAATAAGTGTTCCGTTATCGGAATAGATGGAAGTTACAGCTTTGGGTTGATAGTCTTTTAAGCTTTCAATTTGCGGTAAATCTCTTGTGTAGCGGTGATAAAAATAAAAGCCGACTGCTGTTCCTACACACAAAGCTAAAAAACCAAGAACAAAACTAAAGACAATTAAAAATTTGAAAAATTTACGAAACATTCCTCGGTCTGATTGAAAGTAGTATTTATGAGTGCTTACTTCAGCTTGCTATAAATATCATAACTTGCCAGGGCAGGGATAGTAGAACCATCAATTAATTTAAGCTCAATCCAGGCCGGGGGCTTGCTCCCAGGTGACTTAGATTGCTGCTGCTTAGTTTTTAATTCATTTCCTAGACTAATAGACAATGTGTTTTTCGAATTTTTCAAAATACATTCTAAGCTCCATGCTGGTTCAGTCAGTCCCAATATTTTTTTATCCTCGAAATTTATTACCTGATAACTAATCACTGAAAAATTTTGCAAAATGCCGAATAGTTTTTCAAATAAAGCGGAATCGGAGCTTTCTGAAGCTTCTTTTATTTCGCTGTTGTTTTTTAAAATAATCTTTTCGATCTCTTCTTTTTTAATTTCAGAGAAAGGTGTTTTGTTTTGGAAAATATAAGCCGGTTGTAAGAAATCAGAAAAAAACACATGAGGAATTTGATATATATAATCTGCACCTTGCAACTTAATATAAAATGCCAGCTGAGGACTTAAGGTGCCGATATCCGGATCTATGGTTTCAGGATTTAATGCATCCATACTGATTCCTTCACCCACTAAAAAATTAAGTTCGGAATCATCGTCCATCACAATATTGAACGAAAGCTTAGGTACTTTTAAACCATACAAAGCCAGAGTCTCTGCCGTTAATTCCGAAACATGTTGAGCTTTCAATTTATTAAAAGCTGAAAGCTTTTGTTCAATAAAATTATTATCCGCTTTGAATTCCTGATTGATCATCTCACTTCCATTGCTCTTGGAAAGAGACCTAAATTTCCATTGCTTTTGATCGCCGTCTCTGAAAAACCTTAAATCTTCACCATCATCACGGCGCAAAGAAAATTCAGTAATTTTTGCGCTTTCCAAATGAAAAGGATTTTTATTGAAAATTTGATCAAGAGAAGCATTTAACAGATTAAAAATATTATTCTCGACAAGAAAAAATCTTTGATCGTTTTCACTTTGCAAATATCTTCTGCCACTTGCTTCTACCTTTTTTCCAAAGCTAAAAATACGTTTGCCAAAATCCCCCTCCAAAGTAAGCATCATATTTGGCGGAACTAAGCCATAGAGGCTTTGATCATGTTCAATTTCATTTGCTTCAATAATATTTTTTGCACTTAGTTTTAAAAGTGATTTAATTAGCGTTGAAACCATTTCCGGATTTGCCGGAACTCCTTCAGGTTTGATTAAAATCCAACGATTATTATTTGTCTTTTGCAAACGATAAGAATTTGTAGGAGCAACTACAATAATTTGTTTTATTTGCTCTTCCTTGATATCACCAAGAATTAATTCAGCAGGCTTTTCTAAAGCACTTTTTTCCAAAAATTCCTGGCGTTCTGTTTGGAAAATAAAAATCCCAAACAAAATAAGAATAATCGCCATTAATAAAGCTTTTTGCTTACTCATTTCAGATTTTTCTTGACCACCAAACGCCCAAGCCAAAGATCAGAAGCAACTCAGGAAAAATGATACAACTT
Organism: uncultured Bdellovibrionales bacterium; assembly: GCA_964405665.1. Taxonomy (GTDB): domain Bacteria; phylum Bdellovibrionota_C; class UBA2361; order SZUA-149; family CAZDWZ01; genus CAYOOT01. Next base: position 28,857 of record CAYOOT010000022.1, on the reverse strand, counting down.
ACTACAAAAATAGAATTAAATTGTGAACCATGTAAAATTTTTTCTGTTCTTCTAAAATTTCTGGTAGCAATAATAATTTCTTCACCCTGCCCCATAACCCAATTTGTGGCATTGAGAAAAAAATCACTATTATAAACTTTTCTCAGATTTGAATTATTTACAAACTCTGAATCTCCAAAAACAACAATTCTGATTTTTTTGGAGTTAGCAGATTTTTGATTGTTATTTCCCAACTCACTTTCTCTGATAAAACTTCCTTTAGGATATTCTCCCTCAAAAGCGACAGCAATTGACACCGGACCTTTGAGATCACTTTCCTCATAGACTGCTGTTGGTTTTTCACTAAAAAGTTGATCGAGGTTTTTTTCCGCCCAACTATTTACCCCCGTAAATGCCAACTCCACTAAATCTGCTGAGGCAGGAGTGTTTAAGGCTTTGGTTATAGAAGAAACTGTTTTATAAACGGTTTCACCTTTAAAATTATTGGTAATTTGATGCACTCCATAACTGGCAACAATTGGTTCTACTCCCAATCCCGGACCAGTATATTTGCTTAAAATTTGATCGACAATTAAATCATTGCCTACATTAATTCCCAGAGGTCTTAAGAAGTTGGCGATTTCCAAACTTGCCTTGGGTTCAGCAAGAAAAATTCCATTTCCTCCATTCTTAAAATAATCTTCAATCGCCTTGCGCTCTGAATCAAGATAATCTTTCTTGGATGCAATTATTAACAATGAGCTGGCATCAGCTGGAACACTTCCCACCGCTGATAAATCAAGGGTTTTAACTGTAATATTCTCCCCTTGAATGGCTTCACTGAGAAATAAAAAACCATTTTCATAGGGAGCACTAATATCGCCTTCCCCATGACCGCTTAATGCATAAATAACTTTTTCCGAACTTCTCTCCAGTTTTTGCAAAGCATTGGTAATTTCCTGTTCGGTAATATCTTTTACAACTTTTGCCTGTTTAGTGTTGTTTTGATTTTCAAAAGAAAAATGTAATGTTGCCGATTGATTAATACCATATTTATCCATCAGACCGGGATTTTTTTCAGGATCAATTAATTGCCATTTAAAATTTTCACTGGCTTTGGCATAGCGATTAAGTAAAGCTTCTGCGGCGGCATCAATTTTAGAAACATAAAATGCTCGAATAATTACGGGCTCTTTCAGAGCCTTTAAAACTGCTTGAGTTTTATCAGCGAGTGTAAAAACTTTTTGCTCGGTGCTGTCATAATGTAAAAACTCATGTCGACTGACAAAAAAATTCGAAAAAAATAAAATTAAAATAAATAATAGTGAATAAATCGCTACGGAAGTTCCAAAAGCTGCTTTCCTTTTTAGAGAATGAGATTTTAAGCTTCCTAATCCTCCTCTTAATAAAAAGAGAACCAAAAATAAAATTCCCAAAGATAAATGAAGGGGTACCAAATAAAAATCATCGTATTCCACTAGGAATTGTGCCGCTATTCCAAAGAGAATCAAGATAATACCGACTATTCCAAAAAACTTTGCTGTTCTATTCATATTTAAAGTAACTTTATCTCCAAAATCCGACTTTGCTTTTTTCCTTGTTACAATACTTCTGTATTAAAAAATCATGCCCCATCTTTAACGCCAACGTTCCGCTTCGATTGCTCGATTCGATAAAAATATTCCAAAAAGAATAACACTGATAAAATAAACTAAATCACTTCCTTCCAGAACTCCTTTGAGCATTAATTCAGCGTGATTGGCTGGGGCAAGATATTTAAAAAAACTCGCTGCTAGCCCATGCATTTGATTACTGGGGGCATCAATTACATAAAATACTAAAAGTAAAACCAAACTAATAATTCCCGCCACTGTTTGATTTTTTGTAAAACTGGAAACAGCTACCCCCAACGCCAAAAAAGAAAAAGTAAAGAGAACCATTCCTAAAAAACCAATAAGAATCGGCATTACTTCCACATCGGTATAAGCAATTAGCACCAAAGGATAAACAAAAGACAAGATCAGCATAATTAAAGATACGCCCCAGACTCCAACAGTTTTACCTAAAACCAAATCACTTACTTTTAGAGGGGAGGTAATCAACATTTCGAAAGTACCACTTGCTCTTTCTTCGCTAAAAGAACGCATTGTCAGAAGGGGACTAAGAAAAATTAAAACTATCTCCATTGTTTGGAAAAAAGGATAAACCACCCACTCATTTAAATTCGGACTTTGGCGATAAAATGAGGCCGTTTCGGCAATAGAATTATATTGTTGCAAAAGCGTAAAAAAGAAGAAACCTGATAAAAACACATAAGCAGTAATCACTACATACGCAATAGGAGTTACAAAAGCAGATCTTAAATCTTTTCCGACAATTGCCAGGATATTTTTCATTTAACCCATCCTTTGCCGCGGTAAATAATTATCTCTGTAAATCTCATAATACTTATATATATATAATTTTTCACAGCTCCTGAGGGTTAATCCTCTGAAGCTATTTGCCAATAAAGCAAATAGCGAAAGATGGATTAAATTCCCTCTTCGCTGGAAACTACTTCCAAGAATCTCTTTTCCAAACTTTTCTCTCGAGTAAATTCTTTCAAATCGCCTTCAACTTTCATTCTTCCATGAGCAATAATTATTACACGAGAACATGTTTCCACAACTTCCGGAAGAATATGAGTGCTGAGGATTACGGTATGTTTTCCTCTTAAACTTTTAATTAATTGTCGAATTTCAATAATCTGGGCAGGATCCAAACCACTGGTTGGTTCATCAAGAATAATTACTTTAGGTTGATGGACCAAGGCATGGGCCAGTCCCACTCTTTGACGAAAACCTTTAGAGAGTTGGCCACAGAGCTTATGCTGCATATCTTTAAGTCCACAACTTAAAACTACTTCATTTACTGCTGCTGTTAAATTTCCGGAGACACCTTTGATTTTAGCGATAAAAGTTAAATATTCTTTTACTGTCAATTCCGGATAGAGTGGAGGGGTTTCCGGCAAATATCCGATATTTTCTCTAACCGAATGTCCTTGCTTTAAAATATCATAACCGGCAACTAAAGCAGTACCAGAACTGGGAGGAAGAAAAGTAGTGAGCATACGCATTGTGGTAGTTTTCCCGGCACCATTTGGTCCAAGCAAACCTACAATTTCTCCTTCCGCTACCTTAAAAGAAAGATCTCTTACTGCCAAAGTCCTTCCGTATTGTTTACTGAGATTAAAAAGCTCAAGCATACTGAAATTGATCCTAAATTAGGCCAACTTTATATCCTAAGATCAATATTTTACCAAGACTTATTGGAAATTAATCAATTGCTTCAAGTTACCACTTATTATAAAATTAAGAACATGAAAATCCCGGCAAAATTACTTACCATCTATAACACTCATGTTCGTTTAATGAATTCTCTTCAGGATGTTTTATTGCTAATTCTTCGGCTCTATTTTGGATATGCCTTTTTCAAAACAGGATTAGGAAAGCTAAAAGATATTCCATTCGTTGTTAAATTTTTTACTGACCTAAATATTCCCTTTCCTGAAATCAATGCCTATTTGGCAAGTATGACAGAATGTTTTGGAGGCTTATGTCTCTTGTTAGGTCTTGCCTCTCGTATTGCCACCATACCTCTAGTTTTTACAATGATTATTGCTTACATCACAGCAGATAATGAAGCGGTGAGAAACATTTTTAACGATCCCGATCAATTTCTTAAAGCTACGCCATTTTTGTTTATGTTAACAAGCTTACTGGTCTTGTTTTTTGGAGCAGGTAAATTTTCTGTCGATCGCATATTGTCTTACTATTTTCGAAAATCTAAAGACCTACCTCTTTAGATTATATTATCTTTTTCCCCCATTGATATTTGCTCCAGAGTTTTTTACTCCGCTAACTGCTGCTCCTTGCTCTTGTACTAGTTTATTATTTGTTAAACTTAATATAGTTAATAAAATTCCTAATTTAAAAAATTTAAACATCCACTCGGCGCTCCCAATAAAGATCACTATTTCATAAATATCAGTTTTTATTAATCAATTAGCTAATCTTAATCAGAATCAATTACCGCTAGAAATCAATCTCCTAAAAGAGCTAAGCTGATATTAATCATACTTTTTTTCAATAATTAACAATAAGCTAACTAAAAATGAATTGGAGGAGTTATGAAACTTGTAATCACTTTGACGCTTATTTTCACATTGATGATTAGTACTTTTGTTTTTGCCGATTCCAAAGAAGATACCTTTGATTCTGATTTGGTATTCGCAAAAAAAGCTGCTCAAGGCGGAATTGCTGAAGTTCAGTTGGGTAAACTTGCAGAAAAAAAATCTTCCAATTCGGAAATAAAATCTTTTGGTGGAAAATTAGTCACGGATCACAACAAAATTAATAGCGAATTAAAAGGTATAGTTTCAAAAAAGGGAATGGAGTTCCCAGATCAGATGGCCGATCAACACAAGGAGTTTTATAAAATACTAGATGAGCAAGAGGATGATACGGAATTTGACCGAGCCTTTATTCAACATATGGTTAACGATCACAAAAATGACATTAACAGCTTTGCCATAGAAGCTAAAACTGGGGCAGATAAGGAATTAAGAGGTTTTGCAAAAAATGCCTTGCCTGTTTTAAATGAACATTTGCAAATAGCTCAAGAAATAGAACCCAAAATTAAAGCAAAAACAAATTCCAATGATACAACAATTCCCGATTATCCCAATAAATAATTAAATTGAAGAATGCAGTTCTCCTTGATAAGTTTTCCAATCCGGCAAGAATTGATTCATGAAGGCAACAAATCTTTTATTATGACTTGGTTCCAGTAAATGGACTAACTCATGAACCACCACATATTCAATACAGGGTAAGGATTTTTTTGCTAATTGCAAATTAAGCCAAATTTTTTTGGTTCGGACATTGCAAGTTCCCCATCTGGTTTTCATTTTCTTAATACCAAATCCACTTGCCTGCACTTTCATGATCTTTTCCCATTTTTCAATATATTGGGGAATAATCCTTTTTAATTGTTCTCTGTACCAGGCATTTAAAATTCTTTCTTTTTGCTCTTTGGTAGCTTTTTCTTTTACAAAAAGTTCGATGGTATTATCTTGCAGAAGAGCCTTTGCTTTTGTGGAACAATCGTTTAAATTTAAAAGGTAAGATTTTCCCAAAAAATAATGATTTTCCGCAGTCAAATAATGTTTCGGTGATTCTCTAACTTGTAAGAGCAATTTTGCTTGTTGTTTTTTGATCCAATTTAATTTGGAAACGGTAAAAAATTTAATTGTTTCCAAATCCATGTTCCGCGGTGCAGAAATTTTTACTTCGGCATTTTGCCCGGATACGCGCAAATGTAAATTTTTAATTTTTTTATAACTAATTTGGATCTCCAAATCGGAGATAATCAGTTGTTGAACTTGATGATTTTTTTTCTTAAGGGATAATTTCAAAAGCTTTTGCCAATACATTTTTTCTGCTTTATCTTCGTTCGTTTAATCTCTAATAAAGCAAATTGAATATATTGGCAAAAAATCCTTAGCGATGCTCACCATCGTTTAATTCATGTTTAAGATCGTGCCGGAAATCTTGATACTCATTCTTCAAAGAGTCTCGTTCCCATTTACTTAAATATCCATCGGACCAATAATGATTTTCTTTTCTTTTGATATCAAAGAGCTCGCCCCGCAATTCACGGGTTTCTCTTGGGCTTAATTCACCGTTTCTTATTCCATTCCTGATTTGAGAATTAGCATAAAAAATAGGTTTGTTGTTAAAGTGCCCAGACCCAGAGTAACTATAAAATCTTGGTCGTGGAGAATCACAATTATTAAAGTTATAGTGCTTTTGATTATTGTTATAAGGGCGTCTCCAATCGGCATGCGCAGAAGCAACTGGAAGCAATAACATCGCTGCAAATACAAAAATGTTTTTTATTGTTTTCATATTAAATTATTCCTTTAAATTAAATGCTCCAAAGTTTTATTGCTGGAGTTAAACATTTGGACGCAAAGCCAAGACCTTTATTGCAAATTCAGCACTTCTCTTAAGAGTTTTATTTTAATACAGATTTGTTAAGATGCTAGGCAAAATTTATGTTTAAAGCCGTTAACAATCCTCCCAATCCTTTCTCTCGTTATTCTTATCAATGGTATGCCCGACCGACTCATCAATACCTTGACTTTGGTGCCGGCTCGGATTTTGAACGAAAAATAATTGTAAAAATAAATGCAGCAGAGAAATTGGAAGAAGCATTTCAAAAAAAATCCTGGATAGGAGAGGAATTGATTTTTTCTGGAATCACCGATTGTTATCAACCGCTAGAAGGGGTTTATGAACTTACTAGAGATTGAAGATAGTCTTATTTTCTTCTTTGCCTTGTCATAAAAAGACTCTTGCTTTGCCAAGATTTTCCATCTATTGCTATGATCTGAATAATAAATGTTTTGTAAGAAAAATAAATGATCAAACAGATGTCTAAGAAGGAAGAATCTTTAAATATTTTCCTGGGAATGCTGATGGAGCGCTATCAAGAACGTGTTCCTGATGTAAAAAAAATTACCGACTTAATGGTTAAACACCGAATCGTCAATTCTCCAGCTGACATTGAAAATGATCATATCGCCTTTCGCACAATGGGAGTTCCTCAGTTGGGAATACAATCGCTTGAGAAAATTTTTCTGCATTGTGATTATAAAAAAATGGAGCACTATTCATTTAAAGAAAAAAAACTTAATGCTTATTGGTATTCTCCTCCTCGACCAATTTACCCACGCATTTTTATCAGCGAGCTAAGGGTAAAGGATCTTTCTTTAGAAGCACAAAAAATTATCGTTTCTTATACCAATGAAGTAAAAACAGATCCTGTCTTAGAATTGGACTTAGATAATGGTGAGGCAGTTGGTAATTTTTTGCATCGTCCTCTTTGGCGAACACCTACTGTAGATGATTACAATAGTTTGCAAAAAGAGAGTGAATATGCGGCTTGGGTAATTTATAATCGTTATTATCTTAATCATTATACGATTTCCGTACATAATTTACCAGAAGGTTATAATGAAATCGCCAAATTTAATATTTTTCTGGAAGCTAATGGAATTAAATTGAATGACTCCGGTGGAAAAATTAAACTCAGTGCCGATAAAAAATTACTGCAAAGTTCCACTGTCTCGGGAATGATTACTGCAGAATTTCCGGATAGCAAAGGTAATACTATTAGCAAACAGATTTCCGGCTCTTATATTGAATTTGCAGAAAGAAAAGTGCTGGATCGATTTGCACATTTACCAAAGAAAGAAATAAAAAGAGAACATCTGCGTGATGGCTTTGAAACTTCTAATGCTGATAAAATTTTTGAAAGCACTTATTCTTCACAAACCGATAAAAAATGAAAAATAATATTTTTATTTTTTTAACTTTATCGTTTTTTATTTTCTCTTGCGAGAAACTGGTTTGGGCAGAAGAGCAATCAATCAATATTGGGGCTTTATTAGTATTGACCGGACAATATGCAATGCAAGGAAATGCTTTTCGCGAAGGAATTGAACTGGCAGAAGATTCGATTAATCAATCTGGCGGCATTAATGGAAAAAAGCTGAATGTGATTATTGAAGATACTGTCAATGATTCTAAAAAAGCATTAAGCGCTGCAAAAAAATTAGCTTCAATCGATCATGTTAGTGCCGCATTAATGTCTTCTTACCCAGAATATAAAACTGGCGGAATAGAATTTCAGCACAATAAGATTCCAGCAATCGCTCTCTGGGACTCTTCACCGGAATTGGAAGAGATGGGAGATTATATTTTTGCTATTGGTCCTTGGGCTCCCAGCTCAGGAGAATCTGCTGCTGAGTTTGCCAAAGAAAAAATAAAAGCAAAGACCGCTGTGGTTATTGCATCAATCGATCCTTGGGCAGAATTAGTAGCAGGATATTTTGAAACTTCTTTTACAGAACGTGGTGGAAAAGTACTACAGAAAATTTTCCTCAATCCTGACACTACCGATTTTAGAGTAATTTTCACCAAAGTTAAAGCTTTAAAACCTGATGTGATTTATGCACCGATTACAGAAAATATTCCCATTTTTCATGCACAAAAAAGAGCTTTGGCTATCTCAGTTCCCGTAATTTCTTCCGATGTCATCGCCGAAGAACATATTTCCAAAGGACCTGCCGATTTTGAAGGAGTATATCAAACAGGAATCAAAGACCCGGATAATTCTCGAAGTAAAGAGCTTTTTCAAAAATATGAAAAAAAGTTTTCACATCCGCCGACCCTTCCTTGGTTTGTCTCTGTCGCCTATGACGGGGTAATGATTTTAGCCCAAGCAATAAAAGAAGTAGGATCCAACGGGGAAAAAATTAACAGTTACCTTTATACATTAAAAGATTATCCCGGAACTACACAGAACTTTACTTTTAACAGCAAGCGCTCTGCTCCCCAAATTGCCGGAATGAATCAAATCAAGGGAGGTAAGTTTGTTTGGATTTGGCCAGAGTATTAATAAGTCGGCTTCTTTCTCTGCTCTTTTGTTTTTGCTAAATATTTCTTACTTTGGATCCTTTTTTCTTTTGAGGCTTTACTAGGTTTAGTTTTCTTTCTTTTTTTGGGTGGAATTAATACCGCAAGTAACATGTTTTTCAAACGCTGCTGACATTCTTCGATATTGCGCTGACAATCTCGATTGGCATCACAAGAAATAACAACTTCCCCTCTGGAATTTATTTTATTGGAAAATTTTTCAATGAATCTTTGTTTAAGATCACTAGCTAAACTCTTATTTTTTTCTAATGACCAGTGAAGAATCGCCTTGGAATTAACCTTATTGACATTTTGCCCGCCCGGACCGGAACTGCGGGCAAAGGAAAAGAGCAGCTCGCTATCGGCAAGAGAAATATTTGAATTAATAATAAGCATTTTAAAAAACCAATTATTTTTTGTTTCTTGATCCAGAATTTTCCAGTGGGGCAATTTTACTCTTTTTTGCGATAATTCACAATTTTTGTTATCACCTTATTGCTATAAGGGTCTTTATGAGTGCAGATATTCTAAATAAAATTATTGCCAAAAAAAAATCGGAAGTGGCTGTTGCCGCACTTCATAAACCGCTAAGTGCCCTCAAAGAAGAATGCAAAACTCTAAAAGCAAATCTTCCTTTTGCTGCTAATTTAAGAAAAGCAAATTTTCCAGCAATTATTGCGGAGATAAAAAAAGCTTCTCCCTCCAAAGGAGTTTTGCGAGCTGATCTTGATCCACTTTTGGCGGCAAAAGCATATCTTCAGGCCGGAGCAACTTGCCTTTCTGTTTTAACGGATCAAAAATTTTTTCAGGGAAAATTGGAATACCTTACTTTAATTAAGGAAGAATTTCCTCAAATCCCGCTGCTGAGAAAAGACTTTATTATTCATCCCTATCAAGTTTGGGAAGCAAAAGCAGCAGGGGCTGATTGTCTTTTATTGATTGTTGCAGCATTAAGTAAAAATGATCTGCAATTTCTCTTAGAAGAAACTCTTTCTGCTAATTTGGATCTGCTGCTGGAAGTTCATACTAATGAGGAATTAGACACGGCATTAGAAATGATCAACTTGGTTTTTAAGAATAAGAAAAATATTTCAGCGCCCCTACTGGGAATCAACAATAGGAATCTGCATACTTTTGAAACAAAGCTCAGTGTGACCAAAGAGATTATTTCTTATGGTAGAGAAAAACATCAAACTTCCTCGTTTAACCTAGACAATTTGCTTGTTGTAGCGGAATCTGGCATTAAGAATGGAGAAGATATAAAAGCGCTTTGCTCTTACGGTGCAGGGGCATTTTTGGTGGGAGAATCTCTTCTGGTCTCCGGAGATTTAAAAGAAAATCTTAAAAATTTAATCGATGAAAGTAAAAACTAATAAAAAAACTCCGATTAATTTCGAAGTAAGTAAAGACGGACATTACGGAGAATTCGGCGGAAGATTTGCTCCGGAAGTTTTAATGCCGGCATTACTTGAACTAGAAGAATGTTTTAACGATGCCAGAAATGATAAAAAGTTTTTAACTGAGCTTAAGGAACTACAGCGGGATTTTATTGGTCGCCCTACTCCTCTTCTTCATTGCAAAAATTTAAGTAAGAAAATTGGGGGAGCCAAAATTTTTATCAAAAATGAAGGTCTTACTCAAACCGGCGCTCATAAAATTAATCACTGCGTGGGCCAGGCTTTGCTTGCAAAAAAGATGGGGAAAAAAAGAATTATCGCTGAAACCGGAGCGGGGCAGCATGGATTAGCTAGTTCTTCAATTTCCGCTCGTTTTGATTTGGAATGTGTTGTTTACATGGGAGCAAAAGATGTAGCCAGGCAACGTCCCAATGTTTTTTGGATGGAAAACCTGGGAGCAAAAGTAATTCCTGTAACTTTCGGCGGTCAAAGATTAAAAGATGCAGTAAATGCTGCGCTTAAAGATTGGATTACTAACGTTAAGAATTCTCATTATTTATTGGGTTCTTGTGTTGGTCCTCACCCTTTTCCGGAAATAAATCGCTATTTTCAGAAAATTGTCAGCGAAGAAATCAAATTGCAATTAAAAGTTCAAACCGGAAAACTTCCTGATTATGTAATTGCCTGTGTCGGCGGAGGAAGTAATGCCGCGGGAGCTTTCGATAACTTTTTAAAAGATAAAAGTGTAAATTTAATTGGCGTAGAAGCCGGTGGAAAAGGATTAAAATCCGGGCAACATGCAATCAGACTGAAAACCAATAAGATCGGAGTAGTTGAAGGTTATAAAAGTTATTGGTTACTTGATGATGATGGACAAGTGGCAAACACTCATAGCATTTCTGCAGGATTAGACTATGCCGGTATTGGTCCTTTTCATGCTTATTTAAAAAAGAATAAGCGCGTTAAATATGAATCGGCAACTGATCAAGAAGTTCTAAAAGCATTTAAAATGCTTGCTGCGACTGAGGGTATTTTTGCTTCACTGGAAAGTTCCCATGCTATTGCTTATGCAATCAAGCTTGCTCCTAAGCTTCCTCGCACTAAAACCATTGTCGTTAATCTTTCCGGACGAGGAGATAAAGATATTTTTATTTTGGCAAGACACTTAGCCAGTAATGATTTCAATAACTTTTTGAAAGAATATTCTAAAGGCGGTTTATTCTAATGAAACTATTGTTAAAAAAATTAGCTGAAATCAAGCAGAGAAAAAGCAAACCAGCATTAATGACTCATGTTGTTCTAGGCTATCCCACGTTAAATGCCAGTATTAAAATTGTTAAGGCGATGGCGAAAGCCGGGGCAGATATTATTGAATTGCAAATTCCATTTTCCGATCCTCTTGCAGACGGACCAACAATTATGGCAGCCAATGAAGAAGCCCTTAAGCAGGGACTGAAAGTCAAGGATTGTTTTCGGGCTATAAAAAAATTATCTGCAGAAATCAAAGTTCCCTTAATCTTTATGAGCTATTATAATATTCTTTATCGTTATAATGGCGGGCATAACGGTGTTAAAAAGTTTTGCCAGGATGCAGCGAATGTCGGAATTCAAGGTCTGATAGTTCCCGATGTCCCACCGGAGGAAAATGATGATGGCTTTTGGACTTTCACAAAAGAATTTAATCTGTTGGCTATTCCCATTGTCTCTCCCTTAAGCAGTAAAAATCGATTAAAGGCAATAAAAAAGTTTGTAAAAGATGGTTTTATTTATTGTGTTTCCACAACGGGCACGACCGGAGCAAGAACTTCGCTTCCTCCGGATCTTGGAACTTATTTAAAACGAATTAGAACTGAATTTAAGTTACCTTTGGCCGTAGGCTTTGGTATTTCTACAAAAGAACAAGTAAAAGCCGTGGGAAAAGTTGCAGATATCGCCATTGTCGGCAGCGCGATGATTGAACGCATCAAAAAACAAAAAAAATCTCCGGAAAATGCCGCCTTTAAATTTACAAAAGAGTTGATCGGAAAAAAGTAATTGTCATTACTGTAGATATCAAATAGTTCAAAGACATGAAGAATGAATTATCTGTCTTTGCGAGCGAAGCGAAGTAATCTCCCAGTGTTTACGCACTGACTAATTTGGGTAAACACATGGAGATTGCTTCGCTTCGCTCGCAAAGACAAGTTATTCAAACCTACAGCACCCTTGCCCTATTTAACGCCTGATAAATTGAAGAGCAAATATTTTTTTCTGTAATCTTATCCCAAAGACCAATCTTTATCAGAGCTGTTTGCAATCTCTGCGTAGGAGCTGAAAGTAACAACACAATATTATTTTTTTTACATTGCTGATAGAAATCTTCCAGTGCATATAAACCGGTAGCATCAATTACCGGGACATGATGCATTCTAAGAATGATCACTTTAGGTTTTTTTTCAATGAAGGAGAATATTGCTCTTAATTTGTCGGCAACTCCAAAAAATAAGGGTCCTCTAATTTCCAATACTTCAACATTTTCCGGAACATCTTTTGCCGCTAAAAATTGTGGTTCTTCCATTTGTCCGGAAGAAGAACTCTCCACAACTTCCGTATCAATAATAATGTTAGCAATTTCACTCATTCTTTTCATAAAAAGAAATACTGCTAAAACCATTCCCACCGCCACCCCAGAAACCAAATCAATAAAAACTGTAATCAAAAATACCGTTAATAATACTACAACATCACTTTTAGGCGATTTAAATAGTCTGGCAAAAACATGGATTTCCGCCATATTCCAGCAAACAAGAAGTAATATTGCCGCTAAACTAACCAGAGGAATACTCGTTGCTAGCGGGGCAAGAAATAATAACATTAAAAGTAAAGTCAGAGCATGAATCATTCCGGCCAGGGGAGTTTGTGCGCCGGATTTGATATTGGTAGCTGTTCGGGCAATAGCGCCTGTGGCGGGAATTCCTCCAAAAATAATTGATGAGATATTGGCAATTCCTTGTGCCACTAATTCACAATTTGAAGAATGTCTGGTTCCCGACATCGTATCGGCAACTACTGCCGATAATAACGATTCAATTCCGGCAAGCATCGCAATAGTAAAAGCTTCCGGAGCCAATTTTATCATCTCAGCAACGTTGAAAAAATCAAAAGAGGGAAAAGGTAAATGTGAAGGAAGAGAGCCAAAGCGCAAGCCGATTGTCTCCAATGATAAATTAAAATAGTGATTAACAAACGAAGCAATAGCGATCACTATTATTGCTCCGGGAAGTTTGGGGAAAAACTTTCTTTGCAAAATTAATAGTAATAAACAAAAAACTCCTAGCAGGATTGCAGTAAAATTACTGCTTTGGAAATTATTGAAATATATTATCCATTTTTCAATAAAATTTGCCGGGACCTGATCCAGCTTTAGCCCTAAAAAATCTTTTACTTGAGTGCTGGCAATAATCACGGCAATGCCTGTTGTAAAACCGGTGGTTACTGGAAATGGAATAAATTTAATAAATGATCCCAGTTTGCTCAAACCGATAACTATCAATATCAAACCGGCGAGAAAAGTTGCCCGAGCTAAACCAAGATATCCATACTTAGAAATAATATCATAAATAATGACAACAAAAGCTCCTGTGGGTCCGCCAACTTGAAAACGACTCCCACCAAGTGCAGAAATTAAAAATCCGGCAACAACAGCTGTAAATAGACCCTTTTCCGGTGGAACTCCAGAAGCGATAGCAAAAGCTAAGGCCAAAGGAAGGGCAACAATGCCAACAGTAATTCCAGCAAATAAATCTTGATAAAATAAGGCTAAACTATATTTCCTTAAGGCTAATATTGACTGAGGAACAAATTCTGAATATTTAGAGTTCATTAGAATAGGTATTTAAAAAAGAAATTTTCTATTGATTAAAAAAACTTATATAGTCCGCGCTCCACTTACACCCTTTTCTCTTTCGGCACAATACTCTTAGCTTATTAATATTTAATAGCCCAGTTCCAGATTGACGATATTTTCCAGCTTTTGCTGATTAAGAAATTTTTGGCAATTATCAATAAAACATTGCATGGAATTATTTAGCCAACCACTATTTCTATCGGCGATATGCGGGGAAAGTAAAACATTTTCTAATGTCCAAAGAGGGCTGTCTTTACTTAGCGGTTCTACTTCAAATACATCAAGCGCGGCACCCTTTATTCTTTTTATTTTTAAAGCTTCAATCAGATCAATTTCTTTTATAACAGGACCGCGCCCAACATTAATGAGGGTTGCTGTCGGTTTCATCAAAGCTATTGAAGATTTATTAATAAAATATTTTGTTTCCTTAGTCAGCGGTGCCGCAGCAACCAAATAATCAGAATTTTTAAATAAAATATTCGCTTCTTCAAAAGATAATATTTGCTTTAAATAAGGATCATTAAGCGACTGATCTTTTCTTTTTCTAACTGCAATAACATTCATTCCCAAGGCGCTGGCTCTTTTGGCAATAGATTTGCCAATTTCGCCGTAACCAAATATTCCCAAAGTCTTTCCATAAATGAGTTCACTTTCAAATTGCTCCCAAACAGCCGCCATTTTATTTTTAAGCATTCTGGGGAAATCTTTGGCAAAATAAATGCAAGCAGCAATTACAAATTCAGCAAGAGGTTCGGCATATACTCCGCGAGCATTGGTTAAAGTTAAAGGATAATTTTTGAGCTCAGGGAAAACTAGAGAATCAACTCCAGTCCACCAAGTATGCACCCACTTAATTTTGGGGTTTACTTTTAATATTTCTTGCAACGTTTCTTTATTTCCCTTCCAGTTGCAAAGTAAAACTGCATCAGTTGTTGTAGCCAGAGTTTTAATTTTATCCAAATCGGTTTCAATATTAATTGTTACCTGAGATGGCAATTGAGAAAGCATTTTTAACTCTGCTAAATTCTTTTCTGCAATAACTAAGAGTTTCATGATTTTTTAATTACTTTCCTGCTTTATTTTACGGTAGCGGCTGTATGTTTTGCTTTAGTTTCTTCTTGAACCTTTTCCTTGACTTTTTTTTCAGAGGATTTAACTTCAAATTCCACTTTTGTATCATTGCCCTTTGATTCAATCTTCAGAGAAGACCCCCGATTATGTGGTCTTAAATAATCGCGAGGAATAATAATATTTCTCCTTTCCACCACGACAACATTGGGCTTATCCTGCTCAATTTTGTTTCGCTCCTCTTGTAACTTATTGGCCTCTTCTTGAAGTTTTAATTCTTTCTCTTTAATTTTAAGTTCTGCCGCCACTTTAATTTTTTCATCCAAGACTGCGTCCAATTCCTTAATTTGCAAGCGACAATTCTCAATGGATGAATCCTGATCGCTGCAAGCATCCTCGGCAAGGGTTAAATTTAATTTGATTCCATAATCATTATTTGCTCGAATACTTTTCATGTTCAAAACATGAAACAATGATTTTTTTTGACTTTGATCTTTTAATTTTACGGAATCAGCAGTTTTCACTTCCGGTAAACTTTCTTTTTCTTCGATTGTGCAAGATTTATTGGTCCAGACTCCATTACAATCATGTAATTCGGCAAAAGCATTTAGCGGAATAAAAATTAGTGCAATAAATACAAATTTCATAAATTAAATCTCTCCCTTAAAAAGGCCTCGATAATTATTAGCATAAATGCCAAGATAAAAAATGCTGTAATCAAAGAATTTTTTGTACTTATTTTTCTTGTATTTTTCAAGACTTCTTCCGCTTGGGGATTAATTTTGCCGCCTGTTAAATAGGCGATATTCTCCAAAAGCTCGAGATTAAGACCTGCTCCGACTATCTCGCCTAAAGAATTCGGACTAAGATTAAATGCAATTTCCGGAAATTTAAGATTTCCATAAAAAATATGAGCTTTATAGTCTCCGGCTAAGGCATCATTTAGTTTGGCGCTATAGCGTCCCTTTTTTTGTTCGTTAAATTCCAACTTGAAATTTTTACCGTTAGCATGAAATAAATCGAGATTGATTTTGGGAGTGGAAGCTGTTTTTAAATTTTCATCGAAAATCGCCAGATCCAAAATTAAATCTTTTTTCTCCACAAAAAAGCGAAAATCAAATTGCACATTGCCACTTTTCTGATCTGTCTTATTTTTTACTTGATTAATGATTTCACTCCAAAAATTCGAGAAATCTTTCCAACGAACCCACGGACTGGACCAACGACCGCTGATATCTGAGGTATAGGCAATTACTTTACCACTGCCATATTTCCAGGAAGATAAAATAGGAAAAACCTTTTCTTCTTTGGTCGTAATCAATTCCAGATTAGAACCTTTTTTGGGCAGAGTCTCCACAAAACCCAACAAGTCTGGATAGTTTGTAAAAGTTGTGCTTTTAATTTCAGCCGGTCCCAAAGCAACCGGAAACTCCATATTTTCGTGTATTGTTTTCTCGCCCGTTGCCACTTTAATATCATCAATGAAAATATCAGGTAATTGACCGGCATCAAGAGTTTGATGAAAGGCGCCTTTATTTTCTTTAGAAAGAATTCGCATAAAGGGAATATCCGCTTCGATACCTAAAGCGATTGCCGAAACTGTAATTCCTTCCTTTCTTAAATTATCTCTTTCTAAAACATACTCATAATCAGATATGGGAATTTTACCATCACTTAAAACTATAATATGCTTTCTGAAATTTTTAAGAGGTTGTAAGCGCTGTCTTGCAAGAGCCAATGCCGGAAGTAAATTGGTTTTACCAATGGCCGTTAAATTTCTTAACCTTCTTTCAGCTTCTAACTTTGCTTCTTTTACAGGCTTGGGATCAATAATTGTCAGTGGGGCAGCATCAAAACCAATTACCCCGACATAATCTTCGTCTTTAAGAGATTGAATCGAAGATAGGGCTGCCATTTTTGCGGAATAAATTTTATTATCATCAGCCATACTTCCGGACTTATCAATACAAAGAACAATGGCATTATTTAATCGTCTTTTTTCAGTTTGTGGTGGAACAAATTTCACAGGAGAAACATCTTCCAACGGAGTATCAATCAGACCACCTAAACCGAAGCTGCGATCCCCGGCAATCATCAATAAACCGCCGCCACTTTTGACGAACTCTTCCAATTTGCTCAGAAAATTAGCGCCCAACATCTTATAAGAAACATTGTTAAGAATTACCGTATTATCATTTTCAAAATTTACTTCGGAAATTTGTTTTTTAGATAAATCTACTGCTTCCAAACTGTAACCTTTTAAACTAATTAGATTCTTGATTATCTTTTCATCATCGGGATCCCCACTTAAGAGAAGTATTTTTTCATTTTCTTTTACAGTGATAAAACGATAATTTTCTTCTTTAACTTTTCCACTATCGGAGTTGGAAAGAATAGCTCGAAGTTTTGTCAAGCCCCCATTGATTTCGTCAGCCTGCTTCGTCAGCGGGGGGATTTTTACTTCAAAAACCCTTTCTCTATTCGCTTGAAAATTTAAAGTTTGAGAAAAGAGTTTTTTCTCTCCGAAATAAAGTTCAAATTTTGCCTCTTCGTTTTGATTAGAGCTGTTGTTTACAGTCGCTCTGACTTCCACTGATTCATTGGCCGGAGCCACTAAAGGAGCATAAAGATTACTAATCGATAAAGTTTCCTTTTGAAATAATTTTTCCTCCGGCACCAAGGGGAAGATGCTAATACCTTTTTCCGCACTAAGCTTAGCTTCTTCCAAAGCATTGCCGATTGTTTCCTGCCCATCACTTAAAAATAATAAGGTGGAAGTTTTGGATTGATCGTTAACTTTATTTAATACTTTTTGTAAATTGCTTTCAGAGGAATTAATTTCGGCATTTTCTTTATCCAATACCGAGCTAACTGCCAAAGAATCGGGATTTTTATCGAGCACAAATGCTTCGGAGCTGGGAGTTTGAGCAAATGGCCACAGGTAAAGATTGGAAACATTTTTTGTATACTTTTCCAATTGTTTTAAAAAAGCTTCTCTGGCATCTTTAGTCACACTGGCAGAAATATCAAAAGCAACACTTAGAGTATTTGTTTCCTGGACTGTCGTATAATAAGGTTCAGCTAAAGTTAAGCAGAGTAACATTGCACTAAGGATTCTTAGAGCGGAAGTAAAAAGCCTTTGTTTTTTAAATAAAAAAATAAAAGATAGCAGAATTATTGGAAGAGCCCAATAAAGTTTAGCGGAATCATTGAGCTCAATATCCCAGAGATTAAACATTTTTAGGCCTATAAAATAATGCCAATAATAGTTCGGCAAAAAGCAAGCTGAGGGCCAAATAAATAAACCAACTGTAAATTGCTTGCGAATTTCTTGTTTTATCCGGTATGAGGTTTTGGGTTTCGGCAAACGATATTTGCTTTATTTCATCCGTTTTAGATTCATCAGGATAATAAAAATTGGCAGTCTTGGATAAACTTCTGGTATTGGCCAACCAATTAAGCAAATTTAAGGTCAAGACGCTTAGAGCCGGCGTTTTGGAACCCTCAAAGGGAAAAATTTCAAAGCCTAAAACTGCAAAACGAAACCCTCTGCTTTCACCGGCAAATAAAATCGACCCTTGTTCAGAATTAATAATCGATTTCATCCATGGAGGAACGGAAAAAACATCTGCCTTCGCCAGATTGATCAAAGGAACTTTCAAATAAGAAGTCAAGGGATGTTCTGTCTGCCAAGAGCTTATTTTGGCATTTTCCAGTTTGGCATTTATTTGAAAAAGTTTGTTTTCCTCCGGAGGTAAAATAAAAAGGGAAGATTTTAGGGGAAATTGATTGGGTGTCAGCTTATAAAAAATAACTAAGGCATTTTTCTTTAAATCATCTTCACTTAAAATATTAAATTCATTTGACGAAATTTTTTTAATATTTAAATAATTAATTTTTTCTAAACCAAATTCTTTATTTTCATCGGCAACAACCAGGACTGCAGACCCGCCACTTTCTTGGGAATTAAGCCAAGCAATATTATCCGCTTGAATGGAATCAATCAGTTCCGTAGAACTTGCTTTTAAAACTACTTGATATTTGCCAATCTCTGTATTTGTTTCCAAGTTGATTTTTGTTTGATTAATTTTATTGGGATAAATTATTAAGCTATTTCTCCCAATCTTCTCCTTTTGATTATCTTTATTGATTTTAAAAAATTCAGCTTCAATCGAAGCTGAATTTTTCCCGGCAAAACCGATACTGACAATTAGTTCTCCGGTATTTTTAGTAAAATCTTCTTTTTTAAAATCCAAATTTTGGATATAAAAATTGGGCAATTCTTCGCCAACAAAAATATCCTGATACTTCACTTGATTGTTTTCTTTACTACTAAAGATCTTTGCCAGAGTTTTATCTTCTGTTAAAAGTTCCTTATCGGAAATAAAAACAACTTTTGAGAAATCTTTTTTCTTAACAAGATCTTTTATTTCATCCCGTGCTTTGTCATCGGAAAAACTGGATTCAATCCGATCCACTAACTGCAGAGCCTGCTGATAATTCAAGTCTTCTTTGTCGATTAAATTAAGATTAGGTGCGGTGGTATACAAACTAATCAGATTATCTTGGGCGTTTTCTTTTAACCAAGCTTTGCTTAGTTTCTTTGCTTTTTCCAATCTTGTCTCAGCGAAAGAATTTTTTGCCTGCATACTTAAAGTAGTATCAAAGATCAAAGCAATTTTGTTTGTCGGCTTGTTTAAAACAGGATTGGCTAAAGCGAGAGCCAAGCAAATTAAAGCTAAAAGTTCCAAAAAAAATCTAAGCGGTGGAAAAAACTTATTTTTGGGAATAAATTGTGGAGGAAGTTTTTTCAAAAGATACAAACTGGAATATAATTGATCTTTGCTGGGCTTTTTCTTAAGGTAAGCAAAAATTAAAATCCCGGAAATTAAAATCCCCGATAGAAAAAAAGGATTTAAAAAACTAATTATTCCCAAAGCTTCAAACATTATTTTAAAATACCATATTTGATAAAATCCCTTAAAACAACCGTATTGAAATCTTCTTCGGTATTTAATTGAATGTAACTTATTCTTGCTTCTTTACAATAATCCACCAGCTCCCCTTGATGTTGTGTCAAAAGTTTTTGATACTGGCCCTTGATCGTAGAATTAAAATCAATTTCCAAACTCTCTCCTGTTTCCGAATCTACCAAATATTGAGAATTTATATTCTCTAAACTAAGTTCTATCGGAGCGAGCACTTGGATTACAGTAATTTCGTAATTTTTAGCTCTTAAAATATCTAGCATCTTAAATTGTAAGTCCGTATCAAATAAAAAATCCGATATTAAAAAACATTTGCCGGGAATTTTTTGATCGGCAATTGCCGCATATATCGCTTGAATATAATCAAAATTCTTTATTGTGCGAGAACTCATTAATTCCTTGATCGCTTGAGAAAAAGAAGACATTGCTTGAAATTTTGCCGTATTTCTCTGTCCCATGAGCGAAAAAGTAACCGGATCGCCGTTAGCAATGGCAATAAATCCCAAACTAAGGGCAATCCTTTTGGCAAATTCATATTTATTTTGTTCCGCAGGAAAATTCATCGAAGAAGAAGTATCCAACAAGACTAAAACGTTCAAATCTTCTTCTGCTCGAAATTGGCGAATATAAAGCCGATCTGTTCTTCCATATACTCCCCAATCAATATGTCGAAAATCATCTCCTGCAGTGTAAGGACGGAAATCTGAAAATTCCAATCCCTGTCCCCGCCTTTTAGACAAATGTGTGCCTTGTCTGTTGCCCAAAAAAGATTTATGGCTGGCAATTTTTAAGCGCTGAAGTTTTCTTAAAAATGCAGAACTAAAGATTTCCATTTTTTTCTATTTAGAGTCCATAACATCTTGGATAATTTTGTCTGCACTTATTCCCTCCGCTTCCGCTTGATAATTAAGAATAAGTCGATGTCTTAAAGACGGCACTAAGGCTAATTTAATATCTTGATAAGAAAGATTAATTCTATTATCAAGTAGAGCAAAAACCTTAGCGGCAAGCAAGACCGCTTGCGCTCCCCGAGGACCAGGGCCAAAGCGAACAAAACTTCTCACGTCATCTGTGGCCAAATTGGAATTCGGATTTAAAGCAAAAATTGTATTCACCAAAACATCTTGTAGCGGAGGCGCAACAACAACTTGGCGAACAAGATTTTTCATTTTAGTGATCGTTTGGATTAGTTGCTCGCTGGAAGTTAATGGTTTTAGTTCAACCTTTTTTTCTCCGGTAGTTCTGGCTAATATCTCTTTAAGTTCTACACTGCTGGGAGAATCCAATAATAACTTAAAAATAAAACGATCGAGTTGTGCTTCGGGTAGTGGATAGGTCCCCTCTAATTCAATCGGATTTTGAGTGGCCAAAACGAAAAATGGTTGAGCTAATGTTCTTGTAGTGCCCAACATTGTAACTTGCTTTTCTTCCATTGCTTCCAAGAGGGCAGATTGAGTTTTTGGTCCGGCACGGTTAATTTCATCAGCCAAAACAATGTTTGCAAAAATTGGTCCGGGTTGAAAAACAAAACGTCTTCTTCCGTGTTCATCTTCAGTAAGCACTTGGGTGCCGGTAATATCACTAGGCATTAAATCTGCCGTAAATTGAATTCGATGAAAACTTAACCCCAGCACCTCGGCAATCGATCGGACCAATAAAGTTTTTCCTAAACCCGGAGCGCCTTCCAGCAGCACATGCCCATTGGCAAAAATGCCGGCAAATGTAAAACGCACAACATTATCCATTCCCACAATAACTTTCTTCACCTCATTTTCAAAGGCTTGAAAGTTTTTTGTAAAATTTTCTACATCTTGCTTCAATTGCTCCATCTCTTTCTCCTTTACTTTGTTACGTATGCTCGGACACCCATAAAGGGCGCCACTACAACGCCTACTTCAAAACATCCGAATACTCCACCGGAATCGGTTGCTTTGATTCCGCCACATCTTCTTTTGGTTTCTCAAATTCCGTTTCCCCAACTTCTGTTTTAGACTTCGCCTCATTGGGGTTTTTATATCTCTTCTTATCGGTTTCTCCAAGCTTAGAAGCTGTAATTTTTTCCTGATTAGTCTCAATTTTTATTTCTTCTTTCTTTGCTTTAGTCGTATCTAATTCTTCAGCGCCTCCAGAAAACGGTCCCAGCCGGTCGGCTTTTTCTCCTGGAGCGGGAAGGGCGTCGGGTTTGATATCTTTTTGATTAGGTTGCGGCAAAGAGTTGGGATTTTTTTGATCTTCTCCTGCTGGAGTGCTGTTGGCTTTTCCTTCTTTGGAAGACTGCTGAGCTTTTTCTTTATTGTCTCCTTTTTTTTCTTGTTTTTTCTCCCCGATTTTCGCTTCTTCTTTCTTAGAAGATTCTGTGCCTTCATTATTTCCTTCAGACTTTTCTTTATTGGAATCTGATTTTTCTTTTCCTTTTTTCCCTTCCTTATTTTTTTCTCCTTTATCTTTTTCCTTTTTAGTGTTCTCTTCTTTTTTCCCTTCTTCACCTTCTTTTTCTTTTTGACCGGCACCAACTTGTTGGCGCTGGTCTTGCATTTCTTTTTTTAATTCAGAAAGTTTATTTTTTGCTTCTTTTAATTCATTTAATTTTTTATTTTCACCTTTCTCCCCCTCTTGATTCTTATTTCCTTGTTGGGACATTTCTTGCTTTTTACTGGTCGAATTATTCGGTTCAGTTTTATTTTCTTTACCCTCTTGGCCTTGCTCCTCTTTTTCTTGGGAGCCAGTGCCTGTTTGCTGATTCTTAGCATCCCCTTCTTTCGCCCCGCGATCATCCCTCCCCGATTGAGTTTCTCCTTGTTGCTTTTTATCACTTCCGGATTTTCCTTTTCCCTTACCTTCTCCGACACCGGTTTCGTCTTTTTTAGGATCGTCTTCCCTTTTCTGTTCTTTTTCCGATTGCTTGGCTTCCTCTTTGTTTTCTTGTTTTTGCTCTTCTTGTTTTTCCTGCTTTTCTTTGTTGGCAATATTTTCTTTATTTAAAGAGGATAATTCCTTTTCTTTTTTCTCTTGTTCTTTTGCTTGTTCTTCGGCTTGATTTTTTTTCTGCTCTTCTGCTGTTTTATTTTCTAACTGTTTTTGTTCTTCTTCTTTTTTTGTTTCTTCTTCTTTTTCTTGGATCTCTTCTTTTTTCTCGGAGCTGTCATCTTGATTTTGCTTTTG
Organism: uncultured Bdellovibrionales bacterium; assembly: GCA_964405665.1. Classification (GTDB taxonomy): domain Bacteria; phylum Bdellovibrionota_C; class UBA2361; order SZUA-149; family CAZDWZ01; genus CAYOOT01. Next base: position 5,855 of record CAYOOT010000022.1, on the reverse strand, counting down.
TTGCTCCAAATTTTCTTTATTCTTTTCTTCTCCACTTTTTTGTTCTTCTTCTATTTTTTTCTCAATTTCCTTGGTTAACTCCACTTCCTTTTGAGAAATACTTTCCAGGGTCTGATCCAAGGAATCCAGAACCTGATCGGCAGCTATTCCCTCTTCCTCAATTTGTTCGGCCAAGGCTAGAATTTCCTTTTTGGTTTGCTGAGGAAGTTCTTTTTTTTCTTCCACTAAAGCTTTAAGCTCTTGGGCAATTTCAGCGCTTTGAATCGCAATTTCCGGAGATAAAATAATTTTAGATTTTTGATAGGGCAGAAAATAAAAAATCAGGGCCAGAAGAAAAGGAGAGCAATAAAGCGAGACTTGTGAATCTTTGGTAAGTTTAAACTTCAAATCTTCTTTTAAATTAAACTGTGCAACAAAAGAATTAGCTTGTTCTTCAATTAAGAAATTCTGAGCTGCGGGAACAGAAGAAGTTAAGCTTAAAAATCGTTCTTGAGAATGTAAGGTTTTGTCAATTATTTCTGCCGCTTCTTCAGTGTCAGCCGTAAAAATTAAATTCTTATTGCGATCAATTGAGAAAGTCCCGGCGGCCAACAATAAAAGAACCAAGAGAGAAAACGCCCACAAAGCTAACAATGCTTTAAAATACAAAAGTGAAAATAAAACAATTAAAAGCAGAAGTGAAATCTGAGAACAAAAAAAATTAATTCTTCGAATAAATGTCAATTTTTGCTGAACGGCTTTTATTAATTCCTTGCTGTTCACACATCTAATTATTTTTTTTGATATTGATTTACGGCTTGCTGATGTTCTTTGTAAGTAGCAGAGAACTGATGAGTGCCATCTCCTTTGCCTACAAAATAAAGATAATCAGTATCTTCTGGAAAAAGAGCCGCTTCCACAGACTTAATGCCCGGATTACAAATTGGAGTTGGAGGCAGACCGGAATTAACATAGCTATTATAAGGCCCGGCTGTTTTTAAATCTTCCTTGGTCAGGTTTCCATTAAAATTGGAAATTCCATAAATAACTATGGGATCGCTTTGTAAAGGCATTTCTAACCTCAAACGATTGTAAATCACCGAAGCAATAGTTCGTCTTTCTTCTTCGTAGCCGGTTTCTTTCTCGATAATTGAAGCGATAATTAAAATATCATAAGGTCTAAAACCAAGCTCTTTAGCTTTTTCTTTCCAGCCCTTTAAGCGTTCATCTAGTCTTTTTTGTCCTTCTTCAATAATTCTTAAAATAATTTGATCAGCTGTTACTGGGCGAGAAAAATTATATGTTTCAGGAGCAAGATAACCTTCAGGAGAATTTGATGGAATTCCCATTTTTGCAAAAATAGCATTATTATTCATTGCTTTTTTGACGTCGTCCATACTTACAAGTTCACTTTCAGCAATTAATTTTGCTACATCATTCTTGTTAAAACCTTCTGGAATAGTAATTGGATGTTGGACTATCTTACCTCCTACTAAAATATTTAGAATTTCTTTTGGAGTTAAACCTGGAGAAAGGGAATATTCACCAGCTAAAATATTAAGCTGCCCGGCTTGATTTTTTTTAAACTTGCCAAAAAAGGAAAGAGCATACGCGTGTTTAACTAAATTCTTTTTTTCCAATTCTTCAAAAATCGCATTCGGTGTGCTTCCTTTTGCTATTTCAAAACTAACTTGGTCTGTGCAACCAGGTAAAACTGGTCTCATGAAATTAACTTTGAACCAAAGAGAAGCAAGGATTACTCCAAAAAGAAAAGCTAAGATAAAAGTTCCGTTTCTTCCAACAAGAATAATTAATTTTCTATAAGTCATAAAGTTTGGCTATTTAAATATGCATCTAATATTAAAGCCGCAGATACCCGATCTAAAGCTGCAGCACAATCCTTATTCTTTAAACCTGAACCGGCAGTTATTTTCTGGGCCTGTTTAGTGGTCAGGCGTTCATCCCAAAATTTAAACTCGATACTATTAAATTCTTCATTATTAGACAGTGAATTTTTTAACTTTTCAGTAAATTTTTTTACTTTTTCAGCCTGCTCTCCCAAACTAGCATTCATTTCGTAGGGCATTCCAATGATAATTTCAGATACATTCTTCTCTTTAACTATTTCAATGAGTTTTTGTATGAAATCTTTTTTTCTTTCAACTGTACATAATGGCTGGGCAAACATTCCTAAAGGATCACTAATTGCCACACCAATTCTTGCATCTCCTACATCTAAGCCCATCTTTCTTTTTATTTCCCGCATAAATTATATCTTATAATTCCCTTGGATCTAAGTCAATATTGACTACAAATATTATGATGTTACTCTTTGCCGCTTATGACAAAAAGAACGAACACCAATATTTATTTGCCGGCAAAAAGGCGACTTCTGGATTGGGAAAATTCTGAAAATAGGCCCCCGCTACAGTTCCTAAGATCAGAAAAAAACAAGCCAAAATCTCCTAAAAAAAAGGCTTTCTTTTTAGCTTTTCTTCGTCTGCTCTTATTGGTTTCACTTATTTTTCTCTTATCCTTGGGAATTCGTTTTTTAATCAATCTCTTTTCTGCAGAAAAAATTATTACAGAAATGCCTTTATTTCTTCTTCCAATTTCCCAAGCGGAACTCCCAACAACTGAAAATGTTCAATATGCTCATGTAATTAGAAAAGTAAAAAAAAATGAGTCTTTGGAAAAGATTTTTCAAAGCCTTGGTTTAAATGACGAACTCGAAGCAGAAGTGCATGAAAAATTTTCCAAATTCCAACAAGAGAAAAAAATAAAAAGATTACTCCAATCCGGACAACCGATAAATTTTGTTTTTACTCTCGATACGGAATTACAAAGAGTGGCAACCGAACCTGAAGCTGGAAAAAAACTTATCGTGGAAAGAACTAAATCGGGAAAATTCAGCACTCGAATCAAAACCCAAAAACAAGAAAAACGAGAACACGTTTTTATGGGAACTATTGATTCCTCTTTTGCTGCCGCTGCCAATAAAGCGGAAGTAAGTTACGATATCGTTGATGATCTGGTAGATTTATTCAGTGATCGGGTAGAATTCAATAAAGATTTCCACAAAGGAGATCGCTTCACGGTAATTTTTAGAGATAAATTACTTTCTGACGGTAAACCCAGCGGAGAAGGAACAATACTGGCGGCAGCCTTGGAAATAAATGGAGAACATTTAATTGCCGCTCGTTTTGTCGGCAGCGACGGTAAAGCCAGATACTTTAATGAAAAAGGACAAATCTTGGGAAACAGTTTCTTGCGTTATCCCTTAAAATTTTCCCGAATTAGCAGTTATTTTACGCAATCTAGATTTCACCCTGTGCTCAAATTCGCTCGCCCTCATAATGGAGTGGATTTTGCAGCCCCGATCGGAACACCGGTAAGAACAATCGGTAATGGAGAAATAATTTTTGCCGGCAGAACCAATTCAACAGGAAACTCGATAAAGATTCGTCATGGTCAAAGATTTACCACAGAGTATTTCCATCTTTCTTCCATTGTTCCTGGCCTTAAAAAAGGAATTAAAGTCAACCGAGGTGAGGTAATTGGAGCAGTCGGTATGACCGGACTCGCTACCGGACCACATTTGCATTTTGGGTTTTTTGATAATGATAAATATGTTGATCCTTTAAAAGCGAAACTTCCTATGCTAGATTCGCTGGGAAGAGGAAACGATATAAATCCCAATTATTTAAAAAGAGTCTTATTTACTCTTGAGCATTATCAAACAGTAAGTTTGGATTCTTACTATCAGGGGGAAGATTTTTAGTCGAAAGACCTCCAATCAGGAGACTAATTATAATTTAATTTGTGCTGAGTAGAAGAATGTCTAATGGAACAGAAATTAATGTAAATATTAGAAACCTCGCCTTCGGCGGCAATGGCGTGGGTGAGGTTTCGGCACAGTTTGACGGACGCAGTGATTTATTGGGAATTACCGCTTTTGTTCCTTACACCACTGTCGGAGAAACGGTTCGTGCCAGAATCGTTCAAAGAAAAGATCGTTATCTTCATACTGAACTTTTAGATGTCATTAATAAAGCTCAAGAAAGAATTGAAGCCAGATGCAAGCTTTTTACTATTTGTGGCGGTTGTGAATTACAACATATCAGTTATGACAAACAGCTGTTAATCAAAAGTGAAATGCTACTCGGAGCAATGCGTTCGGCCAAATTTCCTTTAAAAGATTTAGAAAAATTAGAACCGATTGTTCCTTCTGATGAATACCATTATCGTAGAAGAATTACTCTGCATGTCGATAGCTCAGGTAAAATCGGGTTCTATCGGGAAGCATCAAGATCAATTGTGGCAACTACTCATTGTCCCGTTGCCGTTAAAGAAATCAACGATATCTTAATAAATATTCAAGAATTTGGTAAACAAATTAAAGGGAAAATCACTTCGGTTATTTTAGAAAGCGATGAAATCGGAGCAGTTGCTGTTTTAAAATCTCCTTACGATTTGGGTAGCGCCGAAATTAGGAGCATCCTTGATCTCTCGAAAAAGTATTTCGAGAGTGCTTTACTTGTTGTTAGCGATAGAGAAGTTGGAGGTTTTGGCAGACAAATTTTGGAATTGCCTTTGAATGAAAGAAAATCCCTTAATCTCCGTGTTCCTGCGGGATATTTTTCTCAAGTAAACATAAAAATAAATTATCAATTGGTAACTAAGGCTGTAGAAATTTCTGGCATTAAAATTGGACAAACAGTTTTTGATCTTTACTCCGGAGCGGGAAATTTTTCTCTTCCCTTTGCTCAGCGGGGGGCCAAAGTTACAGCAGTGGAATGTGATAAACGCCTTGTCGGTTTAGGCAAAGAAAATTTAACGCGGTATAATTTGGAAAAAAATTTAAATTTTATAGAAAGTTCTGTAGAAAAATTCCTAGTTCGCGTACAAAAAGAAAAATTAAGCTGTGACTTGATAATTGCCGATCCGCCCCGAAGCGGTCTGGGAACATTGGCCAATAATTTCAACTTTGCCAAAAAACTTATTCTAATTTCTTGTCATCAACCCAGTTTTATTCGTGATGCCAAAATTCTGATTGAACAAGGTTGGAAACTAAAAACTATCATACCTTTTGATATGTTTGCTCAAACTTCCTATGTAGAAATTCTTTCCTTTTTTGAGAGATGATCAATGCCCAAAAATAAGAAGTTATTCATCTTTGATTTAGATGGGACATTGGTTCATTTTCCTAAGAATTATCTTTTTGCCCATGCCGAAAAGGTGATTGAGGAATTAAAACATCCGAAAATTTCCCGGCTCAAGTTGGAAGAACATTTTTCTTCTTTTGATTTCTTTGCTTTTGTTTCTGACGAACATAAAATTAATTTTGAAAAGAAATTCTGGGAACAATTTAACTGGCAAAGTTACAGTACCAATAAGCCGATTAACGGTGTTAAAAAAACTTTGGAAAAACTTTTTAATTCTGAGCGTCAAATAGCTATCGCCACTTCCAGATATTGCTCTGCGAATAACTTGAAAAAAGATTTGGAAGAAACAGCTTTCTCCAATTTGATTCATCTGATTGCGACAAAAAGCGATCCGCTTACTTCTTTTATGGATAAAGTTAAACAGCTAGATCAGATTTTTTCTCATTTCCAAACTGATCCGCTGGATGCGGTAATGGTTGGCGATATTCCTCCGGATATCAGTTGTGCCAAGGAATACGGTATCGGAACAACCATTGCCGTTCTTAGCGGTGGAATAAAAAAAGAGGTTTTAGAAAAGGAAAAGCCTGATTATATTTTGGAGGATGTTAGTTGTTTGTGGGATTTGGTGTGATTAAGTATCTGTGGTATAGAGGCTGATCTGATTTCTGATTTCTGATTTCTGATTTCTGATTTCTGATTTCTGATTTCTGA
>CAYOOT010000021.1:0-34800 GCA_964405665.1 uncultured Bdellovibrionales bacterium | reverse complement strand
TTTAATAACGATCTTGCCTTCACGGCGACAAATATTATTGCCCATGGCATTCCATATTTGGCTCTAATTTGGGCCTATGGATATAATCAAACTATTGTCCAAGGTCAGAACAAAACTTCTTATATCTATCCATGGATTAAAAATCTCTTTAGCTGGAAGAGGGTGCCATTATATATTGTAGCACTCTTTCTTTTGGCTTTTCTTGAGGAAGGTTTATGGGATGGTTTTATCTGGCGCGAACGCAGCAACTTATTCGGCTTTTCAAATGTGCTTCCTGCTATTAGTTCGCAGCAAACATTAGTTTGGTTGGTCCCACTACTTGCACTTCCACAAGCTACACATTATATTCTTGATGCCTTTATCTGGCGCTTAAAACTTGCGGATACAGATTGGAAGCAAATTTTATTCTATTCGACTCGCTCTGACGAGCAATGCTCGCTCATAGCAGGCCATCAAACATCAAAAAAAGTATGACAAAATTTGTAGCCCCAGGATTGCATTTACTTATTGATTTCTGGGAAGCAAATGATCTCCAAAACATCACGCTGATTGAAAAGACTTTAAGAGAAGCAGCGGATGCTTGCGGCGCTACAGTAATGGAAATCAAACTCCATTCCTTTGGTGAAGAGTCAGGGATTACAGGCGTTGCTATATTAGCTGAATCACATATTAGCATTCATACCTGGCCAGAACTTAATTACATCGCCTTAGATGTCTTTATGTGTGGCAGCTGCGATCCCTATCAGGCAGTTCCAGTTTTTGAGACGGCATTTAAACCTAAAAGATCTAAAATAGAGGCTCATCAAAGAGGAGCTTAAGATTACTATTGAGTAGATATTGCCACTCCAGCTCCGTGTTTAAAAACTAACTGGCCGCCAAGAAAACCGACATAATAAATATTCAGAGCGAAAATTATCAGTATCAAAAAATAGCTGCCGATAAAAAGTTTGCTTCTTAAATGATAGAATTCTTTTAAAGAATAAAAGATGATCATCAGAACCAACAAAATCAAATGTACCTTAGCGAATGACTGATGACTGTCCACTAAATTTTCAGGCACATTTTTAATTGTGTTAGCGTAATCAAAGCCAAAGTAGCCACTGATAAATGTTGAAACTGAAAAGATAACTAGGCAAGAAAGTAAAAAAACTGAAAGGGGTTTTAAGCCCTTTTTTTTAAGCAAAGAATAGAGCTCAACAAAGATAAAGAGTGTGGTAATTACTATTGGAAAGCCGGTTAAAGGTGGATGGGGGTTAAACATAATATTATGATTTTCTGTTAACATTCCTGTAGGGGCAGGTCTTATACCTGCCCGGAACTACCAAAGACATTTCATTCACTGGTAAAACAGGCAGTATAAACACTCACTAAAGTTAGTGTTTATGAAGACCTGCCCCTACAATATAAAATGACTGATAAGACTCCTTATCGGTCAAAAATAATTAAGCGCAGAAATACCTAACGCTAACAGCAAAAAGCAAAATAATGAAGCTATCTTATAATAAAAATACTTTCTGGCAAAATATTGCTCTTTGGTGCCAATACAAAGGGAGATCGGAGCTGCTACCAATAATAAGATCACTTCTTCACTCATTTCCGCATAACTTCTTGCTTGCAGAATTAATGTGCCGACAATTAAAGAAAGTAAAAAAAAAGGCGCGACCTTTAACCATAGTTGTTTTTTTAATATTACCGCATAAATCCAATAACAGCCAAGAACAGTAGTTACAGAGGCCGAAAACATTGCCAGCTTGGCACTTGCTGAAAGAATTAGAATGGGGATCAATAGAGCAAAATAAAGAAGAAACAAAAACAATCTTCTTGTACCGGAGATTCTGGCATAAGCAAAATAAGTAAAGGAACAGACAATAGCTACAAAGTATATAGAAACAAAATCCTGGTAGCGGATTGAACGTAAGAAACTTGAATCCAGATACTGAGTGGAAAACAAAAAGGCTGCAAGAACAGCAATCGTAAAAAAAAGGGATTCTTTGGCCAATTTATTGCTTAGGAGAAGTGTTACGATAGAGATTATTAAGGGAACATACAGTGTGGCAATAAAGTCTGGGGATAAAAGGTTATTGATCATTCTGTAATTTCAAAATGTAGGGGCAGGTTTTATTTATCTTGACTTCGGCGAGCTCAGTCGAGCCGAGCTTGTCGAAAGATACCTGCCCGGAATTCCCAAAACATATTGTAAAACGGGCACCCATAAAGGGTGCCCCTACGTACTTCTTTACTTCTTAGTGCCCTCAACAGCCAGATCAACACTAACAACATTTCCAACTTTATCGCTCATAAAGTTCATGTCAAAATCTGCTCTTTTAACATCAAAAGATGTTTCAAAACCCATCCGCGATAACCCCATTGGATCTTTTCCTTCTCCAACTTTTTTTAATTTCACAGTAATTGGCTTGGCAACATTATGAATAGTCAAATATCCGTCAACTTCCAGCTCGGTATCGCTGAGTTTTTTTACAGCTGTGCTGGCAAAAACTAACTCAGAGAATTTTTTGCTATTAAAGAAATCAGGACTTCTCAGATGCTTGTCCCGTTTGGCATCATTGGTATCAATACTGTCTGTAAGAATGCTTACTTTAACTGAACTTTTTTCTGGAGCATCTTGATCATATACAAAGGTGCCGCTGATTGTTTTAAATTCACCATAAGTATAACCGATATCTAAATGTTTAATTTTAAACCGCGCGAAACTATGAACCGGATCAACATTGTAAGTATCCGCAGCAAATACGGTTACCGGAAACAACAAACTTGCTACTAACAATTTTATTTTCATTTTTCCCCCTAATAATTAGCTAATAAATCTAAAGTCCAATCTTCTATGGTAATATTAGGATCCGTATGTAAAGCCACTTTCCTAATACTTTCCATAAAATCTTCATGTTCGCTATTGACGTTTGAACCATTAAATTCTATCTGATGTTTTTTGGAACGAAAAGCATTCATTATCTGCACAAATTTTATTTTATCGGGCGCAAGCAAAAGAGAACGACAATGATTGCTAGAATCAGAAATAGTTAAAATTCCAGTGTCTGTAAGAATATTTAAACAAAGTCTTAACTTTACCGGATCAACTCCGGTAATTTCAGAAATCTCCCCTTCTGTCGGCGGTTGATTTCCATTTTTAAAATTTTTCACAATACATTGCAATACTCGCAATCCCAAGATCCAACCAATATCCCCTAAATTACTAATATATTTTTTTAAAATAAATAATAACTTGATACTACCTACTTGATAACTAATTTCTGCCCCATAGAGAATGATTACCCAAGTAATATAAATCCAAAAAAGAAATATCGGTATCGTTGTTAAAAAACCATAAACCGTTTGATAGGTGCTAGACATTCCAATATAGCTGGCAAAAGAGCGTTTAACAATTTCAAATAAAATAGCAGCAATAAAACCACCAAAAGCCGCATCATGTATTCTAACCTTAGCTCCCGGAAGTTTAAAATACAATAATGTCAATGCTAGCCAAATTGAAAGCAAAGGAACAATAAAACCTAATAAAGAATAGTAATTGGTTTCTAAAAAAGGGTAATCCATTGCTAAATTATTAAATTTTGCATAGCCAAAAAAAGAAATTGATAAAAAAAGCGGTCCTAAAGTCATCACTGCCCAAAAAATTATCAGCTTGGAAACAATACCGATATTGGTGCTTACTCTCCAAACAACATTCAGCGCACTTTCTATTGTATTTAATAAAGCAACAGCAGTAAAAAACAAAACTGCCACACTAATAATATTCAAGGCACTAACATTTTCGGAAAAAGACGTTAAATAACTAAATACCTCTTCGTGAAGCTTCTTTAATTGATCATTTTCAATCGGAGGAAGTACTTGCTCTAAAACTGCCATAATTGTTTTCGACACTTGCGCCTTGTCAATCTTAAAGGCACTAAAGATCGAAAAACTTAAAGCAGAAACAGGCACCAAGGCAAATAATGTAGTATAGGCCAAAGCTGAAGCTCTGGAAAAACAATCATCAAAATAAAATTTATATGCTGCTTGTTGAATGACTCTAAAAAACCATTTAGTTAGATTAAGCAGCCTGGACATAGATTTAGTCTAAATATATTTCTTTAATATTGCTTTTAATTGCAGAACTTTTTCCTGAGGCCAAAGTTCTCTGGGTGTTACTATAGCATTTTCTAGGGCGCTAGAAATAGATTTTCTTTGTTCAATATCTTTTATTTTTGCTGCTAGCGCTGAAACAATTTTTTTGGCAAAAATAACATTGGAACTCATGATTTTTATAATTTCAGAAATTTCCACATCCGAGCTGGAAGTCCTCCAGCAATCATAATCTGTCACCAGGGCTAGCGCTGCATAGGATATCTCCGCTTCTCGGGCAAGCTTGGCTTCGGGCAAGGCAGTCATTCCAATTAATTTTGCACCCCAGCTACGATAAAGCTCGGACTCGGCTCTGGTAGAAAATGCCGGTCCTTCCATGCAAATATAAGTTCCTCCAAAATGCACCTCCTTGTTTTCTTTGCCAGATAACTGCAAGGAAACTTGCTGCAATAATTTGCTAAATTCGGGGCAAAAAGGATCAGCAAAAGCTACATGTGCGACAATACCCTGCCCAAAAAAAGTATTTTTTCTTTGTTGCGTCCTATCGATTAATTGATCGGGTATAACAATATCTCCCGGTTTGTATTCTTCGCACAAACTCCCCACTGCAGAAATACTCAAACAGTAACTGGCTCCTAATTCTTTTAGCGCATAAATATTGGCTTGAGCGTTTAATTCTGTGGGAAGGATCTTATGGCCGATGCCATGTCTGGCAATAAAAAGTAATTTTGTTTCTCCCAAATAACCGGAAGTTATTCTAGAAGATGGCTCGCCAAAAGGAGTTTGAATATTTAGACTTTCAAGATTTTCCAATCCAGAAAGTTCATAAAGACCGGTTCCGCCGATTACTCCAATAATTTTATTGCTACTCATAAAGTTCCAAACTTTTCTTTTTTGCTTTGATACTTTCAGTTGCCAATTGCCCGCAAGCTGCTGAAATATCCTGTCCTTTGGACCAGCGAATGGTGGAAGTAATATCTTTTTCCAGCAGTGTTTCTTGCCAATTGTTAATCACCTCCATCGACGGTGGTTCAAAACCAAGATTGGCATTGCTATTATAGGGAATTAAATTAACTTTAACAGGAATATCCCGCAACAATCCTGGCAAACGCTTTAAATCAGCAATAGAATCATTAATTCCTTTGAGCAAAACATATTCGATCGTAATTTTTTTTCTATTTTTTAGAGGATAGGCTCGAAGTGCAGCCAATAGATCTTTAATTGGCCATTTACGATTAATCGGCATTATTTTTTCTCGCACTTGATCTGTGGTGGCATTAAGAGAAACTGCCAAATTGGCTCCCGCTCCGCTTTCTCCAAATTTTTTTATCGCCGGCACTAAGCCCGATGTGGAAACAGTAATTCTTCTGGGTGAGAAATTAAAGCCCAAGGGATCATTTAAAATTTTTACGGTATTAATAACATTATCTATGTTATGCAGCGGTTCACCCATACCCATAAAAACAATATTGAAAAAATCTTCAGTTAAATTAGAAGTGGTTCCTGCTCCGGCCCCCGCTCTGCTTTCAATATCCTCTTTTACGGCAATTACTTGGCCGATTATCTCTGAGGTCTTAAGATTTCTACTCAATCCCATCAAACCCGTTTTACAAAATTTACAACCGATTGCACAACCCACTTGAGAAGAAACACAAAGAGTATATCTAGTCGGTTGTTTAATCAAAACAGTTTCCACCAAGGAGCCATCATCCAATCTAAAAAGGTATTTTCTGGAGCCGTCTTTGGATTCCAATGATTTTTCGATTTGCGGTCTAAATATTCTGTATCTTTCTTTAAGTTGGTCTCTTACTTCTTTGGAAATATCTGTCATCAGATCAAATGACTGCATTTTCCTTTTATAAAGCCACTGCATTAATTGCTTACTACGATAAGATTCTAAGCCAAGAGACTCCTTTAATTCTTTCTCTAACCCCTTCCTCTCAAAATCTAAGATATCAATAAGCATTTCATGTCTGTTTATAATTTAGGAAAGAAAAAAGCTATTTCAGTTTTCGCATTTTCTAGTGAGTCGGATCCATGCACAGTATTAGCATCAATGCTTTCTGCAAAATCCGCTCTGATAGTTCCTTTTTTTGCATCCTTAGGATTTGTTGCTCCCATTAGGTCTCTATTTAATTGCACTGCATTGTTGCCTTCTAAAACAGAAACAAACACCGGACCGGAAGTCATAAAAGCAACTAAGTCTTTAAAAAAAGGGCGCTCCCGATGAACACTGTAAAATTCTCCGGCCATATTTTGATCCAAGGTAAGCATTTTTGCGCCAACAATTTTTAGTCCGGCATCTTCAAATCTGCTTAGGATTTTACCAATTACATTTTTTTTTGTGCCGTCTGGTTTGATGATCGATAATGTTCTTTCCATAACTTTCTCCGCTATTTGTTATTTCATTAATTCTTGCACTTTTTTGCCAATATCCGCAGGGGAACGAACTACATGCACTCCTGCAGCTTCCAATGCTTGAAATTTAGACTCTGCTGTTCCCTGTCCCCCACTAATTATTGCTCCAGCATGCCCCATTCGTCTTCCGGCAGGAGCTGAAGCTCCTGCGACAAAGGACACAATTGGTTTATTGCAGTTGGCTTTAATCCATTTTGCGGCCTCTTCTTCGGCATTTCCTCCAATCTCACCAATCATTACAATAATTTCTGTATCTTGATCTTTATTAAACAGTTCCAAACAGTCGATGAAACTTGTACCATTAAGCGGATCTCCACCAATACCAACACAAGTAGATTGTCCGATCCCCAGCTTTGTCAGCTGACCAACCGCTTCGTAAGTAAGTGTTCCTGATTTCGAAACCACGGCAACATGTCCATCCTTGTGAATATGGCCTGGCATAATACCAATTTTACATTCCCCAGGCGTAATAATCCCTGGACAATTTGGTCCGATTAATCGGGTTTTGGTAGTTTTTAAATAGGATTTAACCTTAATCATATCCAGAACGGGAATTCCTTCTGTAATACAAACTACTAATTCCAATCCAGCATCGGCTGCTTCAATAATTGCATCAGCAGCAAAAGGCGGTGGCACATAAATTACACTAGCATTGGCCCCAGTTTCTTTTGCCGCCATACCAACTGTTTCAAAAATTGGAATTCCCTCAAAGTTAGTCCCTCCTTTTCCGGGACTAACCCCAGCTACCATTTTTGTTCCGTATTCTTTGCAAGCCTTAGTGTGGAACTGTCCGGTTTTTCCGGTGATACCTTGAGTGATGACTTTGGTGTTTTTATCGACAATAATTGACATATTATTTTACTGCCTCCACGATTTTTTTAGCAGCATCAGCCATGTCCTCAGCAGCAGTAATTTTTAATCCGGATTTGTTTAAAATATCTTTTCCCAGTTCAACATTGGTGCCTTCAAGCCTCACTACCAATGGAACCTTTAGTTGCAAGGACTTTGCCGCTTCAACCACTCCTGTGGCAATAACATCACAGCGCATAATTCCACCGAAAATATTTACTAAAATTCCTTTGACCGCTGGGTCTTTTAAAATCAACTTAAAAGCATCTGTTACCATTTGCTGATTGGCTCCGCCTCCGACATCGAGAAAATTTGCCGGCTCTCCTCCAGCGCTTTTAATCATATCCATTGTCGACATCGCAAGGCCCGCACCATTAACCATGCAACCAATATTGCCAGTGAGAGCAACATAGCTGATGCCGATTTCTCCGGCTAAAATTTCCCGCTCATCGATTTCATCATAGTCCATAAAATTAAATGCTTGTTTTTGGCGAAAAAGGGCATTTTCATCAATACTCATTTTGGCATCAAGGCAAATATATTCCCCTGCCCCATCCTCAATTAGCGGATTAATTTCCAGCATTGAGCAATCAAGACCGATAAAAGCAGCATAAAGAGCTTTAACTAATTTTGAAAACTTGCCAAATTTTTCTTTTTCTACTTTTAAAAAAGCAGCAATTTTTCTAGCATGAAAATCCTGTAAACCTGATTCCGGTTTTACCGGAACTTTTAAAATTTTTTCCGGGTGCTTTGCTGCAATTTCCTCAATTTCCACTCCACCATCGGCTGAAACAATAAAACTGATGCAGCCATTTTCTCGGTCGACAACTAAGCTTAAATAAAATTCCTTTTTAATGTCCGCTCCGGCAGTTACAAAAACTTTTTTTACAATACAGCCTTGTTCACCAGTTTGCGGAGTTACCAACTTCATGCCCAACATTTTCTCGGCAATTTGTAAAGCTTCTTCAGGAGTTTTTGCCAGTTTCACTCCTCCGGCTTTGCCTCTTCCGCCAGCATGAACTTGGGCTTTCACTACAACTATTCCCGAACCTAGATTCACTGCCGCTTTCTTTGCTTCGCGCGGAGTATAGGCAACAAAACCGGGAATAAGTGGCACCTGATATTGTGCCAGCAATTGTTTTGCTTGGTATTCTTGTAAATTCATTTTTTCCTACTTCGGTAAGGCGTTAACTAACTCTTTGACTCTTCCGGCACTAACTTCCAGAGCTTTTCTCTCATCGGACGTCAATTCCATTTCGATAATTTTTTCTACCCCCTCTTTGCCGATTACCACGGGCACACCGATATACAAATCTCTATATCCATATTGGCCGTTTAATTTTACAGCGCAAGGAAGTAATTTCTTTTGATCTTTTAAATAACTCTCTGCCATTTCAATTGCGGCAGTGGCAGGAGAATAAAAAGCTGAACCAGTCTTTAATAAGGCAACAACTTCACCACCGGCCCCACGCACCCTTTTTTCAATCGCATCAAGTTTTTCTGAACTTAAAAAATGCGTTATGGGCAAACCATTTACTGTAGTTGCAGAACGAATCGGAACCATATCATCTCCATGTCCGCCTAAGACTAAAGCTTGAATCGCACTGGGAGTAACACCAATTGCTTCTGCCAAAAAAGCGCGATATCTTGCAGAATCAAGAACTCCAGCCATCCCCACTACTTTTTCTGATTTGAACCCTGTATCTCTCTGGCAAAGAGTCACCATCGCATCTAGTGGATTGGAGACGATAATCACAAAAGCATCAGCTGCATATTTTTTAATGCCTTCAGCAACTGATTTCATAATTGCAGCATTGGTATTTAACAAATCATCTCTGCTCATTCCCGGTTTTCTGGGAATTCCAGCTGTTACAATTACGACATCTGCTCCAGCAATATCTTTGTAGTCATTGGTTCCGCTAACATTAACTGAACTACAAAGAACCGGCACGGCATGGGAAATATCTAATGCTTTACCCTGAGGAACACCTTCAACGACATCAAAAAGAACAACATCTCCTAATTCTTTAACACACGCTAAATAAGCTAAGGTTCCGCCAATATTTCCTGCGCCAATTAAGGCAATTTTGTTTCTTTTATTCATTTATTTAACATTTATGAGTAGTTACTAAATTAGCACCTTGAAAAATCAGCCCAAACTTAATGCTTTTTTGCTAAGCAGTCAACTTTTACCTCTTCGATCCCATTGACCAGAATGGGCCAGTGATTCTCTTTGTTCTCTATGCTAGTGAGTAACAATTATTAAGCCTAGAGAGTAAAAAAATGACTTATCATATAGTTTTAGTGGAACCATTAATTCCCCAAAATACTGGAACAATTGCCCGCCTTACAGCTGCCGTTAATGCAAAATTGCATTTAATTAAACCCCTTGGTTTTGAGATTACAGATAAGCATCTAAAACGAGCAGGACTTGACTATTGGCCAGAAGTAAATTTAGATATTTATGAAAATTGGAATGATTTTTTAGAAAAAACAAAATTCAATTTAGAACAACTTTGGTTCCTTTCTACTCATGCAGAAAAAACTATTTTTGAAGAAAAGTATAATCCGGAAAGTGTTTTTGTTTTTGGTAATGAAAGCTCAGGGCTGGCAAAATCCTATCATGAAGAATATGCTGATAGGCGCTTAAAGATTCCCATGTTTAACGAAAATATTCGCAGTTTAAATGTTGCTAATTCTGCTTCAATTATTTTGTATGAGGCGATAAGACAGAATAGCTAATTCTCCCCTTTTTCCCGCATCAAACTATAAGTATTACTAGAATATACACAGCGCGGGAAAAAGGGGAGAATGGAGCTGAAGGGAATCGAACCCTTGACCTCTGCCTTGCAAGGGCAGCGCTCTCCCATCTGAGCTACAGCCCCAAATATTTGGGTATATGTTTTAGTCTATTGCTTGCTTTGCAACAATACACAAAAGCATACGAATCCAGGCCCTTCGACTCGCTCACCATAGAGTGGCTTGCCACGAGCGAGCGTTAGCGAGTCGAGTGGGCCCAGGAAGACTTGAACTTCCGACCTCACGCTTATCAGGCGTGCGCTCTTACCAACTGAGCTACGGGCCCTTACAATATTAGAGCCCAAAGGCTCT
Organism: uncultured Bdellovibrionales bacterium; assembly: GCA_964405665.1. Taxonomy (GTDB): domain Bacteria; phylum Bdellovibrionota_C; class UBA2361; order SZUA-149; family CAZDWZ01; genus CAYOOT01. The sequence continues at coordinate 24,324 of CAYOOT010000021.1, read as the reverse complement.
GCTAAAATATTAGCTGAGGGAAACTAAACTTATGTGGCCCTTGTGTCAATCCCAGAATAAGCAAAATAGTCACACAACAAGTAATAACCTCTTATTATTGCTAGGTTTTAGTTGGAAACTATTTTCCCATAAAAGCATCTTAATAGAAAGGGACTTTCTAAAAGCACATAAAATGTAATATTTTATAAATGCGTTAGACCTTTGACTGCTAAATTGCTTTAGAATCTAGATTTTGAGAATTAGGGTTAACTCTTGGAAAACACCTTACTTTTAAATTCAAGCTTTGAACCGATAAAGATCATTTCCTGGCAAAAGGCAATTACTTTGCTTTTTCTTGGCAAAGTTGAGGTTGTTGATAACTATGAAAAAGAAGTAAGATCTATTTCTTTGGCAGTTAAAGTTCCGGCCGTTGTTCGACTACTCCGCTATATTCATTTAGGCAAAAGAAGACCACCACTTACAAGATTTAATCTATTAGCAAGAGATAATTTTCAGTGCCAATACTGTCAAATTCAATTAACTGCCAACACAGCAACTATTGATCACGTATTACCTAAATCTCAAGGAGGAACAACTTGTTGGCAAAATATCGTTGCCTGTTGTCATGCCTGTAATCGAAAAAAAGGCGGTAAAACACCTCATCAAGCAAAAATGAACCTCAGAAAAGATCCAATTGCACCAGAATGGCTACCCGTGCTCACAATTAATTTCAATCGAAACCTCCCCACTGCTTGGCTAATTTTTTTAGCTAATAGATAATTAACAGGAAATTCCGGGCAGGTCTTCGTAAACACTAACTTATGTTAGTGTTTACACTGCCTGGAATTTCCTGCATATACTTTTAACATCATGGAAAATATAATTTTAAAAAAGCTGGAAATACTTTCCCGATCTCCTTCCATTAAGTCAATCTCCAAAGCCTTAGGCGAGGAAAATACTTATCTTGTTGGTGGCTGTCTGCGTGATTTGTTTCTTGACCGAATTGTAAAAGATGTTGATTGCACAACTCCCCTTAGCCCAGAAGTTATAATAGAAAAATTAACTGTTAATAATATCCAGACAATTGCTACAGGCCTTAAACACCAAACAGTCACAGCTGTTCCGATTAAGAGAGAACCCAACATTGAAATCACATCTTTTCGTGGTCCTAAGATGAGTCCGCAAGGTGGTTTGTCTTTATCTAAGACAATTGAAGAAGATTTAAGTTATCGAGATTTTACAATCAATGCCCTTGCTTATTCCTTAAAAGAAAAGAAAATTTTTAGCACCCCCAGCAGTTTGGAAGATCTGAAAAATAAAATAATCAAAACTGTCGGGAGTCCAACAGAAAGATTTGCCGAGGATCCTTTAAGAGTAATGAGAATGATTAGATTCTCTTGCTTAAAAGATTTTTCCATTGATCCAAACACTCTTAATTCTGCAAAAAATTTTATTGAATCTCTTAAATTAGTTAGCATCGAACGAATCAGAGATGAAATAATAAAAATTTTAATTTCTGAACAACCAGTAAAAGGTTTCAATTTAATGGCCGAGCTGGGTATTCTAAAAATATTTTTACCGGAAGTAGATTGTTGTATCGGGTTCGAACAAAATGAATATCATAATGACGATGTCTATATTCATACAATGAAAGTGCTAGAAAAAACAGAAGCAGATTTAATACTTCGACTTGCCGCTTTACTTCATGATATCGGAAAAACAGAAACCTTATCCATCGACCCTGATAAAAAAACCAGACATTTTTATAAACATGAAATTGTCGGCGTAGAAATGAGTAAGAATTTATTAAAAAGACTAAGATTTTCTAATTTAATAATTGAACAAGTGGGAACTTTAATCGCCACACATATGCGACCTTTAGAAGCCGGCGCGGGTGGTTTAAGACGATTATTAAGAGATACAGGGGACCTTTTTCCTCAATGGAGAAGGCTCAAAGAAGTAGATGCCTCTTCTACCAAATTAAATCCAGACGAATTACAACAAAGACTAAAAGATTTTGATCAAGCTATTGAAAAAGTAAAAGCCGGTCCGGAAGTATCTCCCTTAAAAAACTTGGCAATAAAAGGAAAAGATCTAGTTTCACTCGGGTTAAAGCCCAGTCCTTTATTTAAAGAAATTCTCAATTATCTTCATGAAAAAGTTTTGGATCAGCCAGAACTGAATGTTAAAGAAAAATTGCTGGAAATGACTGCAGAATATCTAAAAGAAAAAGGCCAACCACTTTAGAAAAAAGAGATTAGTCCCTTTCTAAACCATAAACTTGTACTTTAGAAATCAAGTTACTTCTGCTTATTCCCAATTCTTTTGCAGCGTTGGTTTTATTACCGTTTTGTCTTTGTAATGCTTCTTTGATCATCTGTTTTTCCAGAGATTCTACTGCCAATTTTAAACTCATAGTTTTTTCTTGTTGTTCCTCCGGGGGAACATCTTGAGGAATCTGTTTGATTTGATCGGAAAGTAATTCTGTTCCTAAGATTTCTTCGTCCTGGCCTAAAATTAACATCCGTTCTATTTCATTTTTTAGCTCGCGCACATTTCCTCGCCATTTATGCTCCAACAGCATATTTGCAGCTTCGTTGCTAATCTCTTTCTTTTTACAATGCTTTTTCTCAGACAAGCTGTTTAAGAGATGATCCACAATGGGCATGATATCTTCTTTTCTTTCATAAAGCGGTGGAAGTTTGATATTTAAAACATTCAAACGATAATATAAATCCTCTCTAAAACTTCCCAATTCTACCATTTCCGATAAGTTACGATTTGTGGCGGCAAGAATTCGCACATCCACTTTCATTTCTGAAACTCCACCAACAGAAATAAAGGTTCCTTCCTGCAAAACACGAAGAAGTTTCGCTTGAATTCCAAGTGCCATTTCCCCAACTTCATCAAGCAATAAAGTTCCACCATTGGCCGCCTGGAACACTCCGGGATTATCTCTTAGAGCGCCGGTAAAAGATCCTTTAGTATGGCCAAAAAGTTCTGACTCTAGAATATTTTCATTAAGCGCCGCGCAATTTACGGCAATGAATTTTTTATTTTTTCTAAGTGAATTATGATGTATTGCTTTGGCAATAAGTTCTTTGCCGGTTCCCGAAGGACCGCTAATTAAAATTGGACAATCCACATTTACCACTTTCTCCAGCAAGGCGATTACATTCTTCATTGCCGGGCTTCTTGCCACTATTGAACTAAAATCGTACACCTCATCTCTCACTCTCACCATAGAATACTTAGATGAGCTAAAAGAATGAAAAAGCGCGGATTACTTCAGGCTTTGCTGAAATGTCCTATAACTTCTTTGTTATGTAGCCATTTTTAATAATTAAATTACAATAAATTTGGAGCAACTTTTAAATTAAACCACAGAGCAACAGAGCACACAGAGAAGTATAGTGTTTTTTCTTTCTCTGTGTGCTCTGTTGCTCTGTGGTTTAATTTAAAAATAATAACAAAATATGAATTATATTCGTTAAATCTTATAACCTAGACTCTATTTTTTCTTCCCCGCGAAGTATTTCGCCAAAATTGAACATTTGAACTAGCCTTTCATCATGCTAAGAAATTCTTTATTGCTTTTGGTCCCGTCCATCTTTTCCAATAACCAGTCCATTGCTTCTGAGGTGTTTAATTGGTTAAGTACTTTTCTTAGTAACCAAATTCTTTGTAAATCCTCTTCTGGGATTAAGAGCTCTTCTTTTCTAGTACCGGATTTATTGATATCAATTGCCGGGAAAATTCTGCGATCAGAAAGTTTTCTGTCAAGCACTAGTTCCATATTGCCGGTTCCTTTAAATTCTTCAAAGATAACTTCATCCATTCTGGAACCAGTATCAATTAATGCTGTCCCGATGATTGTTAAGCTTCCGCCTTCTTCAATGTTTCTCGCGGCCCCAAAAAATCTTTTGGGCTTATGCAAGGCATTGGAATCAACACCACCGCTTAATACCTTACCACTTGCCGGAACCACTGTATTGTAAGCACGAGCTAAACGGGTAATCGAATCCAGTAAAATCACCACATCTTTTTTATGCTCTACTAAGCGTTTTGCTTTTTCAATGACCATTTCGGCAACTTGCACGTGTCTTGTCGCCTGTTCATCAAAGGTTGAACTTACTACTTCTCCCTTAACATTTCTTTGCATGTCGGTTACTTCTTCCGGACGTTCGTCAATTAACAAAACAATCAACACCACTTCCGGGTGATTCGCTGTAATTGAGTTGGCAATTTCTTGTAAAAGAATTGTTTTCCCGGTTCTTGGAGGAGCAACAATTAGTGCCCTTTGACCCATTCCAATCGGAGACAATAAATCAATAATTCTCATTGAATATTTTTGTGCACCGACTTCTAGTTTTAATTTTCGATCGGGATAAAGTGGAGTTAAGTTATCGAAAAGTATTTTTGATTTTTGTACTTCAGAAGATTCAAAGTTAATTTCATTAACTTTTAAAAGAGCAAAATATCTTTCACCATCTTTGGGAGGACGGATTTGACCATCTACGGTATCTCCGGTTCTAAGCACAAAACGACGGATTTGAGCTGGAGAAACATAAATGTCGTCAGGTCCAGGCAGATAATTGGAATCAGGCGATCTTAGAAAACCAAAACCATCAGGTAATATTTCCAAGACACCGGAGGCAAAAATTTGACCATCTGTAGCAGCCTGGGCTTCTAAGATATCAAAAATTAAGTCTTGTTTTCGTTTACCGCTAATTTCTTCAACCTTCAGATCTTCAGCAATTTTTGTTAGGTCAGCGATACTGGTCTTTTTTAGCTCAGCAAGATTCATCATAAATTATTCACTCTTATTGACAGGTATATAAACTAATAAAGGCCCCTGACGAATTAAAACTTTTTTTGATTATTTTTGAATTTGAATTAAGAAATAACGTGCATATTCGTTGGGAACTTCAATATACATATACCCGATTCTCGAAAATAGTCAATAGTTTTTTCATGAATTATTAAAAAATCAGCAGTCCGAAACGAGACTCGGCAATCTGTATTCAGCTATCCGATTGCGGATCTCTGATATCTGAGATCAGAGATCCGTAGTCAGAAATCGGCAATCGGATATCTGAAGTCCGATATCCGAAAGCGCTAATCAACGGCCGATCCCTCTTTCAGCAAGAGTCTTGGCATTGATCGGCTTGACATAATCTGCTTCAATATTGGCTTTAAAGGTATGTTTATCAAAAATTTGAAGAAAGTGTTCTGGGTTATTGATGTAAAAATCAATCAATCCCTGAGCTGTATTTTTCCCCGATTTCTGCTCAATTTCCACTACTTGTATTTCCTCATTATTGAAACCTTTAGCTGCTAATATTTTTTTTAAATGAATGCTCCGATCTCTTTCGGGAATAATTATTAGGGGATCTTTCTGAATGATTTTTTTATTTTCAAACTCAAAATATTGCGAGTAATATTCATTATCATTGGCTTTTTTAAACAATAACAATCTTTCCATTTCCGCAGCCAAATAAGCATCAATATGTAAAATTGATGTGGCAAAAACATCTTTTTTTAAACCAAAACCCAAACCAAATGCTGAAGACATCGCATTTCTTATTCCGGTAAAACTTCCCGGGCCACTGGCCAGTAAAACTTTCTCAATTTCTTCTATTCTTAAATTATTATTTTTCAATAACTGAGAAATTCCCGGAATTATTGCCGCAGCTGAGCTTAGATGATCAATTTCCAAATTAAAATAGTTTTCTTTATGAGAAGACTTCAGTTGAGCCGAACCGATACTTAAATTGATACAATTTAAATTACTACTATCGATTCCAAGCAAATAAGACATTTTTTACTTTTGTACTTCTTCTTGCTTCGGTGTTTGCTCTGTTTTCTCTTGCCCGAACTCTTGCCATTTTACTTTTTCTTTAGGTTCTACTTCACTTTTTCTGGTTAAATCATTTTTTAATGCAAAAACCATTAAAAACAATAACAAAGCAAGTCCAACGTTTTGGGCAAGTTCCTTCTTTTTAATGGAAATCGGTCCAATAATTGCTTCCAATAAGAAAAATAAAATATGCCCACCATCTAAAATGGGAATGGGAAGTAAATTTAAGACTGCCAGAGAAATACTTAAGAAAGCAGTTAAATATAATAAACCTTCCAAGCCTTCTTCGGCCTTATTTCCTGTAAGTTTTACAATATAGAGGGGGCCAGCGATTTGATCTGTAGATACCTTACCGGTAATCATTCCCCAAATGCCCTTATAATTTAGGTATGCTTTATCATAAGTCCAAATAAAGCTGATCAGCGCTGCTCTAGAAATACTCGCCGGTTTAGTTTCGTATTCTTCCAAAGGACCGACTCCCAGAAGATAATGTTTCTCTTCTTCTCCTGCAAAAGTCTTAACTATTTTAAGTTCAGGTTGAACCCTAATGATATTTTCAACACCATTTCTTATAATTTTTAAATTTAATTGTTCGCCATTGCCTTGATAAATAGTTTCTTGCAGTTCCTGCCAGGTATTAATCTCTTTTTCATTAATTGATTTTACTAAATCACCTTTTTCTAAACCGCCACGCTGTGCCGGGGAATCCTCCATAATTGAACCAATTGTCGGAGTAAGAATCGGTTCTTTTTCTCCATAAATGGCCACACATAAAAAAATTATTACAATCGTTAAAATAAGATTAAAAAAAGGTCCGGCAAAAACTATTGCTGATTTTTGCAAAGCTGTTTTATGAATAAACCAATTTTTTCTGCTCTCTAAATGACTTTCTGCTTCACTTTCAGTTCTAACTTTTTCATCAATTTCTTCTTCGCCGGTAATCGGATCGGGCATATCTCCCAACATCCGCACATAACCACCAAGGGGGATTATTGAAATCTGATATTCAGTTTCCCCTTTTTTAAATTTACAAATAGCAGGACCAAAACCTAAAGAAAATTTCAAGACTCCGACACCGCACCATTTAGCGACTAAAAAATGCCCCAGCTCATGAATAAAAACTAAAATTCCGAGCATGGTAATCGGAGCAATAAACTTAAAGATAATCCAAGTAATCCAAGACATAATTCCTTTTTATTTACATAGTTCCAGGGTAAAAGCCCTAGCTTTAGAGTCAATGGCAATAACATCCTCTAAATTGTTAATATTTTCAAGCGCTAAATTTTTTAAGCAATTCTCAATTACTACGGGAATATCAGTAAATTTAATCATTCTATTAAGGAAACTACTTACGGCCACTTCATTTGCGGCATTGATTATTGTCGGCGAAGCTTTGCCATTTTTTAAAGCAATATATGCCAGCTCCAAACACTTAAACTTATCGGTATCTGGTTTATAAAAAGTCAAATTGGCAATTTTAGCAAGATCCAGGGGTTCTACCGTTGTCTCCAATGTCCGAGAGGAGCTTTCATCGCTTAAATAATTCAAGGCATAAGCAATGGGAACTCGCATATCTGGATTATACAATGCGGCAATAACTGCTCCGTCTTGGTATTCAACCAATCCATGAATAATTGATTGGGGATGGATTAAAACATCGATTTTTTCTAGCGGCAAATTAAATAAAAAACTTGCTTCAATTACTTCCAATCCTTTATTCATCAAAGTTGCCGAGTCAATAGAATTTTTTACGCCCATATTCCATTTAGGATGTTTTACTGCATCCTCTGGTTTAATGTAGGCTAATTCTTCTTTACTGGTATTTAAAAATGGTCCGCCGGAAGCAGTCAGTGTAATTTTTCTGACTTTTTCTTTCCAACCTCTGCGATTTAAACATTGAAAAATACTGTTGTGCTCAGAATCAATTGGCACTAAGCGCGATTTACTTTTGGCCAATTCATTTTGCAACAGAACTCCAGCGGCAACAACACATTCTTTATTCGCTAAAGCAATGTCTTTTCCAGCTTTAATCCCGGCAATTACCGGTGCTAAGCAATCAAATCCGACAATAGAGGCTAATACAATATCTACTTCTTTTTCCGTAACAGCCCGAGAAAGATCTTCTTCATCACAGCCAATTTTTAAAGAATCTCCAAAAGTTTTTTTTAAGGTTGCGGCATGTTCTGGATTGGAAATCACAACAATTTTCGGCTTAAATTCCTGAATTTGCTTCACTAAAAGTTCAAGATTAGTTTTTGCTGTAAGGGAGAAAATTTCAAAAAGACCGGGGTTCTTACGAACAACATCTAAGCTTTGTGTTCCGATGGAACCTGTTGAACCAAGTATTGCCAGCTGCTTTTTGATCATTTTAATTTAAAAAATATTCGATAATCAATAATAAAGGAGCGGTAAAAATAAGAGCATCCACTCGATCTAATATTCCGCCATGCCCCGGTAAAATATTACCTGAATCTTTGCGATTGTAACAACGTTTTATTAGAGATTCAAATAAGTCACCAAAGACACCGACTAGGGACATAATTAATGAAAAAATTATAACTAGATAGGGATTAAGAGGAAGATAATGATAATAAACTATTATCGCTGCTGCGATTAAAGCCCCAAAAATTCCTCCCCCTAAACCAACTATTGTTTTGCCCGGAGATATTCGGGGAGCAAGTTTTTTATTGCCTAAATATTTTCCAAAAAAATAGGCAAAAGTATCCGAGAAAATCGTTATGGCAATTAACCAGATAATAAAATTTGGCTCAAATCGACAAGCAACGATATAGAGAATCGTTCCCAAAAGGCCGGTATAGGAAAGGCTTAGCCCCCAGAGTAAAAGCAGATCGCTATCTATTTGCGCATGTTTTTCTGATTCCAGAAAAAAAATCAAATAAGAACAGGAACATATTAAATACACTGCCGCAGCAATGACAAAAGCAGGAAAACCATTGATTGCATAACCCAAGGGTAAAATAAAACTTAGTAGTGAAAGCCCTAATTTACTTTTTCTATCCAATTGAGCGGAAAAAGAAAAAACTTCATATTGCATAATCCCATAAATCGATAAGACCAAAAAAAGAAGTAGAGTTTTACTTAGGAGAATTGCTGCTAAAACTATCGGTAAAATAATGGCAGCGGTGATCATTCGTTGTTTCAAGTCACCTTTTGCTGTTGAAAGATAGTTAGTTGAGATCATAATTCTAATATTTTCTAAAACTTACTTACGTAATAACAGACATCTATGAAAGTTATCGAGACTGTAAATTAAACTGCGTAATTTCCAATATACGTACGGAGCGCGGACTTTAGTCCGCTTATTTCCAAATATTTTAGTATAGCAGAATAAAAGTTCGGTATTAAGCGGACTAAAGTCCGCGCTCCGTACGTTTTATACTTTTAATTACGTATATGAAAATTCCAAATAATTAATTACACAGTTTAATTTACAGTCTCTCGCTTCCTCTTCACTACCATTTCAGAACATCAGAAAGCTTCAGCGAGATATAATATTATAATTGCTCCGAAGTCTTACCAAAACGTCGCTCTCTGCTTTGGTATTGTTCAACACAATATTGAAGAACTTCCTGATTAAACTCTGGCCAGAATTTATCAACTACAAGAATTTCTGAATAAGCAATTTGCCATAACAAGAAATTTGAAACTCTCATTTCACCGGCAGTTCTTACCAACAAATCCGGATCAGGGATTCCACTGGTCCTTAGTTTCGAAGAAAATAATTCTTCATTTATTTCTTCAAGACCAATTTGAGAAGTAGCTACTAATTTTGCAATTTCTTTTGTCGCAAAAAGAATTTCTTCTCGAGCTCCGTAGTTAATTGCCAAAATTAGATCCAAGGCAGTGTTTTCTGCGGTGCTTGATTCTAATTTTTCAATTAAAAGCTGCAATTCGGGAGATAAGCCCGCTTTATCACCGACTACTCTAAACCTGATTTTATTCCCTCTTAGTTCATCATTATTAAGTTGCTCGGACAATTGTTCTTTAAACAAATTCATTAAGGCAGCAACTTCTAATTCCGGACGATTCCAGTTTTCCGTGGAGAAACTATACAAAGTTAAATAACGAACTCCTAACTCTCGACAAGCCTCAACAACTTTCCTAACACATCTTGCCCCCTCTCGATGTCCTTCCACTCTTTCTAAATTTTTGGACTTGGCCCAACGTCCATTGCCATCCATAATAATTGCAATATGTTGGGGGATATTTTGTTGATTACTTAAAGACATTGCGGACAAAGGTTTTATCAAACCTCCATGCATTCAGCTTCTTTCACTGAAAGCAACTTATCAACTTCCGCACAAGCGGAATCTGTTTGTTTTTGAATTTTGTCCAATAATTTTGCGCTATCGTCTTTGGAAAGTTCAGAATTTTTCTCTGCTTTCTTCACTTGATCATTGGCATCACGGCGGTGATTACGAATAGAAACTTTAATATCTTCCGCTAACTTATGTAATCTTTTAACCAAATCTTTTCGACTTTCTTCTGTCAGTGCCGGTATCACAATCCGGATTAAATTTCCTTCTCGCGAAGGATTAAAACCAAGGCCTGCAGATTGAATAGCTTTTTCTACGGCACTGACAGCACCAGCATCATAAACTTGAATAGCAATTAATCTGGGCTCGGGAGTGGTGATTTGTCCCAGATGCATCAGTTGAGTCTTGGCCCCATAATAATCAACATAAATGCTTTCTAATAAACTGGCAGAAGCTCTTCCGGTTCTAAATTTTTGTAGGTCTTTTTTAAAAGAAGCCACCGCTTGTTTGCATTGATCATCATGCTCGAGCACTAATTGATTTGACATACGATATCACTCCTGAGTAACAGAACTACCAATTTGTTCACCGCTAACAATCTTTGGAATATTGCCATGAACATTGATGTTAAAAACTTTTATCGGAATATTTTCTTCCATACAAAGTGAAAGTGCCGTGGCATCCATCACTTTAATTTTGCCTTTCAAAACATCAATAAAACGAATTTGCTTATAAAACACAGCATCGGAATGTTTTAAAGGATCTTTATCGTAAATGCCATCCACTTTTGTTGCTTTTAAGATCACTTCTGCAGAAATTTCTTTGGCTCTTAAAGCAGCGGCAGTATCGGTGGTAAAATAAGGATTTCCTGTGCCGCAGGCAAAAATCACTACTCTTCCTTTTTCTAAATGCCGCTTTGCTTTTCTCGTAATAAACGGTTCACAAATCGCATTCATCGTAATCGCCGACATTACTCGAGTCATGATTCCTTGCTTTTCTAAAGCATCTTGCAAGGCCAAAGAATTCATTACCGTAGCAAGCATTCCCATGTAATCAGCAGAAACACGATCTATTCCTTGCACACTAGCGGAAACACCTCTAAAAATATTTCCTCCTCCAAGAACCAGACCGATCTGCACACCGGTTTCATGAACTTCCTTGATCTCCGCAGCAATTCTTGTCAGAACTTGAGGTTCAATCCCATAGCCTTTATCTCCAGCAAGGGCTTCTCCGCTTAGTTTTAAAAGAATGCGCTGATATTTCACTACGCCGCTCCTCTAGCTGTTTGTTCAACCTCTTCTCGGTAATCTACAACTTTCTTAGCGATTCCTTCACCTACTTCATATCTAGAAAATCTTCTAATTTGGATTTTTTCTCCAACTTTAGCACTTAATTCCGTGATCGCATCTCCAATTTTTTTCTTTCCAGAAGAATCTTTGGCATCCAATTGTTCTACCAAGCATACTTCTTGATAAAATTTTTCTAGTTTTCCTTCAATAATTTTATCGGCCATTTTTTCCTGCCCAGCTTTAAGCTGAGTTCTATAAACTTCTTTTTCTCTTTCCAAAACATCTCCAGAAACTTCTTCGCGAGAAACATATTTAGGATTAGCCCAAGCAATATGCATCGCAATTCCTTTTGCCAGAGCAGAAAAATCTTCTCCTTTGGCAACAAAGTCTGTTTCGCAGTTTAGCTCCAATAATACCGCAATCCTCGAACCAGGATGAGTATAACAATAAACGATTCCTTCAGCAGCCACTTTATCCGCTCTTTTACCGGCGCTTTTCAGGCCTTTTTTTCGTAAAAAGTCTACTGCTTTTTCAAAATCTCCGGCACTTTCGGTCAAGGCTTGTTTGCAATCCATCATCCCTGCTCCCGTTGCTTCACGTAACTCTCTTACTTTTTCAGCTGTAATTTCAGCCATAACTCACCCTAATTCTATTACAATCGTCAATAAAAAAGCGTTTTTTACGAAACGCTAATGTAGGGGCAGGTTTTATACCTGCCCGGAATTACCAAAGATGTTGGTTGAATGGGCAGGTATAAAACCTGCCCCTACATTACTCTGTGGTAAAATTTAGTTCTAAGAAAGTTCTTTGTTTTCTGCAGGACTTTCATTTAAGGAAACTTCCTCAGCAGGTGCCTCTACAACTTCGGCAGAAACATTTTGTTGTTGTGCTGCTCCTTTTCTTCTACTTTCCTTTTGAGGAACTTCAATATGTTTTTTAGCTTCAATTACTGTATCAGCTACTGCAGCACAAAATAATCTGATCACTCTAGTTCCATCGTCATTTGAAGGAATTGCATAATTAACATTTCGGGGATCACAATTGGTATCGACAATCGCCACAACCGGAATATCTAATTTTTTTGCTTCTTTAATTGCAATATCTTCTCTCTTGATATCAATGACAAACATCAATTGGGGAGCTCCATGCATATCCTTAATCCCGCCTAAGGAAAAATCCAATTTTTCTCTTTCTCTAGACATCATTAATCTTTCTTTCTTTTTAAATTTTGGAGTTTGACCCTCGGCAATCAAAGCTTCTTCTTCAGCCAAAATAACTTCCAATTTGTTCATCCGTTCAATACTTTTACGAATAGTTTGAAAATTAGTGATCATTCCCCCAAGCCAGCGTTTGGTCACATAGAAGGCACCGCAACGATTTGCTTCTTCGGCAATTGCTTCCTGTGCTTGTTTTTTCGTTCCGACAAATAAAATATTTCCACCTTTGGCTACTATATTGTGAATGGCGATTTTTGCCGCTTCCCAACTTTGAACTGTCAATGGTAGGTTGATAATGTGAATGCCGTTTCGGGAAGTATAAATGTAGGGCGCCATTGCCGGAGACCAACGTGTGGTTTGGTGTCCAAAATGCGCACCAGCTTGCAAAAGTGATTGCAAATTAATTGCTACTTTATCTCTTTCTTTCGGTTGAGTTTTGGGATCTTTAGATTTACGTTCAGCACTTGTTTTTTTTGTGCTTGTCGCCACTTTTTTTTCTAAGTGAGTTTCCATCACTTGTTCAATATTTCCTTCCACGATTTCATCTCTCTATAATATTCTTGGTTAATCCAACCCCAAGCTATGGCAGGTTTACCCTGCACCAAGAAAAGCTAAGGAGCGTAATATTTATTCTAACCTGCGAAAATAACAAAACTTTTACAGGCCTGATTTAGGCCGCACTTTTAACACGCGGCTTAAAACAATTCAAGGTTACAAAAGCAAATTCAACAAAATCGCTAACAAATAACTGAGTTTTATTATTATAAGCCAGTTAAAGTCTATAATCCATAGTTTAATGCTCTTTGCTTCAAATAATTATTTAGTTAATTCAAGTAGTTACTCTGTCGCAACAATAAAATCTGAGATCAGAACAATTTATTAAGCGAATAGTATGGATATGTCTCACCCCAAAGTTTTTAAAAATTATTCTCCTGAAGAGTTAACACAGCCAAACTGCCGGCTTTTAAAAATACTAAAAGACTACATCAAATTACAGTCCAATCAAAAAATAATTTACACAAATTCTATTTTTTCAGTGAATGACAAAGAAAATTTCTTAATTCCCCTAGCGCTAGAACAACTCCAAAACAATATTATTGAAAACTCCAAGAATGAAATTATTAAGATTATAAATCTATTAATGGAAAAAGTCTTTCTACAAAAGAGTAACAAAAAAAATTCTTTTATTGAAAATCAAATAAAAGAAATTATCAAAAATCAAAATAAAATTTTCCGCTTAGAAATCTCTGAAGCTGAAAGCAAAAGCTTATCTGAGATTATAAAAAAAAATTTAGATATTCAGATCGACAACCAATTAAAAAGAGGTTCTGCGGTACTTTGCCTAAGAGAACAAAGAATTGAAATAAATCTAGCTAATCAAATTAAACATCTACAAACTTTAATCAGTGAATCGGAAACTCTTTCACTAGAATTAAAAAAAATAATTAAAAATAAATTTTAAATGAATTCACTTTTAAAAGTATTCAATAACATCATCCAAAGTGAAGTAAACTTTCATTTGATTGGCCCTTTTCACCTAATTAGCAGCAGCGAACAAACGCTGACTCTCTCTGGCCCCAAAATGCCTTTAGGAACTTTGTTTTTTCTAAAAGATACCCAAGGCCATCTTCAATTATTTGCCTATTTATATCGACATCAAGGAGACAAATTAATTGCCTTATTATTAAATAAAAATTTACTGCTTAGCGAATCTCATTCCACCATATTGGCGACTGGGAAAACACTAAATTTAAACTATTCCCCTCTCGTTCAAGGTTGCTTAATTAACCCTTTAGGGGGAATCGTTAAAAGAATATCTTCTTCAGCCAATCAAAATCCCCTAAACTCCCTACTTCCTTATAAACAAAGTTCTCCTCCTGCCTGTGAAAAAAAAGAAATAGCTGAAATCTTTTTTACTGGGATAGGAGCAATTGATATTTTTAATACGGTTGGTTACGGACAGAAAATAATCATCTTAGCCGAACCAGGAGTTGGAAAAACATCGCTGATTACGAATTTAGCGAAAAATTCCGTTGCAGATATAAAAATCATTGCCTTGGTTGGAGAAAGAGGTCGAGAAGTAAATGAATTCATAAATTCCTTTCCACCAGAGACTTTGAAGCAATCCGTTATTATCATGAGCAACAGTGATGAGCCGGCAGCACTACGCGTCTTGGCAGTAGAAGCAGCAATTTCAATTGCCGAATTTTATCGAGAACAAGGTCTGAAAGTGCTTTTGCAAATAGATTCTTTAAGCAGGTTTTTAAGAGCCTTTCGCGAAATTTCTTTGGAACTGGGAGAGCTGCCAATAACAAACGGCTATAGTGCTGCAGTTTACCCAACTATTGCTTGCCTGTTAGAACGCCTGGGCAATAGCAAGAACGGTTCAATTACAACATTTTTTACTTTGCTTTCTTCTGCAGAAATTATCGAAGAGCCTTTAGTTAAAGAAATTATTAGTTTAAGCGATGGGCACTTGCTTTTAACAAAAGCTCTGGCCAATGAACAACTGTATCCGGCAATCGATCTAAGCAATTCTCTTTCCCGGTTACAAAACAAATTAATTAGCTCAGCACTCTTAAAAAAAATAAATTTCCTAAAGTCATTGATTTTGGAAATACAAAAAGTAAAATCACTTCTCAGTTTGGGAATAAAATTTAATGAAAAATTAAAAATAACAAAGGAAATGGAAAAAGAATTATATTCACTATATCAGACTAAATTTTCCAGCATTCAGGAATTGGAGAAGATCGTAGAAAGTATTTATAAAAAACTTAGTTGTTAAAAGTTCTCAATAGCGTTTTTCTAGGAGATTTGTCTGCCGGGAGTTTGCGGACTTGTTTTTGTTTGCGGTTGCTTATCTTGATATTTATCCTGATATTTACTTTCGATCTGACATACCCCGAGAATACTTTTAATTGTTTTTGGACAAAGTTCCAATTGGTTACAAATGCTTAAGAAAGAGTAAATATAGGCATCATCGCCGCAACTAAAATATTTCAAAGCTTCTTTTTGGGGATCTCCCTTTTTACGAATATCATCCATTGCGGCCTGTAAAATTGCCCGCATTAGATTTCTTTCTGATTCCGCCTCGTCTGTTTTTTCAAAGTCTTCATGTGCAATAAAAATTGCAGTTTCCGCTTTATCTTTATTTGATTTTGCATTTTTCATAATAAAACCAATTGGTTAACCTTATAAGCTTATGATGCAAACGATTTACTTAATTATTCAAAATAATTTATATTCTTTCTCTAAAAAGATTATATATAGTTAATCGGTTAAATTGGTGCTATCCTTTAGATTAGAGTAAGTATCTATTGATATTGGTTTTTCTATTATTTTATGGATATTAACAAAATAGATAGGGACGGCTCTAACCGGCAAAACCTCTCTTCCAAAGGCAAGAAGAAAAAAAAAGAAGATCAAAAGTCTTCGCTTGTCCTGAGCGAAGATATGGAAATTATTTCTGAAGAAGA
This sequence comes from uncultured Bdellovibrionales bacterium, assembly GCA_964405665.1. Taxonomy (GTDB): domain Bacteria; phylum Bdellovibrionota_C; class UBA2361; order SZUA-149; family CAZDWZ01; genus CAYOOT01. The sequence continues at coordinate 8,226 of CAYOOT010000021.1, read as the reverse complement.
AGACAGCACTCTTGAAGAAAGCGTCACCAAAAACAATCCCCTTAGAAAATCAATCGATATTAAGGTCTAGATTTGATTTTCAATGAACAGCATAAAAATAAGCAGTAAAATTTCTTTCTTTCAAAGATTTGATTATTTAATAATTTTTATTTTAGCAGTCATTTTTTTTAGTCTACAGTCATTTTTTCCATTTTATACTCGAGGAGAAGCAAGAGAAGGTTTGGTAATTAATGCCATGTTTCAGCAGAATAATTTTATTCTGCCTTTGCGAAATGGCATCGATATCCCTTCTAAACCACCTTTATTTCATTGGATTGCCGCTTTAATAATTTATATTTTTAATGCAAAAGCAGAATATTTTTATCGGATTCCCTCAATCCTTAGTTCGGCCTTGGCACTTAGCTTTTTTTTGCGATTTTTTAAAAAATATTTAGAAATCCCCTTTTGCTACATCGCAGTTCTGGTTCTTGCCAGCTCGATGGAATGGTTAAGAAGCAGCTGTGTTGCTCGAGTTGATTTACTTTTTAGCAGCACGCTCGCCGTGGGACTTTTTTTAATATTCGATTTTTTAAATGATTATTTAAAAATGCATCGCGTTTCCCTTAGCAAATTGCTACTAATTTCCATCATTCTAGCTTGTTCTTTTTTAACAAAAGGCCCCGCTGGTTTAGTTCTTCCCTGGGTAATTGCTTTTTTGTTTTTAGTGATTATTAAAAAATTAGATTTTAAATTAATATCAGGAATATTTTTAAGTGCAGTAATTACTGCACTTATTGCCGGAATTTGGTATTTTTGCTCCTATCAGCTAGTCGGAGAGAAATTCTTGGAAGTTTCTTTGATGAAAGAGAATCTAGCCAGAATTGTTGGCAATGACGACTATGAAACGGGGCACAAAGGAAACTTCTTCTCTGTTTTTCTCTTATTAATTACGGGATATTTTCCTTGGAGTTTATTCTTCCCTCTTACTTTTATTGCTGGTTTGAAACAAAGAAAAAAGTTTTTCTTTGAAAAAAACTATTTGGCTTTGTTTTGCTTAATTACAGCGATTTTCTTTTTGCTTTTCTTCGGCTTTGTTTCCAGTAAACGCAGTGTTTATCTGCTTCCAGCTTATCCGGCGTTAACCTATCTCTTTGTCTGGAGCATTAAAAATCTTAATCTTGAGAACTATTTAAAATTGAATAAATTTACTTACTATTTATTTGGTGTTCTATTTTATCTTTCCTCTTTAATCTTAATTGCCATGCTTTTTCTGACAATTAATAAGAATATACCCTTTGCTTCGATGCTTAAAGAAAAAGATTTATTTTTAATCAAACAAACACTGAACAGCATTTCTTCTGCTAAGATTGTCTTATTAATTTTGCTAATTATTGCCAATCGTTTATTGATCAAATTGCTAATTCTAAAAACTTTTAAGGAAAAAATTTTACAGATGCTAACACTAATAAAATATGTTTTTTTGCAAGTAATATTATTTAGCATTTTTATCACGGGAATAATCCTCTGGCCAATTACCACTCAATCTTCAGCAAAACAATTTTTTAATGAAATAAAAACTAATTTCCCGCAGATTAAAAACATTTATCAATTCCATGATGATTATTATATTGCGGCATTTTATTTTGAAAAAAATATCCCTCGAGCAGATTCCCCAGAAGAAATTAAAGAAGATCCGGCTTACCTTGTTTTTTCCAAAAAAGACTTAAATCTTGCCCGTTCTAAATTTGAAAAACTGGAAGTTCTGCAAGAAAGCAAAGAATATGCTATTTATGGCAAGGATAAATTTATACTGGCAAAAGTAGAGAAGTGATGAAAAAGAAAATATTGATTATTGTCCTGATTTTATCGGGGATAATTTTTACTCAGGCCTATTCAGAAACTACTGTCTTTACAAGCTTTGCAGCGAATTTTCTCTTTAAAAATAATTTTCATGAAGTTGTTCCTAAGCGGTTTTATCGCTCGGCAGAAATGAGCAGAACTGATCTGGCCAATACAATTAAACAATATAAAATTAAAACAGTTATCGATCTAAGATTACAAGATGATTATTTAGACAAAGAAACCAATCTGAGCGAAGCAGACGTTGCCCAGGCTAACAATGCAACATATTTTCATCTTCCCTTTTCCAGCAAAAAAGCGATGCAAAAAGATCGACTTTTAGCGCTGCTGGACATTTACGAGACTGCGCAAACACCAATTCTTGTTCATTGTGCCAGCGGCACTCATCGATCGGGTGTAGCCTCTGCTCTTTGGTTAATGGAAAAAGAAAATTCATCCCCCTTAGAAATTAGTACTCAGTTATCCCTTAAATATGGGTTTTTTAAAACAGAAAGAAAGTTGAAAGAATTATTACAAGGCAAACCCACACTTGATTTTGTAATTTTCGAGTTTTTAAAAGAAAACGGCCACAAAGAGCAATATCGAGATTGGCTGAAGAAAAATATTAGCAATGGATAATATCTTATCTCCCATTCCAGACAAGCTACTCCCGGAGAAATTAATCATAGTTTCTTCAGAATCCATTAAAAATGAATTGATTAAATCTGCTCAAGTTAAGGGCTTGGTTTTAAAATCAAAGAAGAAATTCTTTGATGCTTTCTCCTATTATAATTTTGTGAAAATCGGCATTATTGGTCCGATAATTGGAGCTCCTGCTGCAGTTCTTGCTAGCGAACCTTTTTTTGCCTCTGCTTTAAAAAAAATTATTATTCTGGGGTATGTTGGAGGAATCCAATCTCAGCATAATCAAATAAATATTGGAGATATTATTTTTCCAACAGAATGTATCTCTGATGAAGGAACATCAAAAATATACGGTGCCTCTTCAGTAACGATCCCCCAAAAGCAAGATCTGCAAAAAAATATTATTCTACAACTAAAAACTAAAGTTTCTCCGGAAATTATTAAAGCAGGTCCACTTTGGACAACAGATGCCCCTTACCGGGAAAGTGAATCGCGGGTTGAATATTATTCAGAAAAAGGAGTCATTGCTGTGGATATGGAATATTCTGCTCTCTGCCATTTGGCCAATCTCTATCAAGCGGAAATTGCCGGATGTTTTGTAGTTTCCGATCTTCTTGGTTTTGAAAGGAAGATTGGTTTTAAGGATGCGGCGACAAAAAACAGTTTGAAGGTTTTGATTGAGATATTAACTGGCTGAAATTTTAGAGTAATCAATAATTAGAACTCGGAGTTCAGAATTCCGTAATCAGATTTCTGATATCGGAATTCCGAACTCTGATACCAGATGTCGGAATTCAGAAAAACTACCCCACAATCTTTTCCAGCTCTTTCTTCACGGATTCTGTAATCCGATCTTTGATACTAACCGCCTTTATATTTTCCTCAATTTGTTCAACAGAAGAAGCTCCGGTAATTACCGAACTGACATTAGGATTGGTTAAACACCAGGCAATTGATAATTGGGCCAAAGTGCAATCCAGGTTTTTTGCAAGATCTGCCAATTTTTTCACTCTTTCAATATTAGAAGGCGTTAACTCTTGCCTTAGCCACTCATTAGTATCCAACCTACTTCCTTTGGGAATTCCGTTATTATATTTTCCACTTAATATTCCAGAAGCAAGCGGACTCCATGTTGTTAATCCGAAACCGTATTTTTTTATTAGTGCAGAGTATTCTTTTTCTACCTTATCTCTTGCTAATAGATTGTATATTGGCTGTTCCATCGAAGGAGGAATACAATTATACTTTTCGGCAAGCTCATAAGCTTTTTCAATTTGTTCTGCGGGCCATTGTGAAGTACCCCAATAAAATGCATACCCGGCTTTAATTACATAATCCATAGCTCTTACTGTTTCTTCCAGGGGAGTTGAGGGATCAGGTCGATGGCAAAAAAGTAAATCAACGTAGCTTAATTTCAGTCTTCTTAAGGAATTTCTTGTTCCTTCAACTATATGTTTCCATGATAATCCTGTATCATTAGGTCCATTTCCGCCCCAAAATATTTTCGTTGAGATCACTAAATCTTCTCTTCTGAAAGATTTTATTGCTTCTCCCATCAATAATTCCGCATCCCCTCTGCCATAGCCTTCGGCATTATCAAAAAAATTAATACCTAAATCAAAAGCTTTTTGTAAACATTGTTTGACTTTCACTAAATCAAGTGAATTACCAAAAGTAATCCAAGATCCAAAAGACAGTTCGCTTATTTTTATTCCTGCTTTTCCGAGGTTTTTATACTTCATTTTTATCGATATTTAGAGTTAATAAATCTTCTACTTATTTTTATTCTAAAATAAGTTTCCGCTATTGACTAGATAAAATTAATCCTTGCTAAGCTTCAGTAGGATCTGTATCTTCTAATTTTCATAATATCTAATTTGCTCTAACAACAAGCTAAAAATTATTGTATTTCCTAGGGTCACGAAATTAGTCATGATAGATATAAGGCTAATACAATAGTAGTTAAGCTGCTATTAATTTTTATTCTATGTGTGGCATTAACGGCATTTTCAATCTATCACTTAATGGTGATTTTGCCCCAAATGTAATTAAAATGAATGCGATGATGAATCATCGTGGACCAGATTCTGAAGGCTATTATCATGAAAATGGTTTGTCCCTTGCTCATAAGCGTTTAGCGATTATTGATCTTAGCCCGGCGGGAAACCAGCCCATGTTTTTTCAAGAGGGCAGATACGCAATTATATTTAATGGTGAAATTTATAATTTTCAAGAAATAAAATCAGAACTTTCCCAGGATTTTATTTTTAAAAGTAATTCCGACACAGAAACTATTTTAGCAGCATATTGCAAATGGGGTATTGATTCGCTGGAAAAGCTTAATGGAATGTTTGCTTTTGCAATTTGGGATACTAAAGAAAAAACTCTTTTTATTGCCAAAGATAGATTTGGAGAAAAACCGCTTTATTATAATTTCTCCAATAATATTTTGGCTTTTTCTTCAGAACTACGATCGCTTATTCAATCAAACTTATTTAAGCCTGAATTAGATCTAAATTCCGCAGCAGACCATCTTTCTTATCAAACAGTATATCATCCCAATAGTATTTTAAAAAATGTTTTAAGACTTCCCGCGGCACATTATCTAATGGCGACAACCAAAGGTATAAAAATCAATTGTTATTGGAATCCCGCGGAAAAAATTGATCCCCTTGTTTCTAATTTATCTTATCCAGAAATTTGTGAAAATATTAACTCTCACTTAAAAAGATCTGTAAAGTTAAGAATGATTTCTGATGTGCCTTTTGGTGCATTTCTTTCTGGTGGACTTGATTCTTCAACAATAGTTGCTTTAATGAGTCAAGCCAGTAACCTTCCGGTAAAAACTTTTTCTGTGATTTTTAACGAAAAAGAATTTTCTGAAGAAAAGTATTCAAGAATAATTGCAAAGAAATTTAACACTGAACACACCGAAATATTACTAACTCCCAAAGATTTTTTAAATAATATTCCCGCTGCTTTAAATGCAATGGATCATCCCAGTGGTGATGGTCCTAATACTTATATTGTTGCCAAAAGCACTAAGAATGCCGGCGTAACCATGGCACTTTCTGGCTTAGGTTCTGACGAAATATTTGCTGGATATCCCGTTTTTAAAAAAACTTATCAACTTCTAAAAACTTTTAGATTAGATCTTCATCCTCGTATTTTAAGAAGAATCTATCCTCTGCTACTAAGTTTAGTGTTTAAGGGAATTCCCTTAAATAAGTTAAGTAAAATATTGAATTCCAAAACCATTTCTTTCGACACTCTTTATCCAATTAGCCGCAGATTGTTTTTTGACGAGGATTTAAATAAAATATCTTCCACAATAAAATATCAAAAATCTCTAGAACAAATTATTTCTCCTTTAAAATTGGAAGATAATTTTTTGCTTTCACAAATCTCACTTGCCGAGTTTTCCACTTATATGCAAGATGTACTGCTTAGAGATTGCGACCAAATGAGTATGGCCCATGCACTTGAAATAAGAGTTCCTTTCTTGGATCATCAGCTTGTAGAATTTGTTTTATCAGTACCCGATCATTTCAAATATCCATCGAGTACGAAAAAACTCTTAGTCGATTCATTATATGCAATTTTGCCTCAAGAAATATTCCACAGAGAAAAAAGGGGGTTTACTTTTCCTTGGGATCAGTGGCTCAAAAATGAACTAAAAGAATTTTGTTATAATTATATTTTCCTAGCTTCGACAAAAAGTTATTATAATAAAAAAGGCATTCTTGATCTTTGGGAAAGTTTTTTAAAAAATGACGATCGTGTTAGCTGGGCGATGATTTGGAATATTGTTGTTTTAGAATATTGGCTGGAAAAAAATGCCATTGGATGCTAAAAAGCAGAAAATCCTAGTTTTTGTTGACTGGTTTTTACCAGGATATAAAGCGGGCGGTCCAATTCGTTCTATTGCCAATATAATTAAGCAGCTTCAGCAGGATTTTTATTTTTCCATTGTGACTACAGATACAGATGCCGGAGAAAAAACTCCTTATCCCCACATCAAAAGTAACCAATGGATTCAAAAAGATTCTTATCGTATTTATTATTTTTCAAAAAACAAGCTTTCAATCAATGAAATAAAAGAAATAATTTTAGCGGATGATTCCGATTTTCTTTATTTAAACAGTGTTTTTTCTATTTATTTTTCACTTGTTCCCTTGATTCTTTGTCAACACTTAAAGCCACAAATGCAAATTATTCTTGCACCCAGAGGAATGTTGGGCGATAACGCTTTGAAAATTAAGGCATTTAAAAAAAAGTTGTTTCTTTATGTTTTCAGCAAACTTCCTTACTTTAAAAATATTATTTGGCATGCTTCTACCGAACAGGAAAAAAATGAGATCATAAAAAACTTCGGGAGCCTTGCTAAAGTTAGAATCGCAGCAAATTTGCCCAACCCGATCAATAAACATTTTCATCCCCGTGAAAAATCAGAAAATCATTTAAAATTAATCTTCTTTTCCAGAATTAGTCCAAAAAAAAATCTTCATTTTGCACTTAATTTGTTAAAAAAATGGCAGACTAAAGGTGAGATCATTTTTGATATCATCGGACCAGTTGAAGAAGAAATTTATTGGCAACAATGTTTAAAAATAATTAGTAAATTGCCTAAAAATATTAAAGTTAATTACCTTGGTGCAGTTGATAATCAATTAATTGATCAAGCAATTGCTAACTATCACTTTCTTTTTTTTCCTACTTTGCACGAGAATTTTGGACATGTTATTTTTGAAGCACTTTCCTCCTCCTTGCCGGTAATTATCTCTAACAAGACATATTGGTCCGAAATGGAAGCAAAAGGCGCTGGTTGGGATCTTTGCTTGGAAAATGAAGAGCTCTGGCTAACTACTTTAGAAAAATGTCTAAAAATGGATAAAACTGAATATCAGCGACTTTCCGGCACAGCGTTTTCTTTAGCCGAAAAATTCTCTAATGATTCTAAACTAATAGCAGTCAATAAAAAGCTTTTTGAATTAGAACAAAAACCTTGAATTTTCCCTTAAAAAGCCGATATTATAACAATGCAGTTGGATATGATAGATTCAAAAATTGAAAATCACCTAAAAACTTTGGAGTTGACGCCTAGCGCCAGTTGGGAAGATATTCAAAGCTCATATCGGGAGTTAATAAAAGTTTGGCACCCCGATCGTTATACCCATGATGAAAAATTAAAAGCCCGGGCTGAAGTAAAAACAAAATTACTAATTGAAGCCTTTCATTCACTTAAACCTCACTATAGGAAAACTGAACTTATTGGAAAATCCTTAATAAATTTAAGTAAGTTGATAGTTAATCAAAAAAAAGATGTAAATATAAATGTAAACTACACCAAAAGTTCAAAGCAATATGTTGTAAATCAAAACCTCTCGATTAAGAAAGTGTCTACAGAAAATTGCATGCACTTCCTGGAAAAAAAGCATGAAGCAGAAACTAAGTTTGCCCGCTATATGGGTTTCGTTGCGGCCTGTTCATTTTTTGGTTTAATCGGCGCTATCGGCTTTCCGGATTCTGATTTGGTGCAACAAAAAAATAAACAATTTAACTTTACTCCTGTGCAAATCACTGCAGAAAATTCTTTAAATAAATATGAGCTAGAACTAATCAAGAATAATTTGAATGAAAAAACTTCCAAGGTTAAAAAGCTTCAAGTTTTGACCAATAAAAAGAATAGTAAATAAAATAAATCAGAAATCAGAAATCAGAAATCAGAAATCAGAAATCAGAAATCAGAAATCAGAAATCAGA
>CAYOOT010000020.1:0-35255 GCA_964405665.1 uncultured Bdellovibrionales bacterium | reverse complement strand
AAGAGACATACCAATATGCAGTAGTAGAACCGATGATTGCACTTCCACATTCTGCAGTTTTTTGTTCGTTGGTAAGAACTTTGCAGTTTTGATCAAAATAGGAAGCACCCGTTTGACAAGTCCCTTTATAATGACCGTTGTCCAAATTTGCTGTACAATTATAACTATTGAAGAACTCTTTGTTACGCAGATATTCGACAACCATATCATCATAATAACGCGTACTGCTTTTTCCCCAATTTCCTTTAACGGTAAAATCATTTTTCGCATAGGCATCTGCCTCAGCAAGGATTGTAGATAAACAGCTCAGTCCCGTTGTATTCGTAGTTACAACCGATCGGAATGTCTGCCATGATTGATAAAAAGCTTGATCGTAACTATCTCTGGTATCCAAGGCATCAAAACTCATTTGATATAAACTGCAAGGAAGAGCGCAGCCACCATAACTTGCCCGATATACCTGACCTGTTGGACAGCAAGCGCCATTAGAAAGCACCGGAGTAGCCTCAGGACAATTATTACAAACCCCATTATACTCCCAAGGAGCTGTTTCCGGACAACGGCGGCATTCTCCTGCCCATCCCAAATTAGTATATGTTAAATTATCCGTTGGATATAAATATGGTGCTGTTGCCGGGCATTGACTACAAGCTCCAGCTATTAAGTAATTCTGACCCGTCGGGCAACAACCATCTGCGGGGGCGCCGGCCACAACATGTCTTTCTGGAGCATTACATTGACTACAATTTCCATTAACGAGGTATGCATAACCGGATGGGCAACACCTATTAGTTACAAAAACTTCAGTCTCAGGACATTGTCTACAAACCCCCGAAACAAGATAATTCATTGATAACAAACAACATGTTCCTGAAACATAATGTTGCCCTTCAGGACAAGGCAGGGTGGTGGTCGTGGTAGCTCCAAAAGTATCTTCAGGACTGCCTAGTAATGGTTGTGCATATACATTGAAACAATAAACTAAATTGAAAGTCAGCATTAAAAGTTTAAAAATTGATTTCTTCATGTATTTTCCAAAAATTAATTAAATTATTATTATTTCTGTTCTTAAATTTGCCTATTTTTCAAGCAAAGAACGGAAGCTAGTATTTTGATGTAAGAATTTAAACAAAGGGTTCAAATAATTGTAGTTATTTATACAATTAAACAACGTTTGCGGGGCCTTTTTTGGAGCTCGGTTGATATAACCAAAATAGGCAAAAATCGCAGTTACAAGAAAGACACGTCGGAGAGCGGACTCCGCAGGGCACGTTGCCCTTTATTACGCTTAGTTCTAAACATTAAAATATCAAATTAGGTAATAAGGCGGACTAAAGGGCAACGTGCCCTGCGGAGTCCGCTCTCCGACGTATGCTTCTTGATATTTATTGTCAGCATAATAAAACTTATTCTTCATTACGGTAAAAACTTTAAAGAAACATTTGATCCCGGGGCTTGTTGCGATTCATCGGGCAATCTGGCGCTGACTGCTTGGCCAGCTGTAATTAATAGTCTTGGTTCCCAGGCTTTAGTTCCATCGTCAGCGTTGCTTACAGGAAAAGCTAAATCAACTCTGACCAAACTGCCTCCGGAAGATCGGGGAAAACCAAAACGAAAACCAAAACCCACATCAGCATGTAAAGTGTCTGTTACAATATCTCCCAAACCCTGATTACTAATCCCTCCCACATCAAAAAATAAAGCAGTGCCGACACTGACTAGTTTATATAAATCTTCGATTAAATATGATCGCTCTTCGATATTTAATAAGAAACTTTGTTCGCCGGTAAAAGCCCTTTCATCATAACCACGCAAGCCGCTTCCGGCTCCTAAAATTAATTGTCTGTCTTTATCAAAGCGATCTCCAAAATCCAAAGACAGTGAAGTTACAAAAGTATGTTTTCCCAAATAAACTCCGGAAAAATATTTTTCTCCCAGACAATTATAATATCTGACATCAGCCGAAATTAGAGAATTTTCGAAACCATCTGTATTCATCCGAGAAGTAACTCCCGCTTTTCCCCTTAAAAAAGAACTTTCACTTAAAGATAATCCGTCGCTATCACTAAAACCAAAAAGTATCGTATCACTGGTTGAGCCTAAGGCTTCCGCGGCAAAAGTAGCTCGCGCTAAAAATTCATTTCCTAAATTATAATCTTCCACTCGATCAAACCGATCTAAAAAAGCCATTGAAACGAAATCCGGTTCAATAATTTGTAAAGCAGTATAGGGACCCGAAAATGTTCGATCATCGGCAAGCAATGCCGGATCATTTGAAACTTCATTAGGATCCAGATCGACATCCTGAAAATCCTTATCCGTAGCCTGCTGAAATTTGGAACTGGAATAATCATAACCAAAAGTCAATCGATGAGCGACTAAACCTTCTTCGGGTTTAGCAAAAGTAAACCCGGCACTAAACGCTTGCTGTTTTCGTCGATAAATAAAACTTTCATCTCCATCCTCATATAATTTACCGACTAAGTCCGAGAAATCAGTATCCAAACTCCAAGCTTTCTTTTCAATTAAACTTCTAAAAGGACGTCCATAAAAACCAACAGCACGATAACCGTCTGTGCGATCAAAAACTCCCAAAGTCAATTGTTCATAGCTGCCAAATAATCTTCGATCTTCAAAAACAGCTTCTGTTTTTTGTCGACCCTCATCTAAGGAGTAAAGAGCTTCCACTCGTTTGCCCAAACCTAGAAGATTGGTTTCGGCAACACCAAAAGTTTGTTTATTTGCACCACCGCCTAAAGCAAAACTTAAAAAAGGAAATATTGTCCAGGTATCCTGAACAATCACTTCGATATCAACAAAGTTCCCCTCAAATGTGGGTTGAATTTGAGCGTTTCGCAAGAAAGGAAGTTGCCGTAAATTTCTTTCACTTTCATGTAATAAAAAGTGACTATAAGAATCCCCTTCTTTAAAAAGCAGCTCCCGCTTAATCACATCTTCTTTTGTGGAAATCTTTAAATTATTTGCTGTTTTATAGAATAAGCCCTTACTTTCATCTTCGAAAATATCACTAAGCTTAACAGTAATATTTCTAATAATAAAATCTGAACCAATATTATTTGATTTCTTTGTCTGTGGGGAGGAAACGATCTCCTCTGCTCTAATATCAAGAGGAATAAGAAGTATGAAAATAAAAATTACTTTAAAGAATTTCAGAAAAAAATCCAAATACATATTTCATTGGTCAGAAAAGTGGTGCTTAAATAATCTTTTTATACTATACTGTCTTCTTTAAAATAAGAACAAAAAAATGTCTGGTCATATTAATTTAAAAATAGATGATGATTCTGCTCCCCAAGCAGCAAAAAGTTCCCTCGATCCTTCTTCCTGGCAAATCCCGGAAGAACTTAAGACACATTATAGAGAAATTTCCGCAACTCTGAATAAGGCTGAAGCATATTTTTTTACTGTTGGAGTTCCCTGCTTATCCTTTTCCAAGAAACTGCGAGAATTGAAAAAAGAATGTTTTTCTCCTTTGGAAGATTTTATTCGCATCAACTTAACCAATGTCCCCACTACTGCCCTACAATCCTATACTGAAGATTTACAACAAATTCCCCTTGATTCTAAAAATTCTGAAAAACTGGGAATTATAAAATTAAGCTTTCTGGAAAGATATTCTCTAACAATTTTTCTTTTTACAAGCTGCTTTGGTCTGCCTTTAATTTCTCAGAGTTGGATCAATGTTACTTCCTTATTCCCTCTATTAATTTCTTTGGGTCTGGCCATTTCCGTTAGTGCGATCTCTCTTTATATTTGTTCCGAAACATATCGTCGCAGTAATTTTTATTGGTTGCTCTCCAAAGAAATCTTAAGAAGAAAAGGATTGGACCAACCAAATTCCCGGACTATTCCCTTATATGCAATAAGAACAAACCCTAACAGTTAAAATGAAAAAAACAATTTTATTATTTTTATTTATTTTCCCAATGACTAAAAGTTCTTTTGCTGAAGACAAAGCAGCAGCAAAAACTCCGGCTAACCCTCTTGCTCCAACAGTTTCAGCAACAGAGATCCTTCCTGGGAGCGCAACAATTTGCGAAGCTGATATATTTTATTCTTGGAAACTAAAGCCTCCAGTAAAAAAGGAGAAAGAAAAGACTAGCGAACCGGCAGTGACAATTACTCCGACAAAGGTTTTATTTCAAACAATTGGCGAAGAAGGAGCTAATGAAACAGATATTAAAAATAAACTGAACGCTAAAATTACCTTAGCACAAAAACAGGCCCTAGAAGATTGTCAAAGCCTGCATCAAGATCAGGGGCTTTGTCTGACAAAAAAAATCAAGTCCCAACAAGACTTACTAGGCAAACTTGATTTTGCTACAAAAAATACAATTATTGCTGCAGCAACTAGCGATTGCCAAAACGAACAAGGAATTTGTGAAAAAGTTGAGGTCAGCGAGATTCGTTGCTATCTCAACAAAACTGAAAAATTAAAAGTTGAACAGCCAATCGCCGAGAAAGGTTCTGAAAAATCTTCTCCAGAAGCAGCAAAAAAGAAATAAAAAAGGGGCTATCAGCCCCTTTTTTAGTAATATGATACTTGATTATTATCGGTTTGTATCTGGATCAAACTCTGTTCCGAAGAATAGAGATACTAAGGAACGTAGAATAAATGCACCAACCGCTACAACCAGCATCCCCACAGCAGCACGATATGCTCCCATTGCCGCAGCCACAATTGCTCCTAAGCCGGACACAACCATGATTAATGCGCCAAAGGCACCTTCGATTAATTGAAATAAATTACCGACTGCACCTGTAATTAAACTATCATCAAAATGTGCTAATGATGCAGAACGTTCTTTAGCATCACCGCTACCAGTAGCTGCACTTTGAGCGACAGAAAGTTCAAGCAGTCCACCTGAAATTAAGACCAAACCAATAATTAACATTATTGCTGTGCTGTGTTTATTAATCAGTTCGAATGTTTTTAGACAGGCTTTGTTATAACCTGCTATAATTTTTTTAGTTGTAGCGTTCATAAATATTCTCCTAAATTAAAGGCAACAAATTGCCATTCTTCATTAAATACTAGCTGCTAAAAGCAGATAGTTAACTATCTAATATATATTATGATAGGTACTCAAAAAAGTGTTACATAAATGTATTGGTAAACCGGGCACCCATAAAGGGCGCCCCTACAAAAGGAATTATTAATGTAGGGGCGCCCTTTATGGGTGCCCGGTTACCCCTAACCCTCTGTATTTGCAGCCAAAGAAGGAAAAACCATCAAAGGGTCCATTGCCAGGCCATCCTTTCTCCACTCAAAATGCAGGTGCGGGCCAGTAGACATCCCAGTGCTGCCCACTCTGCCAATTAATGTTCCGGCAGATACAGTTTGTCCGAGAGTTACTTTTATTTCCGAGAGGTGTCCATAGAGTGAGGCATAGCCATGTTCATGTTCGATGGTAATTAGTTTGCCATAGCCTTTATGAACACCAGCAAATACCACTTTGCCGGCAATAATCGCGCGCACATGAGCATTTTCCGGAGCAGCTAAGTCAACTCCCTGATGTTGAGTGCTGAACTTTCTAATCGGATGAAAACGTTTACCGAAGCCACTGGATAAAGTCGGAGCCATTAATGGGAAAATAATCGCTAGCTGATCTTTTGCTTCTTCGGCAAGAATGGTGAAAGGAAGAAGGAGACTTAAAATAAAAATAAAGTATTTCATTTAACTAATGATTTAAAAAATATTATCGTTTGAATGTAGGGGCAGGTCTTCATAAACACTACCCTGTGTTAGTGTTTATGAAGACCTGCCCCTACATTATTTACCAAAATCTGGAGTCTTTAAACCAGACTTTAATTGCTCAAAAGCCCGATCTACTTTTTCCTTAGGCAACTCTGCTTCGAAGGGAACCATGTTGTTTGTATTGATCGTCCTTAAAGGGTTTTTTTTGGGTCGAACAATTGGCACTGCTCGCTCAAACTGACTATCCAAAGCAGCCCTGCCCAGATATTCAACATTGGGATCTAAATTACTTTTACTAATCACCTTAACCATATCGGCACGAATAAAAGCCCTCATACTGTTAGGAGCGATTACTCTAAACCAATCGCCAATTCTCTCTTCAACAGTTAATTTTGAAGCTTTTCCGACACTCATTATTTCCGAATCTTCAGGACTCGGTCCGGAACGAAGCGCTACTTTATCTCCTAATACTTCAACAATTGTCACATCACTAACAATACTATCTTTTTTACCCAATGAAGTATTTCCAGCATTGCGTCCCGATCTCTCAAATAAATCATCCCGTTGATGTTCCACAATCTTTGCCTGTTGGTTATTTTCTTTATTTGGTTTTTTCCCCATTTGTTCCAACTCAGCTTCTTTCATCATTAATTCATTTTTAGTGGCAATTAATTCTTCTTTTGTTGATTTCAATTCTTTTTTCAAGTCAGGAATGGCAGTAGAAACTGTCATATCTAATTCAGAATTTTTCTCATTACATCTTTTTAAATCCAAATCCTTCACTCCCACACTGGATTCCAGTTCTGTTATTTTTTTCTTTAATTGCGGAAATTCAGAAAGAATTTTTGTTTTCTCATCGTTTTGCAGATCGCATGTTTCAAAGCTCGCTTGTAAATTACTTACTGTATTTTTTAAAGCGCTATTTTCCAAATTACTTTTATCCAGAGCTTCTTCTTTTACTCTAATGTCTTTGCGTAAACCCAAAATAAAATCAGCAAGTTTATTGACCCTTTCTTTTTCTCTTTCTATTTGCGCATTTGATTCTTCCAGTTCCTGTTTCAAACCAATAAGTTCTTGTTTTGAAGAATTATCCGTAGTTACATTTTTTATAGTCGATCCATCGTTTTTTTCTATTTGTTGTTTAAGGCTGACCACTTTTTTCAATAAGAATTCTTGCTGAATTTGCAGTTCTTCATTCTTTGCTTGCAATTGTTTTAATAAACCATCTCTAGAATCCACTGTCAGGCTCAAATCGGAAGCACTGGCCCTTGCTGCGGTTAAAAGCAACAAATTTAATAATAGTCTGTAAAATCTAGCTTTTTTCATATGAAAACAATTTCCCCTCTAAACACTAATCCGGGGTAGACATCAAGATACTTCAGTTATTTCAGCCTTATAAGACTGTTTTAATGCAGTTTAATCAGTTCTTTAAGTAACTTTCGGATCTTATCGGGCCTTTTTTAAACGCTGCTCAAGCTTGGAAATAGAAGTCACTTTTTTATTTGCCTGCTCCATCCTGCGTGCTCTTATTTCATCTTTTGAAAGATTTTCCTCATTTTGCATTTGATAGTCTTTTTCATCCAAGGGATCATCCAGATCGTCTATATCCGTGTTATGTAGCAATCCTCGCTGGTTTATTGCTTCTTCCCTTGCTTTGCGATCACTAGATTCATCCAAACCCAAATATTTATTAACCTGACTCTTGCTAAGCTCAATGTTTTTTGTTTGCTCATCTTTAATATTGATCGAACCAAAATTTCCACCCTCATCCAGTTTAGGAAGTGGAGCAACTTTGCCTCCAAAGGCCATGTATAATCCAAAAAACATCGCCACTAAAGCAACTGTCGCAAAATTACTTTTAGTAAATGCTGATCTTAAAATTAAAAAATTTAAAACTTTCTTTGTATTCATAATTTTTTGTGAATTCTACTTTCCTTTAACTTCACTGGGCACGGGCCTACAAGGAACCCATTTCCCCTGTCTGGCCTCTCTGATTGCCAAATAAGAAGGATGATACCATCTTTCTTCCACATCCAACCCCGGACCATTTGCTTCTAATTGCACAATTGGTTCTTCCCAACAATATCTAACCACACCTGCAGGAATTCTTGCCGGCAGATCCGCACTTAATTGTCTGGTCTCTGTTTCAATATGGTAATGATCGGTGCAGCCAGAACTACTGACAATTAATAACAAAAAATTAAATATTTGATATTTTTTCATAAAAATCCACTATTTTTTAGAACCCTGATCCTCAGGATATTCTTGCATTTGATATTTGCCTTGCCGAACCTCCACTACAGTATTATGCGCTTTGCGATAATACACCCCCTTAGGATCAATTTGTCCGGGAACTCTTATTGTATCATACATCGGTTCCGACCAAACATCGTTTACCGTTCCGGGAACAGGATCTAATTCCAGTTCATTTATATCCGGTCTTAAAATCACAGTTTGTTTTCTTTCACTTCGATGAAACACAGAGCAGGCAGAGCAACAGAGAAGGAAAGAACACGATATTGTTAAAATATACTTTTTCATATCTATCTCCTATTGGGCATTAGCATCTTGCTTTATTTGCAAAGGACGATTAATGCCTGCTTTGTTTTCTGTTTGAGCCTGATATTCTTCAAACATCCGGCGACGCTCCATTAAATCTTTTGCCCCGCGAGGAGCTAATTCCACTGCTCTTTTTAAGGCCTCAACAAAATCCCCATCTGCTTCTTCCAAGAGTGCGGCAAAAAGTTGATTATCATCACCATTATTTGTAGATACCCAATAAAATGATGGCTCAGCTGGAAGCACCAAAGCGGCCTCACCAATATCAGAAAGTAAGAAAAATTGCGATTCCACACCCTTGATTGTGTGCAAGCGCATAATCGTATCTGCTTGTTGCGGATTTAAATTAAAGGCCGAAGCCGTAACGTGGAATTTCGATGGATCTTGTCTTAAGAAAATTTTATGAGAACTATTTTGCACAATCGCTTGTCCGCCTTCTCCGGCATAAAAATCTTCTCCCGATTGAGAGGCGGCAATTACAATCCCTTTACGTTTCCGATAAAGACGGAAAGCCGCTTCTACAACGCCTGAGGCAGTTTTACCTACTAGGTCATGGGCTTCATCAAATACCAGAACTTTTCTTGTATCCAACTCATCCGGAGTATTCATTACTTCATCGGCCCAAATCATCGCCACTTTCAAGAACACTCTTTGTAAATCAGGATTTCTGCTCAGTCCCTTTAGATCAAAAACGATAAATCTTTCTTTCAACTCCAAGCGTCCGGCACGATCAAAGAAACGAGCATAAGTTCCATCACCATAATATTCGCGCATTAGAATCGCCAGCTCCTGCCGCATATGAAAGTGTTCTTCTGTTTCATTGGGGCGAGGCGGTTCTTTTAAAACTTTAACAACATCTCGTAACAAGAATTCTCTTTCTCTGTCACCATGGCGATAACGATAATGAGCTTCCATCATTGATTCGATAATTTCATTTCTTTGAATACGGCTTAAAGTATTATCTTTTTCCGTAGCCATATCGGCAATAATATCAACGCAGATATCAAATAAATCTTTAAAATCTTCGCTTGTTCGATCGGGATCCATTTCTCCCAAGCGGGCAAGGAAATTCATTGCTGGAGCACGAGATGGGGTTGCTTGGTAAATTCTACCACCGAATAATTTAGCCACTCGCTCAAAACCACAAGGCAAGTTCGGCATACCTTTATCAAAAATAAAAGTGATTGGTTTACGTTCGATCTTGGTGCCATCCGGTGCTTCTGAGTAGTGTCCGCGATTTAATGTCATCAACAAAAAGCATAAGAGATAACTCTTACCTGCTCCGGATACCCCGGAAATAATCACGTTCGGTGCGATATTAGAATCATATAAATCAAAATGCACCAGTTCTCTGTTCCATAAACTTGGAAGCACAAACAATGAACTTTCACTGCCACTCCAGTTTCCCCAAAGCGGAAATAATCTTGTCGCCCGTGAAGACATCAACATCGAAGTCCAACCTGGTCCATCAGTGCTCGGATCATAAGCGCCAGGCAAACAGTTAATCATTACGCCTAAATCGCTAATCGAATGCGCCATCGCTCGGGCACCGTTTAAGGCGGGAAACATTGCCAACACTTCACTCGATGCTCTTCTGGCTTCATCAAGAGTATTGGTAATCTGCATATGGTGCACACCAACTCGCACTACTTGTGAACGATTAGAATACAATTCTTCTCTGGCTTGGCGAATGGTGTTAATTTGGTGATTTACTTTTTGGTTGGAACGACCCAAGGCCCCTACTTCACGCAAACCCAAAGTCTTATCTAATCTGTCCAGACGTTTTAATTGATCGGCTTGCGGATCTTTGGAATAAGTAACAGTAAAAATCGATTCCATCGGCAAACTCTGAATCGGAACCGACATTAATGGCAAACATTGCTTCGGAGGCTTAACCATACTGATCGTATGATAGACCCGTCCATCTTTGACGATGAAACCATTTTCCGGATGTTCAACCAAGGTATCGGATATTTGGTTGGATAAAATATCGTCAACATCATAACGAGGAACGGCAACGGCATTAAACCGTCCTCGTTTGAATTTTCCACCTTTGGTACTGCGACGATTAAGAAGAGGATAGAGCAAATCAATCAGGCCTTGACCATCAATTCTTGTAGGATGTAACCCCAAGTCAGAAAAACGAGCAATTTTACCATCAACTTCACCGCGAAATTTATCGACAAAACGTCGATATTCTTCTGAGCGGCCAGTAACATCTTGAGGATCCTTTGCTCCACTAAAAAGCACTCTGATCGAATCAACTATATTATCAAAAAATGTTTTTTCTTTCCAAGGAGGATCATAGCGAAAAGCTACTACTAATTTTAACTTTTTGGGCCGTCTGGCATACTGATTAGAACGAGAAGTGTTCTTAATCATCTTAATCCATCTTCTAGACATCCAACCAGCAACACCATTTAAGGGATAGTTATAAAGGCAATCATCCAAAATATCATTGACATCAAAAGAAGTAATCCAACTCATCTGCACAGAAATTCTGCAATCTAGGGAATCAACCAATTCCTGAACACCGGAACAAGTCTGAAAAGCTGCTGCATCAGAAATCGAAGTTAGCAATACCGGTTTTAAATATAAAATTGACCAAAGAGATGCATCGGAATGTAAAAACACTTTGTTTTCTTGATCCCATTTGACATAAGGGAGCAAGCTATTAAACAATGCTTCGTCTTGATACAACCTTTGACGAGTAATTCTGCTAATACTCATTATCTTAAAACCCTTTTAACTCTTGTTTTAGATTTTAAAAATCTAAAACAAAAAAACTACTTTGATAACTGTGCCCGGGGTAACTGTGCCGCAGTATTTCCCGAAACAATTCGCAAAGTTCTACTCTCATGATCCAACACCGCATTAACTTTAGCTTGGCTCTCAATTTCCCGAAGAATTTCATCTACCGGGGCGACCATGTTAATTGAAATCTTCTTTTTCGCCACTTCAGCCGGATAAGACCAAGTGTACCCCATAGTCTGGGCAAGAGCTTGAATTGCTTCATCTAAATTAGTCCGATGCAATTCAAAAGATATTGTCGGCAAGAGTAAGGGTGCGTTATCTCTCACTTTTGGCGGTATAGGACCGGGAAGATTACTCCAAGTGACTCGGCTATAAACAGGCTGCGGAGCAAGCTGGCGATAAGCTACGGGGTAATATTCTATTACGGATTTTTCTTCTTTTTTGGCAGAAGAACAGCTGCTACTGGTTAACAAAAGTAAAACTAAAAAAGAAAGAACTACTGGAGATCTGATCTCTGATTTCCGATCTCTGATTTCCGATTTCTGATCTCGGATTTCTGATCTCGGATTTCCGATATCTGATATCTGATCTCTGATTTCGGATCTCTGATTTCGGATTTCTGATTTCTGACAGTTTCTCAACATTTTATTTCTTCTCCAAATACTGCCAAGGAGTAGCCCCACCACCATTTGCTCCCGATCCATAATCGCCGCTACCACCGCCCAAACCAACAGTTCCCCCAGCGGAACTTGTATTGACATCAAGCCTTTTTTCAATTTCAAAAGCATCTTGAACCGCAAAGCCTTCTGGCAATACTCTTAAATAATAAAAATGTGCCGGAACTAAATCTCCAAATTTATTAAGATGATCGGGAATCCACATTAAACGAATTTCTGCCGGGTTTACTACAGGGAAATAGGGTTGAGGAGCCAATGCTCGTTGATATGATCCCATTACTTCCAAAGCATGTCTTGCTTGAGCAGCTTTGTCTCCGTTGCCGCCACTAGAAATAGCTGCAGTTGATCTTTCACCAAGTTCATTTTCCACTGAATCGCTATAGACATTTAGACTCTCAGACACTTTACCGCAACTAGTAATCCACAATCCCAATACAAGTAGGGAAGTTATTTTGGATAATTTTTTTATGTTCAACATTTTCATAAGTCTCACCTTTTTACTGAAAACTTTTATTCTCTCGTCCTTCGCCAAGGCTTCGGACGATTCGGATTAATAATGTGCAAAGCACTTTATTAATCCTCAAAACCTGCTGCAAAAACTCCACCCTCAAAATCACCATCATCATCTAATATACTAATTTCTGCAGACTGAGAAAAAATTGCAACAGCATCTCTATTTGCTAAAACTTCAACAACGGGAACAAATGATTCATAGCGATCCAATAAAAGTTTTCCCAGTCTGTTGGAAGAATCAGTTAGGGCGGAGGCGGCGGCAACATCAAAATCGGTAGAATTTGCTCTTAACCCCGGTTCTGACCTGCTATCACGAGTATTACTTCCACCTATTCTGTCTCCCAGCGCAGCAGCAAAACTAACTCCGGCCGTAGCAAGAATTAATCTTCCCAACTTATCAATTAATTTACCATTCATTCCTCTAATTCCGTCTTCGCCGACTACCCAGCCATCAACTTTAACCACGGATCTTCTGCCACTAGGATGGCGAATAGACAGAGATGACAATCTAAACAACGCTCTGCTATCCACTTCCGACCCTTGTGCCGCAGCAACTAAACGCGATTCACCTAAAGGAAGACTGGAACCATCTGGTCCTGTAATTGCACTATTTAATTTAAAGACCACAGGATATGGAGTGCCATCAACTGGAGCATTGACCCCGGTTAACAATTGCACATCAACTGAATCCCCGGGTGAAATAACACTAATGCGTGTAGGCTTCGGCAGTGGCGGTGGCGGTGGAATCGCTGGAGGATCTTCTCCTAATCTTTCAAATCCCGCACTGGACTCAATACTATTTTGTCGTCCTTGAGGATAAATCGGTTGTTCTGGTTTATTTTGACTTGCGGCAACTACAGATTCCATTTCTCTGGCTAAATTTTCATAGCGATCGACTAGAGTTTCAATTACACCACTTACTTCTTTTTTATGTTCAGAAAAATCTGCATTGTTTCTTCTAATAACGGCGATCAATTCTTCTTGTTTTGTTTTTTGGGATTCAATATCGTTTTTAAAAGATTCTATAAGATCCTTATAAGTTTCTTCCGCTCCCATCCCTTGAGCACTGGGTTTATCTTCAATTGGCCCTGGTCTTCTTCTGCTCCTACCACCACCAGATTCAGAGAGAACAACTAAAACGACACAAACAAGAAGAAACGCCCCTAAAAAGAGCCATTTCTTATCATTTTGCACCATCAATTTTAAATCATTTAGCTTCTGCTTCATAACAACTATACTCTGCTTAATTACTTAATGATCTTGTTATAATATAAACTTTGGCTTTATGATTAGCTGACAACTTTTGCTCAGCAGTTTGCGGACGGGCAGCAAGCTCCCATCTTTCTGCCGATATTGCTCTGGTGCCATCTAATCTAAAACTTGCAGGATTTAATTTTTGCGTGGTGTCTAATAAATTTTCTACAGATAGAACATACCCCCACATTTCCGGCCCCATAAAAATCTCATCAATTTTTGCTTCTACCGAACCGTCTTGCAACACCACTTCTCCGCTATATTTATTGGAACGTTTATAACCGGGAACAGTTTTTTTCTTGCCCATTTCTGCTGCAAGAATCATTTCTCTCATCAACCCAGTTGGCACATTAGCCGGAGCAAATCCCTGACGAGGTGCAAAATCTTGAATTGGTGGGCTGCTTTCTCCATCGGATTCCTCTCGTTCATCAAGAATTTTAATAATTTCATCTCGGGGATTATCATCAGTTGAAGGCATAATTCTTATGGCATAAGATCTCTTGTCATCAAGCATTACCAATAAGGCTTCGCCTTCTTCTGTCAAATCGGGTTGAGAAAAAATCACCAAGTAATTTTCTTTTCTATCTAAAGCTAGTCTTGAACTTTTTGGTTTAAAACCACTTTGAATTTTGCTAGGAAAAAGCAATTGTGTCGGTTCTCCTGGATTAACATAGACACCGATTTCTCCTCCCAAATACTTGATATCCCGGGCCCAACTATCAGCAGTTGCCAGTAGCAATTGAGCAAGGAACAACGTTACAAACATCAACTTGCTCCCAATATTTTTTCCGTTTACAACTTTCATTTGCTCACCCTCTAAATTAAAACCTAATTATTAATGCCTATTTCGCAGCCGGTGCTGCTTTTTGTTCCCTAAGAAGAGCTCGATCTTCTTTTTCATCCTCAATCATCACTTCTTTTTCACCGGCATATCTTAAGTGAATATCCACCACTACTATTCCATATTCGTTGCTGACGTTTCTGGGAATTGTCGTCATCTTAATATAATAAACCATTTCTTCCGGCTGTTGAGCTTTGTCGCCAATTAATTTTTGCCTTAGTCCGGGAACTCGCACAATAACGCGATCATAGTCGGGATAACGATTAACTTTAATTAATCTGGGATTAATAAAAAACATTTGCGATCTTTTGGTTTGCTCGATGGAATTAATTTCCGGTCCCATCATCTTAGTTTGAAATTCCGTTAAAGCTGGTTCCCAAAGATATTTTTGAGCCATTTTAAATTGTCTGCGAGCAACCGCCGGCTGATAAGTGGCCACCAAGTTGACTAAATTTGTTGCGGCATCAATAAATTGACTATCTGGAAGTTGTTTAATCGAATAGAACCCCGGCTGAGGACGTTCTGGGACTTCAATAATGGTATCAGCAAAAAAATACATTACTAATGCGGCTGCAATTGATAGGAATGTTGCCGGCATTTGTATTAACGACAAAGCTCGCCACATATAAGCTTGTTCACGATAACCTTCCCAAAGCTTAATTGTATCCGCACCGGCTCTTCCAGCTGTAGCTTTTAAGGGGGCGACTTGCTCCATCGCATTTCCCACTTTTTTCAAAACATTATTCGCCATAGATAATACCTAATTTAACCTTATTTTTTCTCCAATTCGTCCGCTTCTGAATATTGAACTTCAAAGCTGCCAAACATTTGGTCTAAGCCATACTCTACAAACTTAGAATTTTGTTTTACTTCTCTTGTCGGACAACCACTCCAAATGGGCTGCAAAGCAGAAGGCATTGGTATCCCTGGAGGTGGAAACCCGCATGATGTCGCTATGGCATTTCTAACTCCTCGTTGTTCATCAGGAAAACTTTTGCGCATCCCTGCTAAACTTGTAGTCGTCAAAACCCATCCGGCAAGCATAAAAGGCATTGCCCGAGCGGGACTATCGGCAAACAAACTAATCAAAATAAACACTATCAGCCCGCAAGCCCATTCCATGGCATTTGCTCCCATGAAGCTCCACTCTTCTTCTAAGCCTTGCAATACTTCGCCATCATCAAATTGCATGGTTAATTACCCCCGTTATCTACTGCGCTGTTTTTATCAACATTTTGCTGTTCTTGTTTCATCCGTTCTTCTAAAGCTTTTTCAATTTTTCTTGTAATTTCATCCTCATGGACCACAGTTGAAGAATCCTGGCGTGTTCTTCCAACCACTTCTTCATCATCTTCTACAATCAATTTATCATGAGCTGATTCTTCATTCGCAGGTTTATCTTCCTGTTTTTCTTGTGGAGCCTCACTCACTGCAGCCGGAACTTTAGTTTCAGAAACACTTTCTTCTTCAATAATCACATTTTTTCTGGTAGTGGGCAGCTCTCCAATGGGTGCCAAAATTTCAGTAGTTGAATCTTGCACTTTCTTATTTTCGATCTTAATTTCTTCTTTATTTGTCTTTTCTTTTAATTTTTCGTTGCTGCTTGCTTTTGCAGTTTCTTCCTTGAGCTCTTTTAACTCCCGATCCAAGTCCGCTTGTTTAGCTACATTGAGATCAATATTTGGTTGATTAACTATTTTTGAAACTTCTTTTTCTGGTTCTTCTCCCAGACTGGCTCGAGCATTTTCAATCTTTGTCTTTACACTTTCTCTCACATACTGATGACTTCCTCCACTGGAGGCAACATTACTGTCTTTAGCACCATTTTCTACAGCAGGGGTGCGTTGTTTTTCTCTTCGAATTAAAAGTTTATTTGCTTTAAAAAATGCGCCGCCACGAGTCACTCGAGGTTTAGGATCTAAAATACGATTTAATTCTTCCGTTCTTGAAATTACCGAAAGTCTCCATTCTTCGGGATCAATTAACATATCAGGACGTGCAATTTTTCTTGCTTGCTCAAATTCAGCTAACGCTTCAACTAGCATTGCCCGCGACCTGGCATAATGACCAAGTGCTGCATCCTTCCTTTGTAAAGTGGCATAGGATTCTGCTTTTGCTCCAAGAGGTAGAGTGGCCAACAAGAGACCTAAGGCTAAAATCACTTTTTTTAGGAAATTTTTTCTTGCGCTCATCGTCCTAACTCAGCAAAATAATTAATAAATTTGACTTATATAGATATTAAAACACTCTTAATTCTCTATACTTATCAATGTTATTACATCTATAGTCCTAAAAGTGACGCTTATTGATTCACAAAAAAATGGTCTTTAGCTATTTGTGCTAAAATTAAACCAACTTCAATTAAAAAACCGCCTGCCCACAAACAAAAAATAGCAGTAATAACAGGTGGTTATCACAAAATAGGCGAAATAAGATTTTCTTTAACTTTCTTTTAAAAAATTAGGGGGAATTTTATTCAACTTTTCTTGTTCTCTCCTTAAATGTTTTTGGGAATTAATACACTTTTTCAAAAAACCTCTCATAACAATAAGGTAATGTTGGACTAAGGTTTTTTGTGAATTTGTTTGATTTTAAAATTAAGGTTTTGGAATTATTTTTTTCAGGCTCGCTGGAGTTCTGTAGTTATCTACTTGTTTTCTGGGCACTCATTTTTACCATCGGATATTATAATTGGGATTTGTTTTTTAAAAAGAAAAATTGCTTTGATTTATTAGGACTATGCAAACGACCTAAGGTTCTTTTTTATTCGGGATTCTATGCCAAGTTAAAAGCAAACAATAGCTTAAGTGCAACGGAAACTGCTTGTCCGGGACTGGCTTGTCCGCAAATGACCAATGCGCAAATTGCTTTAAATGATCGGCTTTCTAAAATTCTAAAATCCTTCTCGGCATTAAACCAAATAAATATCGATTTGGTTCGTGTTATTCTTGCTTATCAGGATTATCCCAGTTCGATTAAAAAAACTCAAAATATTACAGAAAATTTAATTATTGAAGAAACAAACATTAAAGAAAAAACAACACTTTGCATCGAAAGTTTACTCAATGCCCACAAGAATCTTAATGCTTTATTTGCCAGCCAAAAGAATGATTTGGATAATTTCAAAAAAGATAATCTGTATCAAAATTCCTTGAACAAGTTGTGTAGCAAGGTAGATCCTTATGCGGCAAATTTATTGAAGGCTCTATCTTTTAATAAAGCTTTTGAGTTGGCCCAACTTCCGGCAACTGCGGTAGCTACTGCTTACTTAGCTTGCGAAGCAGGAAAATCTTTGCTTTTTAAAAAAGATGATCGAATTTTTCATCAAATTTCACAATTTCCTCAGTTGCAAGCAAGGGCAGTTTTGCAATCGCTAGAAAGCTATTTTGAAAGTTATTCCGGCGACAGCAGACTGATTATCCGGCAGGCGATTCTTTGCGCCCAAAGAGAGAACACGGGAATTTTGTTGCTTCCGGAGAATATGCCTTTATCCAGCCAGGCTTTAAGAGATTTATTGGAGATCTTATACGCCGACCTAGAAGACCAACAGGAAATTTCTGCAGCCATTGAATTAGAAAACTTACTTTTAGAACTTTATCAAAACTGGCTTTTTTCTTATGAAAGTTTGCTGCAGAAAAAAGAGAACAAAAATTTTAGACTGGGGATAAATTATAAATCTTTTATCCTCTATCCATTAAAGGAGATGATCAATCTTGCATTTAGCAATATCGATCAAAACAAATTTGATAGAATAAAAAATCTCCTGAAGCTAGAAAACTTTTCTGATTCAACAAGAGTTTCAGAATTAAAATTACCTTCAGATCTAAGTGCAGAAATTCAGCAGAAATGGTTAATCTTGCGCAAAGCGTTACAGAAAAATAATTGCCTTAGTGGAAGAATCGGTGAAAATATCGTGCCAGTAAATAGTTTGATTTATTCCTTGGTTTTTTTAGCAAACGAAGATGGAAAGGAAATAAATATTTATGGGTTGGAAAATCTAGTGCCCTTAAGAAAACACAAAATCGAAGATTCTATAGCTGCTTCAATACTTGCTGAGGGCCTAGGAAAAGCAGTAGCAGATCAGAATATCAGAATATATCTGGATAAAAATAAATACAAACAAGCACTAGAGCTAGAACAGGATTTATTAAAAAACAAGCAATCTCCCACGGTGCTTTCCACAATAAAATATCGAAGGGCATTATAATGAAAAACGAATTTGCCTCAAGTGAAACAAAGCAGTGTCGGAAATTAAGAAATATTGCGCTTGCTGCATCTATGATCAGTGTTCTAATAATTTCTTTTTCAATTAATCTTCATTTTTCACAATTCCTATTTTATTTAATTTTTGCCATAGCTCCTGCTGTTTGCATTTTTCATTACAGTATTCATCAAGGAAGAATGGATCATCTGGAAAAGGAAAGAAATAAAGAGTCCAAAAGAAGATCGGGGAAAAAAGTTTTAGGGGCTCCTCCAAGAAGAGAAGCTTTTAAAGAAGCAATGGAGCTTGCCAAAGCCGAAGGAAAGGTAATGCTCGATAAATATCTAGTGGGCTTTGAGTTGGATTCGGGAAAACCTATTTGGGTCAATGATGAAGATCTCTGTACCCATGCTTGCGTATTTGCAAAAACTGGAGTGGGAAAAACTCTCTGGTTGGAAGGAATCATGTTTCAGCAAATGGCGCGGGCCAGAGCAAGCGGATTGACATTTATCGATGCAAAAAGAGATGCTGGGACCCTTGCTGATATTATTTTAATGGCTTTGCTAACAGGAAGAATTGAGGATCTGATTGTAGTGGATCCTTTTGACCCCGTATTTTCCTATAATTTTGTCCTGACCAATCAAAAAGCCGATGTTAAAGCAAGAAAGGTGCTGCGTTGTGGACTTCCGGTAACATCTGACCAAAGTGTTACCAAGCACTACGATCGCCTGGCGGCAGATGCAATTTATCGCGTAGTGCGCTCTTTGGAAACACTAGGACTTGCTTGGTCGATCAAAGATGTAGCTTCTTGTCTTTCTGCTTTTAATGTTGCTTATCCCAGACTAAGAGAAATGCTTAGTGAGCGCGGTGAAAAAAATGCAATGATTGAGCTGGGACATCTTGCTAGCACTTATCGTAGCGCCAAAGGAAATATCGATCAAATGCGTGTTGCCGATAATCTAAGGGGTATCGCCTCCGAACTACATTCCATTGCACATTCACAAAGCGGGGCAATGCTCTGCACAAATCGCAGCGATCTGTCTCTAACCGCTGCCATAAAAAAAGGAAAAATTATCTACTACATGCTTCCTCG
Organism: uncultured Bdellovibrionales bacterium; assembly: GCA_964405665.1. Taxonomy (GTDB): domain Bacteria; phylum Bdellovibrionota_C; class UBA2361; order SZUA-149; family CAZDWZ01; genus CAYOOT01. Next base: position 15,644 of record CAYOOT010000020.1, on the reverse strand, counting down.
TTTAGAAGAAGCAGAAAGTGCTTCCCGGATGGTTAAAGTTTTTCGAGAAGATTTAGAAGTTTCAATTGGAGAAATAACTTCCGATAGAAGTCAACGCTTGGAAGATCCTCACTTAGTAGTGATTGATGAAGGTGCCTCCACTTTTGGACCAACCTGGGCCAATCTTTTTGAGCTAGCAAGAAAGGGACGTTTTGCGATGCTTTTTGGTGCGCAATCTGTTGCCGGACTAATGGACGAGAAAATGGGATTAAGCAAACAATTTTACGAAAGAGTTATTGCCAATGTCAGTCTCAAGGTTGTGATGCAAGTGGGAGATAATCAAACTGCAAAAGACATGAGCACTTGGAGTAGCAGGGCTAGTGAGCTGGTGAGTTCAGAAGAATTAAAACATGAAATGTCGGCCGAGAAAGGTCTGGCCTGGTTTGACATGGGAGACGGAAGAATTTGTAAAGGAAGAACGATTTGGTTTGAATCGGATTTACCTCCGACTTGGGATGGAAGAAATCATCTTGTTCGCCACCAAAGTATCGAGCATGATGAAGTGGGTCTTGCCGATTGGGTTAACGATTATATCTTTTCTCTGGAGCAGGACGAAACAAAAAAAGCTGCTTTAGCAAACAGCGAGGAAGAGGCTTTGCCAATTCCCCCTACAGAAGTTATGGAAGAGAAGCAAACCGAAGAGCAGTCTTTAAAAAATAAAATAGAAAAAAAACAAGGGCCTTTCAGATTAAAAGCGACAAAAGCCACAATTAAAGAAATCGCTTCTCCCTCCCTCCCAGAAAATTCAAAATAAGGGGCCTAAGAATTCTCAGAGACATGATGTAAAAAGATAAAATTTTATCGTTAAACATACTTTAAAATTGTTTGTATTTGAAATATTATATTATTTTAATTTTAACTTATGAAAAATTAAAGAATTAATTCTTTAATAAACATTGAATTCAGAAAGAATATTAGAGTAAATTAGATTATATAAAAAATAAATAGGCAACTTAGACCTTCTTCTTTATTATATTTCCTAAAAACATGTCTCAGAGATTGCATGTAATGGGTCGATAAGTTCCTATAGGAAAAACTGCATGCATTATTCCATTTTTAAATTTACTTGCTGCATTCCTAAATGCTTCCACAATATTAAAATACCAACTTAAATATTCTTTCTTAGTTTCATAACACCTAGTAAGAATCAATGGACGTTTTGATTCTTTTGTGCTTTTTTTAGATTGATATGGCTTTGCTCCTGCTGATATTTTTAAGATCTTTTTTACTAAAGGAAAATTTTTACCTTTATCTTGTCTATCTTTAATTAAATCTTTTCTTTTCTCTTCATACTTTTTTAACATAATTTCTTTATATTGATTTTGAGAAATATTTTGATAAATAGGAAGTCTTTTAAAACTTAAATAATATGTTTCTATGAAATCTTGCTTTTTTGCATCCACATCATACTGTTTCCGCTTATAGTATTTAGAACGATTCAACATTTTGAAGGTTATAACTTTATTCTCGATTGCATCATTAAAACTATTATAACTCGGATAATCTTTTGGATCTTTAACCAAACCTGTGCTTGTGGGATTTAATGCTGAATATAAAAAAGTATCTATGCAACAACTAGTAACCGGCACTGCTTGCACTTTTGCTCTTCTCCCCCAAAGCTTACCTCCAGGATAATTTGAAACATAAGAAGATACTAACTTTGCGATTATAGAATTCAAGCATCTTAAAAATGAAGCTCTATTTCTTTTAGGAAATCTTGCAAGCAGATGATAATGATTCCCCATTAAACAAAAAGCATATAACTCAACTTCATAGATTTTAGAATATTTAGCAAGAAATGCTAAAATATAATATTCTAAGATAGGATTATTTATAAACCAAAGTCTTTCATTAAGCGTTCTTGTAGTAATAAACCAAAGATATTTTTCACTTTCTACTGATAAATCATACATATTAAACTCATTAATTATTTATTTTATTGATTATCTATGTTCTTAATTATCGCGTATTTGCTTAAATATGATTGCAATTTATTTTTTTTCTATCTTAACTTTATGTCATTGAGAATTAATGGATGTTTAAAAAATATAATAGAATTAATTGCTTAAGTTTGCCATTGTATTGGCAGTAATAAGGTGCTATTTTCCCAACCCTTTAAAAATACTTGTAAGAGTCAACTCATGTCTTCAGAAAATACTGCACAAAAAATTCAAGCTAGCGATCAAAAAGAAAATAAAAATCCTGCCGATCAGCAACCTATAGAAAACACTCTAATTAAAATTCCCAAATTTGATACCTACCTGGGAGTATTTCTTTTATCAGCAGCTCTACTTCTTTTTGAAGTCTCATTAACTAGAATTTTTTCTGTCATTCTTTGGGGCAACATTGCTTTTATGGTGGTGAGCACAGCTTTGTTTGGTTTTGGCTTAAGCGGTGTTTTCTTAGGCTTGAGAAAAAAAGAAAATATTTCGGCAACTCCTGCTTTATTTTGCCTGGCATCAGGAATCGCAATTGTCTTTGCTTATTTTGTAATCACTCATGTTCCTTTTCAGATGTGGCAGTTTCATCGACATCCCTTGAATTATCTTTATTTACTCTGTTGGGAACTGGCGATCATGCTGCCTTTTTTTCTTGGCGGCATGTCCTTGGTAACTATTTTTAGCAAATATTTGGAAAGTTCCGGGAAACTCTACGGTGTGGATTTAATAGGTGCCGCGGTTGGTTCTTTTTTAATGCTGGGTTTAATTAATTTTTTTGGAGGCGAAGGTTTAATAATTATTGCTGGGGTATTGGCTCTTGTTGCCTCAATGCTTTTCTCCAATCCTTCCCAAATAAAAATGAACAGAGTTAGTTTGGCTTTAATTATATTGCTCAGCGGAACATCCTTTTTCACAAGCGATTTAATGCCTTTAAAATTTTACCAAAGCAAACGAAGGTTCAATGAAATTCTTAAAAAGGGCTGGCTTCTTGATACTAAATGGAGTGCTCTTTCTAGAGTTGATATTGCAAAACACAAGCCTAATACCGGACCACTAAAAGGACAAAGAATGCTCGGTGTTTGGATTGATGGTGGAACAAATGCTTCAATAATACTTCCTTGGGATGGAAATTTAGAAACTTTAAAACCTCAAACCAATGAAAGTATTGGCGCTGTCGATTTTTTGAAGAATGATTCCGCACCGAATTCTTTAATCATCGGACCCTCCGGCGGGAAAGAAGTCTTATTTGCTTTATCTCACGGAGCAAAACATATTGATGCCGTAGAAATGGATCCCTCGATTGTATCGTTTGCTAACTCTCCACGATTTGCAGATTACATGGGCCATCTTTATCAGAATCCCAAAGTTAATTTCGTAAACGATGAAGGCAGGGCCTTCATGAAAAGACAGCCGGAAAATAATTACGATATCATTCAATTTGTAAATAATTACACTCCTGTCGCTATTGCTTCCGGAGCCATAAATCTTACAGAAACTTTTCTGATTACTAAAGAAGCCTTTAAAGAATACTATAGACATCTCACTCCTAACGGAGTTCTGGCTCTTCATCGTGGAGCAACATTAAGAGTGGCTTTAACTGCAATCGAAGCCCTCCGTGAATTAGGCATTAGCAATCCAGAACAACATCTTTTAATTACTAACGGCGAGTACATGGCCTTTCAAGGATTTTACTTAAAAAAACAACCTTGGACCGAAGAAGAAGCTGATAAACTGCTTTCATATTTAACACCACTTCTTCATTATGGCCGCGAATTGGTGCTTTGGAATCCACTTCATCCTAAAGATAATTTATATAAAAAAGTTTTAGAAAGTAGTCCGGAAAAACAAAAACATTACTATAATAGCTTCAATGTTAACCTTTCCCCGGCAACCGACGATCAACCCTTTATTGAACATTTAGCCAAATTCGGCAAAGTAGAATTAAGTTCGGAACTTCCCCAAGAATTTCATCAACGAAATGATGAAAAATGGCGCGGCATTATTCCCCGAGGAGATCTTCCTTACATCGCAATCTTTGCTGTCTCTGCTCTTTTGGCATTATTATTTGTGGCAACTCCTTTAGTCCTTTTTGCTCGCGGAGCAATTAAATTGCCGGGATTTTTTAATTACATGATTTTTTATGCCGCACTTGGTTTTAATTTTATTGTTGTGGAAATCTGCTTGATGAAACGTTATATTCTTTTTCTCGGACATCCTGCTTATTCGATCACAACAATTTTAGTTGCTCTACTTTTAGGAGCAGGAATAGGAAGTATTCTTAGTAATTCTTTTGATAAAACAAAGATTAGAAAAAATATTATGCTTTCAACTTTGGCAATTTTATTTTTTATTCTTTTTGAGAGTAATGTTACACCAATGCTTTTTGAAAAATTTCTCGCTTACTCTTTCTTGCCTCGAATGTCTTTGGCAATCCTCTTCATTTTGCCTCTGGGGATCTTAATGGGAATGCCTTTTAACCTCGGACTTAAATTAATAGAAAATTCAATAAAAGATGAATATAATCGCCGCCAACTCGTTGCCTGGGCTTGGGGAATAAACGGCTATGCCACAGTTATGGGATCCTCTGCTACTGTTTTTATTGCCTTATTTTTTGGCTTTAAAGTTGCCCTCATGGCCGCCGCCCTTGGTTATCAAATAGGAATGATTTTATTGCTTGTTAATAAAAAATTACACTAAATAATACGCCCTAATCCGCCCTTTCCAGTCAAAATTTAAAGAATACTTTTGATTTGTTCGATGTTAATACTATATACTCTTAAGCTTGAGGCTCGGTCGGTATACTGGTTTTTAAAAAGGGTTATGAATAATTTAAGTTTTAATATCTCAAAATCTTTCGGAAAGCTGCAACTAATTCCCCAAACAAGCGGCCTAAGATTAATTTATACTCCAATAAATACTAAACCAGAGAGTCCAGAACATGCAGGAGCCTGTGATATTTTGCTGCCCCTGGAAGCCCTAGGCGGATTATGGGCAACTGCTCGGGCGTTTCTTTATGGCGTTGAATCTTTGGATGAAAACGTGATTATGAGGGGAAACGATGGTGATATCTTAATTAAACTTTATCGAGATAAGCCAAAAGGCAACCTTGGTGCGCTTTCTGGCGAAGAAGTTACCTGGCTGAGAATCGTCTCTGGACGTTCCGAAGATGAAAGAAGAAGAATTAAGCTTGGACCAAGGGATTTAATTTGCATTGAGTTAGCCTGCCAATCGGTTTTAACTATTACCAGTTCTCCGATATTCCAGGCTCAGGCAAAAAATAACAATCATCCCCATAGTTGCTGCGAACCACAACATGCAGCAAAACAAAGTACTGAGACTAAGACCTGATTAAGGCAATTTCTTGCTTAAAGTGATTTTGACTTTTGGGCAAATAAGCAGTTCCTTTAACTTCAATCGGAATATTGTTGAAAAATCCAAAAAGCGAATAATACTTCTTTTCAATACTGACAAAAATTTGTCCGGCAGCTAATGTTTTTGTGCTAATATTTATCGCTTGCATATTAAAGCCCTGCGAACCCAAAAGGACTTCTAGATACTGCTTGAGCGTTTCTTCTTTTTTACTGACAAAGCTCACTTCAGTAAAATTAATACTTTCTGCAGGAATAACTTTTGCCGCAAACTGCACCCCTTTTTCTAAGGTTTTTACAAAAGACAGGTACTGATACATCGCAAAACTAAGATCTAATGCTGCCAACAAGATTCCAGAAAGCATAAAAAAGGAAAACATTAATCCGAATAATGTTTTCCCAAAACTTTTTTTAACTGGCCTTTGCGCCATTTAATTAACCTTTAAGTAAAAAAACCTACTTCTTACTTATAAGTATCGACAAAGTTTTTGAGAAATTTAACTAGAAAAACTGTTCTCTCGAAATTAATTATTAAGCTTAATTTTGAAGTGCTTAGCAAATTGATAATCTCTTGAAATTGCTTAATTAACTGGCAGCAATCAAACCGGCAATCAAGACCAAAAGAGATTCTAAGAGTGCAAAATTTAGCGAGATCATCCCCAGCTTTTTATCCGGCTTTAACTCTTCCATAAAAGAATTGGCCATATTCGGCATAAAGTAAAGGGGAAGAATTGCTAAAATGAACGAATCATACAACAAGCCAAAAGGCACCAGTGAAACAGGCACCAGCGGTCCCATTACCAAAAGTAAAACAAAAAGCCGAGAAAGTCCCAATGGACGAACCTGTAATTTCTCTACTCCACCTTCTTTGTTTTTTTGGGGATGAAAATAAGAGCGTTTCCAGCCTTCCTTTAAAAATACTTCCGAATATAAAGCCACTTCTGCCGCTAGCAAAAAAGCTCCAGGAATAAATCCCAAAATAATACTAGGCAAAAAGAATTCTTTGGTTTGGCAAAATCCCCCCAAAAGAGCAAGCAAAGACATTCTGGAAATCAAAGAAAATAAATTTATAAAAATATTTTTTACTTTGTTTTTGGGAATATATATCGGCACTAAACAAAATAAATAATAAAGTCCTAATAAGGCAGCTGCAAAAAAGTTTGCAGTATAAAAAACAAAAAACAAAGTTAGAAGAACTGCCAAAGAATGGGCTAGATACTGTTTTCTTTTAGTAAAGGCATAAGGAAGTCTTCCTTTAAAAATTAATTCCAAATAATGAGCAAGCAACATTATACTCATTAACAAACCAAAAGCAGTAGCATCCTTGATTGCCAAGCCTCCTAAAACCCAGGCCGAAATCACTAAAGGTAAATAAGAAATAAATTGCTTTAATAACTCAGCATCGTTTTCATAAAGCAAAATTACAAACTCTTTAAAAGGATTTCTTTTAATTATTTCTCTTGCTTTTAAAGGAGAATCTTTGGACACTTCTGCAGAATTTTGCTTTATTTTCTCAAAGCCATTAGTATGAGTTTTCTGTTGAGATTTTTTTCGATTTTTCGAAATAGGCATATTTAATAACTATATGAGTAAAGAAATCAACTCCATGTTCTCTTCTATCGCCAAACGCTACGATTTGGCAAATGATGTCTTGAGCTTTGGAATGCACAGACTTTGGAGAAAAACTTTAATCAAAGTTGCTCAAATAAAAGAAGGACAAACAGCAGTTGATCTCTGCACAGGGACAGCAGATTTGGCAATCAATTTAAAAAAAGCCGTTAAACATTCCGGCTGTGTTGTCGGCATAGATTTTGTGCAAAATATGCTAAACAATGCACTTCCTAAAGTAGAAAATAAAGATTTTGGGGAAATATTTTTAGTCAAAGCCGATGCCACCTCCATTCCGATAAAAAATAATTTTGCCGATTTAGTTACCATTTCTTTTGGAATTAGAAACATTCCCGACCGTTCTTCCTGCTTGCAAGAAATAAAAAGAATTTTAAAGAAAAATGCCAAACTAATTATTCTGGAATTTGGACAACCAAAGCTTAAAATATTCGCTCAATTTTATAATTTTTATAGTAAATATTTAATGCCCCTGATCGGAGGACTTTTAACAGGGAACAAATCAGCTTATCAATATCTACCTCAAACAGCTGGAATTTTTCCTTGTGGAGAAGATTTCGTTAAGATACTAAAGAACTCGGGATTCTCTGAAGTAAGCTGCAAGCCATTGATGTTTGGAGTAGCTTATATATATATTGGCACTAATTAAAATAATAATAATTTCTGTCAGAAGATTGGCTTGAGCAATGCAAGAATTTAATTCCAATAAACCCTGGATTATCGCGATCACTGGAGCTTCCGGCACTTGCTATGCCCGAAAACTAATTGAGTTACTTTTAAATAATTTTCCTGAAATAAAATTGGAAATAATTTTCTCTGAAGCCGGATTAAGAGTTTTAAGAGAAGAAGAGCGGATTAATATTTCCTTAAACAAAGACCCCTTAAAAGAACTAATTGGTGCCTATACTCTTCTGGACACTCAAAAAGTTACAATCCATAACAATCGTGATATCGGCGCCAGTATTGCTTCTGGCTCCTATCTTAGTGCAGGAATGGTGGTCATCCCTTGCAGCATGAAAACATTAGCTGCCCTGGCGCATGGTTACGCAGAGAATTTAATCCAACGTGCAGCAGATGTGATCCTCAAAGAAAAAAGGAAGCTCATTATCGTTCCCCGCGAAACTCCTCTTTCACAAATCCATTTAGAAAATATGTTGCGCTTGGCCAAACTTGATGTCCGAGTGATCCCGGCAATGCCCGGTTTTTATCAACAACCAAAAAACATAACTGATTTAGTAGAACATTTTTGTTTAAAAATCCTCGATCAAATGGGTTTAGAATTGATTTCCAGCTCACGCTGGAAATCTGCGGATCAAGAAAAAAACATTTCCGGAATGGAAATTTGGAAGAAGTAAATAAATGATCAATACTCAAGCTATAAGTAAGACTATGAACAATTCTATGCTGGATATTTGCGGAGAATTTTCCTATAACTTGCTGAAAAAAAATAATTTATTAGAAATCGCCGAGAATATTTTTTGCCTCAAGTCGTTAAATAGATCCCAGGCAGAAACACTACTAAATGTTCCTCTCCCGTTTTTATTGAAATTAGCTGAAATCAGAAAGCCCCCCCCCAATACAGATTTATTAACTCCTGTTCTGTATCTGCCGCTTGCTTCCTCTTTGGAAAAATCTTCGTCTTTGGTAATCGCTGAAGTTTTTAGCGAAGAAATTCAGCTGCATTTAAAAACATTTAAAAAATTATCCATTGCTTTGGATCAGCTTGAGACCAAATTTGATCAAGCGATTTTTATTGAAACCCTGGAAAATATTTTCTCTAAATTTCCTAAAAGATTGGAAATTTACTCTCTCAGCGCCAGAACAATCAGCACAACTCCTTCCCCAAACAGAAAAAATTTCATTACTTTCCTCCAACAATATTCCAATAAAATAACAATCAATTCCTTAACCCCCTCTGAACTGAAGTTAATTAAGGATGCTGGCTTCGATATTGCCTATGTTCAAACCCTGAGCAGTAGCACTGAGAATAAAAAAAATAGAGATAAAACTTTTTTGGATCAACTTTCAGAAATACAAAAAAAACTCTCTCCAAATCTTGAATCATGGCAGCCGCAATTTAACTACGAGCTAGACAAATTGCCTTTGCAGGAAAATGCGGCCCTGGGTCTGGAGATTTTATCAAAAATTTGTTTGGCCCGACTAGTTTTACCCCACACTAAACAAATCAAAGCTCCACTTTCCATCTTGGGATCCAAATTAGCCAATGTGGCGCTAGAATTTGGCGCAACCCATTTAGGCTTTGCTGCCGTAGACGAGAATTCTGCAAAAAATTTGCAACTTCCTCTCTATCAACGAACTTTGAAGGAAATAGAAAATGTTTGAACAATTATTTTCCAAAAATCTTAAAAATATTGCGGAAAAAGTTTTTGCCGGCGAAGTTTTAAATCTAGAAGACGGCATCACACTTTTTCAAGAAGCCGATTTATTGGCTGTTGGTCAATTGGCAAATTTTGTGCGGGAAAAATTGCACGGAGATGTAACTTACTTTAATCACAACCTCCATCTAAATTCCACCAATGTCTGCGAAGCAGATTGTATTTTTTGCTCTTTTGCCCGATTAAAATCAGGAATGTCTCAAGCCTACACGATGGATCAACCGACCGCCATTAATTGGATTAAAGAAAGAATTAATCCTAAAATGACAGAAATCCATATCGTCAACGGATTAAATCCCGATTTAACTTTCTCCTATTATACCGATTTACTTGCTGCGATAAAAGAAAATTTTCCAACTTTGCATATTAAAGCTTTTACTGCGGTGGAAATTCATTATTTTGCTGAAAAATATTCTAAAAGCTATGAAGAAGTTTTAAAGGAATTAATGGCTGCTGGCTTAGGATCTCTTCCTGGTGGTGGTGCGGAAATTTTTGCTCCTCGAGCTCGAAAAAAACTATGTGCCGACAAAGTCGATGCCAGCGGTTGGTTAGAAATACATCGTGTCGCCCACTCCCTTGGTTTAAAATCAAATTGCACCATGCTCTATGGCACGATTGAAAAAGTGGAAGAAAGAGTAGACCACTTGATTCGCTTAAGAGATCTCCAAGCAGAGACCGCTGGTTTTCAGGCTTTTATTCCCCTAGCTTTTCATCCGGAGAATAATCGTTTGGGACCAATTGGAGCGCCCACAGGAGCGGATGATTTAAGAACGATCGCCGTAAGCAGACTACTACTCCATAATATTCCGCACATTAAAGCCTATTGGGTAATGCTGGGCATTAAAATCGCGCAAATCGCTCAACGCTTCGGAGCAAACGATATTGATGGAACTGTAACGGAAGAAAAAATATATCACATGGCCGGAGCCAAAACTCCCAATGCTTTGGGAATTAATGAATTGATAAAATTAATCAAGGATGTTGGCAGAAGACCGGTGGAAAGAACAACCACCTATGAAGTGATTAACAACAATAATATTAACGACTACTCTAAAACCGTACCGGGTTCATTAGCAATCCAATGATCAACAATTTAAATATCATCAACAACTCAGGGAAAATAAGAGTTACTAATGTCGCTTATTTAAATAGCAGCCCTTTTCATGCGATCAAAGAACTGGATTTTGTGGAATATTCTGAAGAGTCTCCGGCAGAATGTGCCCGGATGTTGCATGAGGGAGAAAGCGATTTAGCATTGATTCCTCTTGCCGAGTTACTGTGGCATGGCGCTTATCAAACACTCCCCTTGGGAATCGCCACTGCTGGCAAAGTGGAAAGTGTTTTACTCTTTTGCAATAGCGATTATGCCAATATTCGCACAATTTACACCGACACTTCTTCTCAGACCTCAATTAATCTTTTAAAAATCCTGATCTCACAAGCCAACCAATTTAAATTGGAATCACCAATCATTACTGATCGAGTAAAAGCAGAACAATTTCCTCGGGACTTAAAAAATGACGAGGGGATTTTGGTAATCGGCGATAAATGCATCAAGTTTGATAATAAATTCAAACAAAGAATTGATCTTTCTCAACTCTGGCTCGAACAAACCGGTCAACATTTTATTTTTGCAATTTGGGCCTATAACAAAAAAAACATTTCAACAGAAAAAATTAAATTAATCGCTGAAAGCTTTGAAAAAGGAATTTCTAACAGGGTGATTTTTGCCAGAGCTTGGGCGGAAAAAGAAAAAATAGATTTGAACTTTGCCGAGAACTACGTCAACAAACAAATAAGTTATCATTTGACTCCTGAGCATTTTAAAGGGGCCGAGCTTTATCAACAGTTAGGAGCAATCTGTGGATTATTTCCGGCAGCAGAAAGCATTTTGAATAAAAACAAAAGAAGCCTCGATGCAATCCTAGAAGACAGTAGTAAGGGAAAAAGGATCTCGCAAAATGAAGGACTAAGATTGGCCAGGGAAGCTAGCCTGGGAGAACTTGCCCTGGCCTCAGATTTAAGACGACTTGATCTGCATCAGCAAAATGCTGTTTCTTATATTATCGATCGCAACATTAATTACACCAACATCTGCAATGTTTATTGTCAGTTTTGTGCCTTTTATCGCGCTCCGGTTATTCCGGGGAAAGTTTCACGAAAAAGTCATGGCGGCTATACTTTATCAAAAGAACAAATTGGACAAAAAATTCAAGAAACAGTTGATGCCGGCGGTATCCAAATTCTATTGCAGGGGGGATTGAATCCCGAGTTGGGAATTGAATATTACGAGGATTTATTTAGTTGGATCAAAGCAAATTATCCAATCAATCTTCATGCACTTTCTGCTGATGAAATTTTACATATCGCTAAAGTTTCCAACTTAAGTCTGGATCAAGTTTTTGATCGTTTAATTGCTGTAGGCTTAGGGTCTTTTCCAGGTGGTGGAGCAGAAATTTTAGTCGATCGCGTTCGAAGAAGAATTGCTCGTTTAAAATCTCCTGCTTCCTCTTGGTTGGAAGTTCATCGGACTGCTCATCGCAAAGGCTTAACCTCTACCTGCACGATGATGTTCGGAGTCCAGGAAACATGGGAAGATCGTTTGAACCATTTTCATAAATTAAGAAACCTCCAAGATGAAACCGCAGGTTTTGCTGCTTTTATTACTTGGCCATTTCAGGACGATAACTTAAGCATGAAGCGTGGGGATACCTCAGCTGCAGAATACTTAAGAGTGCAAGCTGTTGCCCGATTATTTCTGGATAATATTGCTAATGTTCAAAGTTCCTGGGTAACAATGGGTCCTTCTGTGGGTCAAGTTGCTCTTTATTTTGGGGCTAATGATTTTGGCTCCGTCATGTTTGAAGAAAATGTAGTTTCTGCAGCGGGAACTACCTATTGTTTAAATGAAGACGTGATTAAAAAACATTTAGCAGATGCTTCTTTTACTTCTTGGAAAAGAGATGTCCATTACAATAATCTGTCTTAATTCTCCCCTTTTTCTCACATAAAACTATAAGTAGTACTAGAATGTACGCAACGTGAGAAAAAGGGGAGAACAAAAAATAATTCTAGAATAAATATTCCAAAGATTTTTGGGCAACAATGGTAACGCATTCTGCACAAGTAAGAGTACAGGGAATTTTTAAAAAGGTTTTATGGCCGATAGAAATATCAATACCGCTTCAAAGACAAAGACCTCTGAAAATCCTGTTCTGCCATTGGCCATTAATACCAATAGTGACAAATCCCATTCCCTGGATATTATCTTTCCCAATTCTTCGAAACTCCCTGAAAATTTGTTGGTCAATCTGCCACCATCTTTAATTATCGCCGTTAAATTACAAGAAGCGATTAAGGCGGTTCTTTCTCGAGAAAATTATTCTTTAATTTGCCATCTTTATAAAGAAATAAGTGGTCTTACTCCCCATACAAGACTCAGTGAATCATCAATGAATATTACTCAAAAATTATCAGGGTTATTTACAGCTTCGGGAGAAAGAATTCCTGCTGGTAATTTGCAGGAGACTTATCCCCTGGCCCATCTTTTACAAAAAATAGTTTTAACTTTTAATGACGTCCAAGAGAATATTAAAAAATTTCACTCCAATATCCCTACTCACGAATTTGTCACTCGAGATCAATATGTCCAAGAACGAAAAGGAAAACTATCAGACCTTCAACGCGCTTCCAATCAATTTATGATTGCTTATACTCAACTGGATCAAGCAGGAATTTATGTTTAATTCTACCCTTTTTCGCGCATCAAACTATAAGTAGTGCTGAAATATAAGCAACGCGCGAAAAAGGGTAGAGGTTTTTATCGGTTATTTTAGAAACCAATTGGTTCTAACATTTCCAACATTATAACAAATGCTTTTTCCTGTTCTTGTAAAAACTTTAACAGTTACCGCTCTTGGTAGTGATCCCAGTTTTTTATCGCCATACCAACGCTCGCGACCACCATACTCATAACCCCCGAAATCTGCATCGTCTACCAGATCTCCGGAACCGGCATCGTAAAATTTAATGTCACTGATATTTCCAGTTAAACGCGCATCGTTATTAACTTTACCCGTTCCTCTACCACTTTGAGAATTCCAAAATTTACGACTGCTACTTCCGGAACTTGATGTCCCTCTAGTTTCATCGCAACCGGAAATACTCCCCCCGCTATTTCCACCACTGCTTCCGCCACTACTACTGCTTGAAGAACTTCCAAATCTGCCGTTTTCATTGGGTTGAATTACAGTACCATCAGGACGAACTATCGCCACACTGGTATTTCCAAAAGCATTATTCTCAGTTGTTCTATTAAACCTTAAAAATGAAAGGTTGGAAATTTCTCTTTCCATCCAAGCAAAAAAATTAAGTCCAATAAAACTTCCCGCCAGAGGAATTGCATTAGCACGACCGCCTACTGTTATTTCTGTATAAGGAGTTAAGGCTGTAGCTGCTTTCATATAAAATTCTTGATGAGTGCTTCCCGGACGCACAATCAGATAATCTGCCTTACGATCACCGCTAATATCTATTGGCAAAAGGGGAATATCTCCAGGCAAACCCCATTGAACGGTTGTTGTATTTGAACTAAAGATAGTTCGGGAAGTCCAATTATAATTGGAATCCAGAGCAACTAATTCCGCACAACCATCACCATTAATATCAGCCACACCAACCTTGTCATTTTTACTTGCAAAAGTTACATCAAACGAATTGCCATTAGAGCTGGATAAAAAATGCCATACTCGAGAATTACCGGAATTAGAGATAGAAATGATTTCTGCTTTTCCATCACAATCCACGTCTCCTTGATTGGGAATATTATCTCCTGGAGTTCCAAAATTAAAACTTCTTTCTGAACCATCGGGATTTTTAATATGCCACTCTAAAGGCTTTTTGGCATCTTTTACAAAAACTACTCCGGGATAAGTTTTCCCATCACCATAAAAATCGCCTTGAATCAAAGCATCTCCAGGTGTAGAAAAATTATATGTTCTTTGTGAACCATCGATCGAATGTCGAACTGTCCAACTAGTGCCTTTATTATTTTTCTCGCGGTTTACCTTAACAATAGAAATATCGGATCTACCATCACCGTCATAGTCTCCCAAGGGTGAAGCTTCTGCTATTCCTGAAAAACCTAAAAATACTGATAATAATCCAATTGATAAGATCTTAAATGGTCTCATAATTTCTCCTTAGACTTAATAATAACCCCATAAACTTGTTATGAGCCGATTTTATTATAATGATACACAAGCAACTAACTTGCCAGAAGAGTGCTTTTTGTCACAAAAAAGCTAAGTCCCATAAATTATTAAGACTTATTATTTTTCATTCTCGCAATAACTCTCTTTAACCTTATCAGGACTTCCCTCACATCTGCTTCTGTTGCATCCCAATCTAAACTGAGCCTCAGCGCACCTTTGGCCAAATCTCCTTGGTAACCCATCGCCGTAACAACATGAGATACACCCTGTTTCCCTGAGGAGCAGGCCGAACCACTGGAAACAAAAACTCCTTCCAAATCTAGAGCAACAACTAAATCATCAGCTCGATAAGTAGGGAAAAGAACTAATAAGGTATTACTAATGGCACAAACTGCATCTGCCGGAGTTAAACACTCTAATTCTGGGAAATTTTCTTTTAGCCCATGCCATAATAATTTGCAAAGCTGTCGGCTTTTCTGCAAATCTTGCACTAAATTTTGATAAACTTTCTCAGCAACAAAGCCAAAAGAAATTGCCCCTAATAAATTCTCCGTTCCTGCTCGATAAGAAGCTTCCTGCGCCCCACCCCTTAAAATCGGCTCATATTGAAAGCAAGCATTCTTAAAGTCTTCATTGATGATTAATGCTCCGATTCCTGCTGGAGCTCCGATTTTATGGCCGGAAATTGCAGCGGCATTCACTCCATTTTCAAATAATATTTTCAAAGAAAGATCTGTTTTTCCTAAAGCTTGAGTAAAATCACTGATTATTAAATTATTATAATTTTTAGCTCTTAGTTTTTTTGCAAGATCAATAATTGGCTGGATTGCCCCTGTTTCGTTATTCGCTGTCATCAAAGAAACTAAAACTGTTTCCTGATCCACTGCTTCAGCAAATTCCGCAACATCAATTATTCCATTTTTAGCAGGATTAATTCTTTTTACTTTGTAGCCAATGGATTCTAAAAGTTTAATTGGCTCCAGTATCGCTGGATGTTCAATACTGGAAGTGACAATTGTTCCATTGCCTTTTAGCTCAGTAAGTTTTCCTAAAAAACCAAGA
>CAYOOT010000019.1:25231-36094 GCA_964405665.1 uncultured Bdellovibrionales bacterium | reverse complement strand
ATCTGAATATCTTTTGTCGCTTGCCAGTAATCCAATATTAGTAAATGTCCTTTGTAGGAAATAAGGAATAGAATCGGCATTACCGTTAGGAAATATTTCTAGAAGATTAACAAGTTTTTCATCTTTAACATCTGAAATATTCCTTGCCAGCTCCTGGCAATTATAAATCCTTAGATCTGCTAAGATAGCAACGGCCCAAAGCATTTGTCTTTTAAAATCAGTAATTTCTTTAGATTCGGATTCTGAATTTTCCGCTCTCCAGACCACCAAGTCAGGGAAAAAAATATTCCGAACAACATTAATCAAATGTTCGTTATCAATCACTATTTTTTGGCCACTACTTAAGGTTTCACCATGCATCCCCAGAAAGCGAATATGATAGGCAGTTATCTGAATAAATATCCAACAAGCTTGCAAGCGATCTGTCCTAGATGGGAGATGAGAAATTAAATCAAATACAACTTCCATTCGATGATTAAACTCATCAGCGGAAGGATAATAGTCATCGAATATTTGAATAAATCTTTGATAAAAGTTCCCTAAAAGGTTTTCTTTCCCCGACTCTTTCCAACGCTGATTAATTATTTCTAGTTTTTCTATAATTTCAGCGCAGTTTTGATCGGTGACCGTAGGCCATTCTTCAACTTTAAGTTCAGGCCATAACAATTTGACCAAAGAAGTAAAATATTGTTCTTCTATATCTAAGACTTTTTTATAATTAGGCCATTCATTTCTTAAAGCACGGATATGTGATGGCTCCATGCTGGAGATTGCTGGATCTCTGGGATCTGCGGGCCAGGCCTCAAGAGCGGCAGATAAAGAATCCTCTTGAGCTACCAAATGTTCTTGCTGATCAGATAAAAACTGACCTGTTCTTCCAATATCCCTAGTTATTTGTAATTCCTGTTTTCTTAAAGCAGTCTGTTGATTATCTCTTTTTTCTGCAATAAGTATTACACTATAATCCATCATATCTCGAAATATATGGAACATATTACTAAAACCAAGATTTAGTGCACTCATGCTACAAAGAGAAGTATTATTACAACCAAAGTTAGCAAAAATTCCTTGATTATTTCCGATAGCCTGTCTTTCACTTTTAGCTACATTTAGTATTTCCAACTCATATTCAGAAAGAGGCCTTCCTCTAAATGCTTTTATTGCATCTTGGAAACATAAAACCTGAGCAATAACATTTTCCGAAACAATTAATAATCGACCACCTATTGTCAGCAAAGAGTGAAACACGCTAATTTGTCGATCGGAATCAATAGTGTTACCTTCCCGCCGCACTGAATCAGGAAAAATTAATCTAATTTCAGAGAATTGCTCTTTAAGTAATTTTCCTATTAATTCATTAGAATCTCCCTTAATAATAATTAGGTTTGTTAAATTAAAAGTTTTGGGATCGACTTGACTATCTAATAAATCAACTACTACAAAATTTTTATCCGGATTACACAGGGCTTCCGCAACAGCAAAAAAACAATCTCCACTCCCCAATTCCATTACTAACGGATTGGAATTACTAAAGTAAGTTCTAAAATCTGTTCCCTCTGGAATTTGAGAAACATTTAACGCAGCAGAATATATTGAAGAATCATTTAATAATCTCTCATACACAACTTGAAGAGGATCAACAAAATCATTATCTCTAGCTTCGATCAAGAAATCTTGCAGAAAACTTATCTCCAAAGATCTGGCAATTAATTCCACAAAATACCCTCTTTCAAAATAATGATCTCTTGAATTTTGCATCCCCCAAGCAGCTACATAACCCTTTGCTTGCTCCGGCAAACAAACTTCTTCAATTCTCTTATTTTTTTCTTCTTTCCCTTCAAAAATTTCAAAGCGCACAGGTTTTCCAGAAAGAAAATTTAGAACTTGCTCCTGTGACTCTAATCTCATTAAAGCGCGAAGCATTCGATAATATTGCCGGTGCGGGTTCTCTCCAGGTTTCCCACCACCAATGATATCAACGGGAATTGCAGGAAGTTTTGTTCTTTTAGCAACGATACAAAAAATATTGTTAACAGCTTGTTGCGAATAATAGCCCATCGCATCTTGTGAAACAGCAGTTGGTAAAGATGGATTTTCATCCATCTTGCTAGAACTCAATAATTCTTGATATTTTTCTGATGCTGGAATATTTCCTAGTAATGCTACTGTTTGGAAAGAAGCGTTTTGATTATAAGGATAGATCTTACAATCAAAACCTAAGCGGTTAAGTAAATCATACAATTCCTGCATTTGCTTTTCAAAAATTACTCCTTCCTCTCCCGATCTTTTTTTCATTTCCGAAATTAAGTCTGCACCTAATTCCGTAACAATTCTTAATTCTCCATCAGTTTCCAATAATTTTTCTATCTTGCTGATTAAATCAATTAAGTACCAAGTTTCAAGACTGCTAGGTGCTTGAGGAAAAACTATTTGTATCAAAGAGACTAGTCTGGGTAGATATTGACCTTTTAACAACTCTTCCATAGTCAAAGGAAGTAAATGTAAATTGGAATTTTCTCTATTTATCGGAAGTAAGTCAGTTTCTTCCGGGGCAATGTTAGGATCCAATCCCACATACAAAGCATAAGGTGATTGTTGAGCTTGCAGTTTTTCGATTGCTGCATTGCCACAATCAATGCCTAAAACCATATTTCTAAACAATAAAATTTTTAATTGGAGAAGTTCTTTAGACTGCTTATTTTCCGTTAATACTTTACTAAGTTTTCTTGCTTTTATTTGTAAAATCTTTTCTAAGATTCTTTCATTTTGCAAACGATTAATATCGGCCTCAGAGGTGGAATGATCCTGATCCATTGCAACTTTTCTTTGAACGGCAGCAACATCTTCTCTAATATATCCTAAATATGAACTGGCCGATACCTGATCTCTGACAACTTCCGGAGCTTCAGAATTTAATAAAGAATAAATCTCAGAATTTACAGATAATCCAAAAGCATGTAGTAAATTAACAAAACCAATAATTCCCCTTCTACACTCCGTAGCGACAGTTCTGTATGCTCCGGCAAGCACTTCTGCCGTTGTTTCAGTATAAACAACTAATTCGCCATCAACTGAAAGTAATTCCACTAATGAATTTACAAATTCAGGAGCTACTAGATAGGAACCACCATCAAATTTAGAAGCACCAAAAGATTCTTCTTTTAAAAGCACCGGAGATGTTGGATAAATAATAATTACCCTTTTGGCTTTTCCTTGCAGTTGAGAAATAAAAGACAATAAGTTTTCCGAAGCTATCGACAGTAAGAAACAATTATGTACTTGATCCCTAGAAATTAGATTTGGTAAGTTTTTAGCTGACGGATCCACACCTATAACAAGAGCATTCGGATTTTCTTCAGCTATCGCAAATGCCGAAGCACCATTGCCACACCCAACTTCCACAATTAATTCTTTACCGTTTTCCAATTGCCTAATGATTTCTTGTCTAACAGCCATTAACTTTTTGGCCGCAGTGACAAGTTCTTCTCGGCTAATCAAATTATCTTTAATTGTTTCTAATAATACTCTGGCCTGAGCAAATGTTTCTATTCCGCCTTCTTGGAGCGCTCTTAACATATCAATACGAGCCGCAATCGGATTATAAATATTTGAGTTAGCCTCTCTTGGAGCAGCTAATTTGTTATTTGAGTTTTTTAAAATATCAGAAATATTACGTTGATCTTTACCTCGTAGTAATTTAGCTAAATCACAAAGCACAATTTTCTCTGCCCTTCCGCTAAGAGCTTGTTGGTGAGTGATTGCAATTGCCTGATATACTTTCTCGTTACTTAGGTCAGCAGAAAAAAGATAAGAGACATAAGCAGTCATTGCCGAAGCTGCATGCGAAGTTCTTCCAAAGGAAAAAGAAAAAGGAAATTCATGGGCATCAATATGGGCTCTTTCTGCGGTTTCTTCTGCTTGTACTAAAGTGAGATCCCACTTAGCAAATACGCTTGCAGACTCCAGCGCAGCAATATCTACTCTACTTTCATCATAAGACAATCGGTCTTGAATTATTTCATGTCCATTTCTATCAACAGCAGAAACCACTATTGCTTCTGGGCAAAATAAAGCAAAAGCATTGATTTTACCTCGAGCATTTCCTGCAGGAAGCACAACAACAATACCTTGAACAGCTGCTTTATTGATTAATATAGCTACTTTCAAAAAATTAATATCTATTGCTTGATCTACTGCCCTGTCTCCCTTATTTTTTTTAAGATCAAACATCGCTAAGAGCATTGGAAAATCAACTTCTCTCTGCTCAGTTTGTAATTTCGCCTTAAGATCTTCTATGTTTGTTACAGTGTTTAAAAAATTAGATTCTTCTAAAGCCAAAAGTTCCACCCCAAGTAATTGAGAAAGCTTTCGTAAATTATCTACTTTTGTTTTCTTTAGAACGTCACTAATTGTAGAATGTAATCCCCAAGCAAAATTAATCACCTTGATTTTTTTCCTTTGAGCAAGTTTCAACATCCACTCAAAAGCCAAAGCAGCTTTAGCCCATTTTAGGTCTAGATTTCCTCCGCTAAAATCAGCAATCCCTACAATATTTTCTAAACCAATTGTTGCTACAACTCCTGCAAGATGTGTGGTTTCAATTTGCGGAGTTCCTCGCATAATATGATCATCTCCGCTAGAATCGATCACTCCCACGCAGGTAGCATTGTCACAATGTTTCTTCTCTGCCACCAATAATATTTTCCCATCTTCTATTGGGATACGTTGAACATCAAACTCATCTCCAAAAGGAAAGTCTTGTTCACTATCATCAACTATCACCGACTCAACGTTAATTCCCAAACTAGACATTCGAGTTAATAGTTCATGGTGAGAAAGATTTCTTCTACGTAATTCCGATAAATTACTATTGTCTCCTTCCGCTGCATCACCCACTGAAGCAATGGAACGCGCAGTTTGAATTAAGGGATAATTTTTTCTTACAAAAGCGACAATTTCCTCCCTTTTTGCGGGTCGGGCTTTTTCTCTTCTTGCGGCAAGTTTGTCAGCTCTTAGTTCCGGGTCGGTTTCTCTGATAATCTCAAGCGTTTCTTTTTCAGAATCTATTTCCTGATAGGTTACGGGACATGTTGTAAAATCTACGCTGATTCCATATTGGGCAGCTTTTTCAACGATCCTTTCCCATGCCAGTATTTCTTCATCTTCATAATGAATTTCTTCGCCCCCTTTTCTTTTAAATTCTACTTCATGAGTTCTTTCATGCACAGCTAGCAGTGCTCCTACTAAACGATGAATTCTTTTAGGTTCACTAGCGATTGCAGTTATTGCCGGAAGAACAATTTTTCTTTGAAAAGGATCGTAAAACGCCTGAATATTTTTCGCTTCGTCCCTGGCTTTTATTTCCAAGAAACTGATATCTTTATCTTCATATGCTTTTTCTAAACTAAGAACTCTAACTCTCACCCAAACATAGAGTTCTCGCAGCAAAGCATATGATCCGACTTGTAAAACACGCCCTGAATATGAATTAATCAGTTTTGTTTCTTTTCCTTGGAAAAATACTGTAGTTTCCGGAATAAAGAAATTATAAGAATCTACTGCTATCATACATTTTTTTGCAGCAGCTATCCATTCTTCTGAATTCTCCCTAATATGTTCAATTAATTCACTACGGGTATATATTTTCTCCTTAACAATAATTCTTCGATAAGCATCAAAAGACTGAAAACAAATCATTAGCCAACTTCTACGTCTTTCGCTATCTTTAGTATGAGAACTCAAATCGTCAATTGCCAAATCAACTTCGCGGGTAATTAAATTGCCAGTAAGACTTACAACACAAGCAGATATCAAGTCGACATAATCAAATAAATCAAGCCAAACTGCTTTTAGCAGAGAAAGACATTCAATATTCTTGCCTTGAAATAACAATTTTTTAGCAATTTTTTCAATTCGATCTAGACTATTTCTATTTTTTGCAAGTTCTTGAATGTAGATTATTGGATTTATTTTACATAATTTGTAAGCATTGAGATTACCTTGAGATTCTGCCGCTAACAATAAGGAAGCAAATTCTACGACTTGCGCAAATTCTGGGGTTTTGCCTGCAAGGGCTCTGGCAAGTCTCTCCTGAATTACCTGGATCATTTTCTCAGAATCAAATATTTTTCCAATTTGCTCTGCAGTTGCAGTATTTAAATAAAATGTTAGTTGGGCAATTAGTTCGGAAATATTGCTATCAATACTTACACATTTCAATATTGCTCCTTGAAAAGGTAATAAATATTGAGGCTCATCAAAATAATTCTGATCAATTATGTGCAATGGAATTGTGAATTCTCCTTTCCCGATTCCTGCAGTCACTAAAGCTATCAGAGAATCTTGAATTTCATAATCACCAAATACCATCTCCTCCACTTCTGCATTCATCGATCCGACTGCATCTTGCCAATCAAAGATTTGCCAGTCATGATAAATTTTGTTTATTAGTTTTTCTTCATGTAAAATCTTCCAAAAATTATTAATTGCTTGATCGAATCTATTTTTCTTTTTGTGTGAAAGAAGAAATTTTCTAAATTGTGGAATATCAACTATATCATCACAAAACGCTAAATTTAGCCCCAGCATATAATAAACTTCTGCTGCCAGGCGATAATCCTCAAGCATAACCTTTTTAAATGCGATATAGGCGGTGGTCGTAAAGTTCATAGAAAATACAAATATAATTCCCTGCTGATTATCCTCTGTCATTTCACGCTGCAGATTTTTTAATATGTCACAAGCCTCTTTTATGGATTCCGGTCCTTTTTTTAATAATTCAATTAATTGTTTTTCTTGGTTTGCAGTAAGTCTATATTGAAATATTTGTTCATCTTCGTTCTCAAATTCAGGATCTGGTTCGGGTTCGGGTTCGGGTTCAGGAATGTTGCTAGCAATCGCAATCATCCTTCTTTCCTGATACAAGGAATCTACATAACTTCGAATTTCTTTCAGTTTTCCTGGCTCAATATTAAGATTTAGAATGGGAAGGAGTGTTTCTGATTCTACTTTAGCTGTTCCTTGTTCTGTTCTTGTGTCTCGTGTTTCTACTGCGGATTCTTCTTTTCGTTTTATTTCAGTGAAAATCCTTTGCGCTCTTGTATTTTTATCTCCAATTATATCGTAGCAAATTGTATTGCCATTAAATTTGATTTCAATGCCATGGCTTTGGGCATAAACTACGGCAGATACCCAGGCACTTACTTCTTCCTGTTTATCAAATTCTTCTTTAGATCTTTGGGCAGCAATTCCTTTTTTTCTAATTCCCTGAGCCAGACGATGCACTCTTTCATGAACTACATGAATGGCTTTAATGATCTGTTTTTGATCCCCTGAATAATCTCCTGGGATATCTTCCTTTTCCAAAACCACTAAACTATCACTAAAGGGATCAAAATATGCAAAAACCCCCTTTGCTTCTTCAACGGCTGTTGTTTCTGCTTTGGTTTCGGATTCCTTTTCAAATTCAATTAAATATCTTTTTCTACAAAGCAGATACCTTTCTCGAAGGTAAGCTAGAGAATTAATATGAATTATATTGGCCTGCTCGGAACGACGTTCTGTAGCTCCAATATTATTAATCCGTCTGCTTTGATAATTAATTTTATCAACTGTTCGCTTATTTTGATCTAATTCTACTGCCGCAACAATCCAAGCTTCACTTCCCTGATCATAATGATTCAATATTCTTTGAATAGAAGCTCGATGCTTTTTATTCCTGGAAAGCAAACTATTTCTTTGAATAATTTTTCTAAATCCCGGATAGGATTGTAATGCAACTACATAAAATAACTGAATATCAGAATCTTCTTCGAGCATTGCTTTAATATATCTGCGATTATATCCGGCAGTTACTCTAACCATTCTCATTTTAGCGTCAGTGTTTGGCCGAGCTGCACTTCCCAATTCCTGACACTCAGAAAAGAACTTGGAAGCTGAATTAATTCCTGTTTTAACCTTATTATAAAAATCCTTCCCAAAAATACCGGCTACAGCATAACAAGCATCATCATTCCCATTATATAGAAACCGCAGGGCCAGATTTTTGACATTTTTTTCAAAGTTGGGGTTATTTTCAATCAACTTTTTTACTGACTGAATAATTACATCTAGAAATCCATTCTTGGTTAAGTATTTTATTATTGAAGAATTACTTTTAGCAAAAAAATTAATTACACTTAAGGTTTCCTTTTCACTATCTAATCGCCGGATCAGTCTTCTTGAAAAAATCTGAATAAGCGAATCTCCATTTTTAAATACGTTTTCTTGTAAAACTTTAGAGCTGTATCCATATCGATTTTGTGATAATTTCTCAAAAAATTCGATCACCGTAGCAACATTTTCTTGGGGGCTTCTACATAAACCAAGCATTTCTGTTGCGGCAGCTCGAATTATTACTCTATTATTTGATACATCCGCAATTAACAAAAGAGGAAATTTAATTTTTTCATTTGTATTCGCTCGCTGATAGGCTGACAGTAAATGCTCTTGGCATTTACTGTCAGCTTGAATCAGGCCGATCATTCGAGATTCATACAATTCACTTAAGAATACACCGGCAACATGTTCTTGTAAGTAATCCATTTGAGTAAACATTCGAAATATATTTAGTGCCGCTTCTTGACCTCTATTTTCGAAGCTTTCCCTGACAATGCTTAAAAAATCTTCTCGTAGATTAGCTTGATCTAAAATATGATGGTTTAACTGGAATGTATAAAATATTCTTGTAGCAAGAACATAGTTTCCTTGCCTGAGCATGAACCCAAAAGCTTTTAAGGCTGAAGATGTTGAATGCCGAGCAATTATTGGAACAATTTCCTGCCCAGGATCCGAAATAGCCTTTTCCCAATAAATTATTTCTGAATATATTTTTGAAGTAATATCTACAGCCCGGGATATTTCTTGGGGATTTCCACTTTCCAAAGGCTGAGCAAGTTTTGGTTCCTCCATTTTTTGAGCATCCTGTTTTACCTGCTGCTTACAATATTCATAAAACTCCCTACCACATTGATTTATGAAATATAAAAAATTGACTTTTCCCTGTTGGTTTCCTAGATTTGCAAGATATACAGAATCTCCTTTTAAAGTATTTAAGTTTTGACAAATTTTTTCAAAATCAAGTATTATAGCAGGATTCATTTTGATGGAATTTATTAATTGCATAATAAATAATTTACTTACTATCTCATTCGTTCGATCTCCGAATATTTCGCTTTGATCTCCTAATATGTTACAGAGTCTGAAAACATAAAAAATCCTGGCGGCAAGAAATATATCATTCTCAAAATCGATTGCTGTTATAAAAGCAGTGATTGAAGCTTTCATAAAGTCTTCATTCTTGGATTGGCGCCAAAGAAAATGAAACATTCCTGTGCGTATCAGTGGATCATGCGATGTTAAATTTGCTTCTATTTCGCTTATTGTTTGAGAAAGTTCTGCGCCACCTTTTTGTAAAGCATTGATAATTTTCCCGCGATATTTTTGATCAATCCTTAATCGTTCATTATAGTTTTTTGCGTAATTCCGCAAATCCTCATCTTCTATCTTTAAATTACCTTTTCCACTTTTTGCCGCCGCAAGAAATTCTTGCTGATCATAATTGGCATACACCCAATTAGAGATTTGCCTAATATTGGGCAAAGCAATTTTTGTCGGCGTAAAATTTTCGTGACGAACTTGACTGATAATCCGTGCAGTAGCTACTTGATCATTTTCAGAAATAAATTTTATTCTCCCTGAACTAAAATCCAAATAAATTCCCAGTTCTCGGGCATGCAAAGCTGTTTTTTGCCAGCTAGCGATTTCATTGGCTCTGCTATCTTGATAATTATATTTACCCTCTCGAACTTGTCTCCAGTGAATTGTTTCATGAGTGGCTAGAATATTCAAAATCAGTCCCTGCACTCGGGGAGAGTATTGCTGAAAATCAGGATGTTTAAGGATTGCTTTTAATGTAGGTAGGGTAATTTCCCCGCTTTGTGGATTGAAGCTTGCATACTGATCTCTTGGAATTGTATTACTTTTAATAATTTTTGGAAATTGGGGGGATTCTAGGGTTGGATTTGTCGTCGCTAAAGTATTGGGCACTTCTGTTTTTGAATTATTTTCCTCCACCTGAGATTTAACATCAGCAGCGCCTCCTCTAAAATCTTTCACATCCCAGGCGGCAATAATTACACTCCCGGCCCTTCCCAAAGTATTAACCGGGTTTAATAAAACATTGAGCAAGTTGTAACGGAAACTTTTCTTAATATCCCAAACCGCATCCAGTCCGGCAAAGGATCCTCCTAAATCTCCAAAGCCATCGACAATATCAATGATGTGCGAAAACTTATCAGATTTTCTAAGGGCCTCGGTAAATTTTGCATATTGAGATACTTTGGCTTCGGCATTGACTGCATTGGATAAAGCATTAGTTAAAGCTCCTTCTCTTGCTCCGAACCAAATTCCACTTCTTAGTCCAACAAAAAGATTGGTGCTTAAGTTCAGTCCTCCGATAAACATCGTATTGTTAGCAGTGCCACTTAAAAAACTACTGAGAAATCTCTGCAAGCTAAGACTCTCAACTCCTTTTTCTTTGTCATAGGCTGAAAGTTCCTGAGTAAGGGCACTGGCAGAAGCCATTAAAACCGGAACTTTTAAAACTTTTGTGTAGTTTGTTAATTTACTAATTCTTTGCAGGGCAGTACTGCCACTTCCGCCACCACTTGCTACAAGAATCAAGGTACTTCCTACCAGCTCAGCTCCGATGTAATATTGTCTTCGTAACTGCAATTCCGGATCACTCTCTTGTATTTTTAAGAACTCTTCATAATTTACATTTTTATTATATTTAGAATTATAAACCTGCATTTCGCGATGATT
>CAYOOT010000019.1:0-25131 GCA_964405665.1 uncultured Bdellovibrionales bacterium | reverse complement strand
CCACCAACTACTAAATCCAAAGCGCTTTCGATAATTTTCGGAACTCCTTGGACAGCGCAAATCAGTCGCTTCTTAATTGATCCCAACCAGGTATGCGACTCTGCAGAAATATTCTCTTGTGGATTAATTTTTGGAAGTGCCGGGGCGGAGAAAGATTCTTGATTAGCTGTAGAGATCTTGGGCAGAGCCGTACTTGTCTCTGCTGTCGAGCTCTTTCCTTGAACAACAATATTTTTATAACTTGGCCCCATTAAACACTATAACTATTTATTTTCTCTACAAATTATGTCGTGATTCTGTTATGGAGCTTTGTTGTAAAAAAGAGGATTAATTTTTAGAAATTTTCTATAGCCTAACTATCAGATTTTAAAGGATATTCTTTGAAATTATTGGATTTTTATTTGTTTAAGCACGCTTAGTCTAGGATCTCCCGGCTGTTCAGACTTACATTTGCAAGTTTCGCAGTTAAGATTAATCCCACAATGAGGACAAAGTCCCTTACAATTGGGGGAACAAAGCACTGAAAAAGGTAATCCTAAAACCAGAAAATCTTCTGAAAAAATTTCACAATGAATTTCTTGTTTTTCATAAGTACCAAAATTCAAATCATCTTCTTGTTCATTTTCGGGAACACGTTCTGATTTTGGTTTGAGAATTAAATCTATCGGTATTTCCAAATGTTGTCTTGTTTCTTCAGCACAACGCGAGCATAGAGTCAGATATTCTCCCAGCACTTTTCCCTTTACCACAACAGTGCTGCCATCTAAATCTAAGTGCAAAATAACCTTAGGTTCTTTTAGGAATTCATAAATTGGTTGAGAAACAGAATTTTCTTCTTGCTCTTGCGAAGCCAATAAAATCCGATTATTAACTTCGACTTTATCCAAATCAAATTCTAAATCCCTGCCCTCTGGTGGAATATCACAAATTCTAATTCTCATCTTTATACCTTGCCGATATCTTTTCTATAATGTGCGCCATCAAAACTAATTTTAGAAACTCCTTGATAAGCTTTTTTCAAGGCTGCACTTAAATCCGAACCTAAAGCAGTAACTCCCATGATTCTACCGCCTGAAGATATAACTTCTCCAGCATTTCCTCTTTTAGTTCCAGCCTGAAAAGCGATTAAATCTTTTTCAGCCGAAAACAATCCCCTAATTTCTTTACCATCTTCTACTTTCTCGGGATATCCCTTTGAACTCATCACCACACAAGCGGCAGCTTGTGTCTTCCATTGCATCTTAATGGAATCAAGTTTTTTGGCAAAAGTTGCTTCAATCACTTCTACTAAATCAGTTTCCATTCGCATCATAATCACTTGTGTTTCCGGATCTCCACAACGACAGTTAAATTCAATTACATTAGCCTGACCATCGGCAGTCACTAAAATCCCCGCATATAAAAATCCGGAATAATAAATTCCTCTTTTTGCCAGTTCCTTTAATGTCGGTTGAAAAATTGTTTCCACCAACTCTCCCACTCGGGCATCAGGAAATACCGGAGTAGGAGAAATCGCCCCCATGCCTCCAGTGTTTGCCCCTTGGTCACCATCATTAATTCTTTTATGATCTTGACTGACCACCATCGGTAGAACGGTTTCTCCTTCCACGATAGCAATAATCGAAGCTTCTTTTCCAAATAAGCAATCTTCAATTACAATTTTTGCACCGGATTTTCCCAGAGTTCCTTCGAGCATAAAACTTTTTAAAGCATTTACCGCTTCTGCAGTGCTCTGCGCGACTACAACTCCTTTCCCCGCTGCAAGGCCATCGGCTTTTACTACAATCGGAGCTCCTTGTTTTTCTACATATTCTTTGGCAGCTGTAAAATCTTCAAACACCGCACCTTTTGCTGTTTGCACTCCTGCTGCAAGCATTACTTCTTTGGCAAAACTTTTTGAGGCTTCCATTTGAGCAGCAGCTTTTGTCGGACCAAATATTTTTTGCCCATGAGCACGAAACATATCAACAATCCCGGCAGCAAGCGGAGCTTCCGGACCAACTACTGTAAAATCAATCTTATTATGCTCTGCCCAGTGAGCAACCGCATGTAAATCATTTAAGGATAAATCGACATTTGTTCCCAGTTCGGCCATTCCGGGGTTTCCGGGCATACAAAAAATTTCCGGTTTCTTCGGGCTCTGTGACAACTTCCAAGCAATGGCATGTTCTCTCCCGCCTGAACCGATAACTAAAATTTTCATAGAAAATTTTTCCTTATAAAGTTTTTGATTGTAGGGGCACCCTTTATGGGTGCCCGGGAATTCCAAAATATATTGGTCAAACGGGCACCCATAAAGGGTGCCCCTACAATCAATGCCTAAAATGCCGTTGTCCCGTAAACAACATCACCACTCCCAGCTTATTTGCCATGTCAATCACCTCTTGATCCTTAATCGATCCCCCGGGTTGCACTAAAGCTTTAACACCAGCATTAGCTAAAATTTCCAAAGTATCTGGAAATGGCAAGAAAGCATCGCTGCCGACAACAGCACCTTGCAAATCATGGCCATGAGTGATTGCCCGTTGCACGGAAATTTTTGCGGAATCCAATCGGCTCATTTGTCCGGCTCCGACTCCGATTGCTTGTAGATTTTTAGCAATCACGATCGCATTTGATTTTACATGCTTGCAAACTTTCCAAGCAAAATTTAAATCGGCAAGCATTTGCGGACTAGGTTTTAATTCGCTTACAGTTTGTTCTGCTTTAATATCTGCAATTTGATTATCGATTGTCTGTAATAAATAATCGCCCAAATAACTTCTTAAGGTAAAACCCCCTGCTTCTCTTCTTTTTAAATAAGAAGAAAAATCACATTTGACCAATCTTAGATTCTTTTTCTTGGCAAATACTGCTGCGGCTTCTTCATTAAAATCTTCACAGGCAATTACTTCCACAAAACCGGAAGTAACTTCCGTCGCTAGTTCGGCATCGACTTTGCCGGAAAGTACAACAATACCTCCAAATGCGCTCACTGGATCACAGTCCCGCGCTAACTTAAAAGCTTGCAAGGCAGTCTTGGCATAAGCTGCGCCCGATGGATTGGCATGCTTAATTACCACCGCCGGATGAAAACTTCCTTTTCCTTGATACAGCTCCAAGTATAAATCAAGGGCACCATGCATATCGAGTAAGTTATTATAAGAGAGTTCTTTGCCTTGTAAAACTTCCCATGGTTCTTTTTGATTGGATGAAGAAACTTCCCGGTACAAACCGGCACTCTGATGAGGGTTTTCACCATAGCGCAGTTCCATTTTACGTTCCAGGACAAGACTTTCAAAGGGAGCCAAGATAATTTTATTGCCCGCATCATCTCTGATTTTTTCATCCAAAGAAAAATATCTTGCTATTGCAGAATCATAAGCAGCTGTAGTTTTAAATACTTTTGCCGCAAGTTTTCTTCTTGTCTCAACACTCAAACTTCCCTTCTTAGTCAATTGCTCAAGGATTACGCAGTAATCCTTGGGATCGCAAACTGCAGCTACATCTTCAAAACTTTTTGCAGCTGCCCGAATCATTGTTGGTCCGCCGATATCAATAAACTCGACTAAGGAATCATGGCCCTGAGCATCAGCAGTAATACTTCCCTTTTCTTCTAATTCTTTGATCTTATCCGCGAAAGGATAAAGATTAACAACAACATAATCAATTAACGAAATATCAAGAGATTTTAATTGTTCTAAATCTTTTTCTTTTGATCTTCTTGCTAAAATTCCGCCGTGCACTTTGGGATGAAGTGTTTTGACTCGGCCACCTAAGATTTCCGGATGTCCGGTGTAACTATCGACCGATGTAACAGGAATCCCTTTTTCTTCTAAAAACTTTAAGGTTCCTCCGGTTGAGAGAATTTCTATTCCCTGTTTAATTAGTCCTTTTACAA
Source organism: uncultured Bdellovibrionales bacterium (assembly GCA_964405665.1). Lineage (GTDB taxonomy): Bacteria > Bdellovibrionota_C > UBA2361 > SZUA-149 > CAZDWZ01 > CAYOOT01. The sequence goes on along the minus strand of CAYOOT010000019.1, from coordinate 21,251 downwards.
AATCTTCCAAGCCGGTTTTATCGTAAACACTTACTAATGCTAACTTTCTCATGGACTTATCTCACTTTTATTGACTAAGAAAAGCCCAGTTTTTACTCCAAACTCATCTTAAAATCAAGTTTAGAGAAGTCCTCGTTGGACCGCGGACGTCCTCGTCCGCAACCTGAAATACAGCTAATCAGGGATTCTCAAGGCAAATGATAATTTTCTTTTTCGGTTACCTTTGAGGCTTCTGTCTGAAATGCGTTCTAGGTTGCGGACGAGGACGTCCGCGCTCCAGAATTAATCAACGTAATTTACTTTTGATAGAACAAATCAGCATTAGCTAAACGAAAAGAGATTTCCTCGTTATCGGAAAAACCGTTACGCAGATTTTTAAGTTCTTGGAAAAAACTTTTTCTTTGATCCAATAATCTATTCTGGTATTCTCTTTTCTTCCCTTTAGGAGTTACGGCAAAAACTTTTAAAAATCCGATATGGTGATAAAGTTGATCTTTTCTGGTCTCAATATTGGATAAATTGAATTTAATTTTTTTAATCCTTTCTTCTGCTTCCAGAAGTCCATTTTGAATTGCATTTCTAACCTCATTTTCTAATTCAACTTTCTTTGTCTTAATTTCCTTACTCATTAGATTCATATAAGAAGCAGCTTGTGCATCTTTTGGATTATTTTGCCAAGTTTCTACGGCTTGTAAATAATTTTCCGTTAATTCAGAATAAGCTTTTCTTTTTTGCCGGACTTCAGGTGAAAGATGATAAAGGCTATCAGCTAGCCTCAAAGGTGTCTGCTGTTCTAACTTTTTGACAAAAAACTGCCAGCGTTTTAACTTTTCTTTTTCATTATCTAATTGTGTTTCTAAAAGATCGATCACTGTATCAGCACCTTTAATATCACCAAGCAATCGATTGCTTTTAAATCTTGCTTCTTTTTCATTTTCAAAAAAAAGCATTGCAATTTTTAAATCGACATCAAAAATCTTATTACGTAGTTCTTGTTTTTTAAGGGCAAGTTCCTTATTTTCCTCGATTGTTCTTAATTGAGGAAGCTCTTGAGTTTGAATCTCTTCTTTTTTAATTGAAGAAGATATAATTTTCATTAAATTCTTTTCTTCCTTCCAATCTACCGGTTGATTCGGTTCAGAGCTGGAAGAATTTCCTAAACTTATTATCGGAGATTCGGAAACAAAATAATCGGAGGCCCAGGCTACTTGTTCAGCAATGATTTTTTGAACTTCAGGATCAAGGGGCTTTTCTTCATTGGCAAAAATTTCATCGTCTATTAATAATTCAGTTTCTTTTTTTAGAGGTTGGCTCTCTTCGTTTTTAAGATCTTTTTCCAGACTAGCAATTAATTCTTTTCTTTCTTCTAGTTGTTTTTCCGCCAGGTCCTCATCTTGTGGAACTACCGGAACAGTATCTATTGTCGTCACTCCAGCAGTAGTAACTGGTGTGCGAGAAATATCTTTTTCTTTTAGTGCAGGTTTTTCATGGAATTCTTTTTTTAAAGTCACAGAAATTACAGCTACCAACAAAATTAAACTTACTCCTAAGAAAAGTTGGCTATATGATCGTTTTGTAGACTTTTCGGGAGTAAGAGTTTGAATGAATTCTTTAGTGTTAACATCTTGAACACTTTCTGGAGGATTGATTTGTTCAATCGAAGAAAGATTGTCCTCAAAATTATCATGATGGACTTCAACATGCTCCATCGGCTGGCCGCTTAAAACCTTCTCGACATAATCATTAAAACTATATCCTTGAATTTCACTGATATTCATTTCTGAAAAAATATATTTTTCACTACTGCCATTTAAGTTTTTTTCTGGAACAGTCTCGGCAGCCGACTCTTTAAACTCAATTAGTTGAATTGTGAGATTATCACTTCCACCATCATCTAAAGCAAGATGTTCCAGCTCAATGATTGCAGATTTGCCAAAACTGGTATTCAAAATATCTTCTAGTTCTTGGTTTCCCAGATGGTTATATAAGCCATCGGAACAAAGTAAGAACTTATCTCCGGCTTGGGGATGAGGCATTACGGAGATATCAATTTTTACATTTTCTAGTGGTCCCAAAGAACGCGTAAGCATATGAGAAATTGGGTAAGATTCCGCATTGGCCGGATCTAATGCTCCGTTATCAATGAGCTCCTGCACAAGAGTGTGATCTCTGGTAACTTGTTTTAATTTCCGATCTCTTAAAAAATAAACTCGGGAGTCTCCAACATGGGCTACAAGAACTTTTTCTTTATCCACAACTACCGCCACAACCGTAGTTCCCATCCCATGTAAATGAGGTTCAAGTTTACTTCGTGTAAATATCACTTGATTAGAAAGAGAAATAGCATTGACCAAAGCGGTCTCTTCTACTTTCCCTTCATTATCAAAAGCTTTGTTAACTATTAAATTAACTGCCATTGCTGATGCTGTGCCCCCACCTCTTGCTCCACCCATACCATCAGCAACTACAAATAAATTTGAATTAGCGCTTTGAGCAAAACCAAATGAATCTTGATTTTCTGTTCGTTGCAAACCAACATTACTACTCATGGCCACTTCACAGATCAATGAACCGGTTTGTAGTTTTTCAATTTTTAATATTGAGGGCTTTGCCACTTTGTTTTGATTAAAAATCTTTAAGATTGATAAAGAATTAAATACCAATAAAGGTTAATATAAGTTAGATTTATTAACCACCAAGAAAGTATCAGAAATTTAACAGTTTAATCTCTTGTTTAGTATTTTTGATACAAATACTAAAAATAAAGTACAGTTTACAACTGTACTAATCGTCATTTTAGTACCTGTAAATTAAACTGTGCAATTTCCTTGGAAACGTACGGAACGCGGACTCGCAGGCCATGTTGCCCTTTAGTCCGTTTAATACCAAACTTTTATTCTGCCATATTAAAATATTTGAAAATAAGCGGACTAAAGTCCGCGCTCCGTACGTTTTAATGCTTTTAATTACTTATAAAAAGTTTCCAAATAGATAATTACCCAACTAACATTGGGGTACCTCATTTTCATCTAATAGAAACGAGAGCTAATTATTTGACATTCTTTATGTAGGGTTCGCTTTTAACAATTTTAGAAAAGCTCAATTCCTTTTTAATTAATTCAGCTGTATTTTTCTCGGAATATGGCCCGGCAAGAACGCGAAAATAAGTTCTTTTGCCTGATTCACCTTTTTCTAAAACAATATTATTATAATTTTGATCTTTTAACTTAGAAATTATTTGTTTCGCATCGTCCTCTGTTCTGCTGGCAATTATTTGAACATACCAACCTGGAATTAGTTTTGGTGATTCGACAATTTCATTGGCTAAATTATTGGTATTTGTAACTGAAATCTCTTTTTTATCTGAGGTATTCTCCAATTCTCTTGTTGGCAAGTCTTTTTGAATTAAAGTTTCCTCGTCCTGGCTTGTTTTTTCTTCAGCCAATTTTGGTGCAAATTCCATAGTAAAACCACCCTGCGGGTTTTCCTTAAGATCGCTCTCGTCAACTGGTAACCTCACGGAATCTAAGGCATTTTTTTCTAGACTAAGTTTCAATCCCTGCTCCCTCCCGGCATAAAAACCCAAAAGAAACACTCCAATAATCACACCAGCGATAACGGACCAAACAATAACCAATTGAGTAATATTTAACTTCAAAATCCATTTTTGATTTTCAAAATTTAATGGAGGGAGATCTCTGGAGTTTTCTTCTTCAAGAAAGGCTGGAAAATCTTTTGTCTTTGCGCTGGCAAACATATCAAACAATCCCAAGGATAAGCTTAAGCATAACTGCTGCGGGTTGATTACATTTGTACAAGCAAATTTAACTTAATGCAATGAAATTATTGCTTCAAAAGTGAAAAAATATAATTAAGCGAAGAGATGAGTTTTTCCAAATACAGCTTTAGAGCAAGCACTTCTTCCCTGGAAAAACAATCTCCTTGAAGCATTCTAAAATTTGGTCTGTTATATAAATCATAAAAATTTCTCAAGAGAGAAAGAAGTGAGCCCATTAACTTCTCAGGCTTGGAATAAAAAAAAGATTCAAAAAAAACTTTTCTTAAAGAAAAAAAATTAGAAACTCCATTTTGCAAATAATCAGGCATTCTAAAATCATTTTTTTCAAGACGCTTACTCGAAGTTATTTCATTCAACCTGCTTTCCAAAAAAGAGAGATAATTAGCAGAATCTCTGAAGAATTTGGCAAAATACCAAGGAACATTTTGTCTGCCGGCAAGTCCATGTAAGTAACTTCTCAAATCCAAATCCCGATCGGACAATGCGGCAAGCATCATCAACCGCTGCTCTAAGTTTATGTTTTTTTGCACATTGACGATTTGAAACAACTCTTGTTCGCAGAGATCTTTGCTTTCTGCAAATTGAAGTAAAATTTGGTGCCAGTCAATCTTGTATTCATTAATTCTAAATTTATTAATTATTTCAAACCCAGGAAGAAGCAAGCAATTCAAATCAAAAAAATCTTTTTCTTTTGTTTGTAAAAAAATGTTAAATAATTTTTCGCAGCTTTCTTTGGAAAGATAAGCATTCAAATAGACAGCGCCGCTTATTTCCAAAACGAATGGCAATTTATTATATTTTTCTAAATTTTCCTTTAAGGCTTGGGCGATATTGTTGCTGTAAAATTCTTTTTTCATTTCTTCTTCTTGCTGTCCGACACTCAAATATTGGCTTAATTTAAAGGCAATACTGCTACTTGCACCAATGGGATGAGCGGCTGTTAAACGCTTTTTTTCAGGCTCTTCCAGCTCGATTGCGGAGAAAATCAAGTCTTTTAGATTCTCGGATTTTTTTGTTTGGAGGTAGTCATTTAGCGCCCCGGAGAGCATGTAGGCAAATTCAATGTGCATGGTGTTTATCGATGAATCCAAATGTAGGTGCACCCTCTATAGGTGCCCGGTTTACCATTATATTTTGGAATTCCGGGCAGGCATAAAACCTGCCCCTACATCTTACCTGGATTATTTCCGTCACTACAAATTATTTCACGTAGGGGGACCCTTCATAGGTGCCCGGTTGACCATTATATTTTGGAATTCCGGGCAGGCATAAAACCTGCCCCTACATTTACACTTCCTCAACTATCTTCTGAATCTCTTTAGGAGAAAGTCTGAACCTCTCCAATTCCTTGGCAAACACTTTTTTATCTTTAGCGGCAGAAATTAAATAAAGAGTTTGTTGCCAATTTCTAGCTTCCTCTCCCGCCGACTCTAGTCTAACCAAATCAAATTGCGGAATAATTTGCTTCAGCATTCCCGAAGAATCCATCAGCTTCAATAAATCTAGCACTTGCTTTTCTTCCAAAGCTTTTCGAAATTCATCTAATAATCTATTAGGAGTCAGAAGATTAAGATAATTATTTTTCAATCCTTCTTTAAATAAATTTTCTGTAGCACTTTCAAAAGTGAAGGAAAAACGATTGGCGAATCTAATTGCCCTGATTAATCTTGCCGGATCTTCCAGGAAACTTTTGGGATGCAATATGCGAAGAGATTTATCTTGTAAATCAGAAAGACCCTGATGTAAATCGTGAATGATCAATTCTTTATTAGGCAGGATTTCCAAAGCAAGCGTATTGATACTAAAATCTCTTCTTGCCAAATCCATTTCAAATTTTGCAGATTTAACTATTGGTGCCTGTCCCGGTTTGGGATAGCTTTCTATTCTAGCGGTTGAAAAATCCAAATCTCTTAGCCCGGGAACAACTTCTTGCGCAAAAAAAAGTTTGGAAGTTCCATAACGAGGAAAACTGATTAATTTATTGGGAGAAGTATAGTTAGGGAAATACCTTCTCCAATTATCGTTTAAATCTTGAACAAATCCGATTGCCGGACCTTGCACTAAAATGTCTACATCTTTAGCCTCTAAGCCAAGAAGCAAATCGCGGACCAAGCCCCCTACTAGAAAAATTCGGTAATTTTTTCTCTCTGCTCTTTTTGAGATTAAAAAAAGCAGTTCCAACAATTCCAGAGGAAGCTTTTTACTGATATCCGATATAATACTTTCTGTTCCCACTTTATTCTTTACTCTTTATTCTTGATTCAAAATAATTTTGTAGTCCCTGAAAAATACCCAGGGCCGCCAATCTTTGATAACGTTTACTAATTAATTGTTTGCCTTCCTCAGGATTATCAATAAAGGAAACCTCAACCAAGGCACAAGGCATATGTGCTCCTACCAAAACATAAAAGGGTGCCTTTTTCACCCCGAGATCTTTAACTTCTTTATAATACCGGGAAAGACCAGAGTGTAAACCATTTTGCAGCGCGTGAGCCAGAGAAATTGAATCATCGAGCTTTATCCCTTGAATAAAGTCACTCATAATAAAGCTTAAATCATCGACGCTTTTGCCCAGAGAAGCATTTTCTCTTTCAGCTAACTTTAAAGAGGATTTATCGGCAGTGTTATCTAAATAATAAGTCTCAATCCCCTTTAAATTTTTATATTCACTGGCATTGGCATGAATTGAGATAAACAAATCTGCTTGATGATCATTGGCAATTTTTGTGCGATCGGCAAGACTAAGATTCTGATCTGTTTTTCTTGTCAGGACAGTGCGGGCATGCAAGCGTTCTTGCAAGAGTTCTTCCAACATCAAAGAAATATTCAAGACCACTTCTTTTTCTAACACTCCTTCAACACCGACCGCACCTTCTTCAGTTCCGCCATGACCGGGATCAATTACAATTAAAGGATTTACAATTAAGTCTTTTTTTGGTTTTGCATAAACCGCTCTGGGTTTTTCTTCTTTTTCAACAACTTCAACTTCTTTCTTTTCTTCTTCCTTGATTTCTGCGGGCACTTTGTCCTTTTTTACTACATCCTCTATTCCCAGACGTTTTTTTGCTTCTGCCAGTTGGGGGCTTTGAGGATAAACATCAATAATTTCATAATAAGCACTTTTTGCGGCAACTTCATCCTTTAAAGAATTCCTTCTTAAATCTCCCAAGCGCAAAAGAGCTTTGGGAGCGGCGGCTTTTCCCGAAAAATTTCGCACCAACAATTCATAATAGTATACTGCTTTACTCAAAGCCGGACGAAATTCTCGTTTATAATAAATTTTCTCAAATAACTCAGCTAGCGTTTGATAACTTTGCAGTTTGTTTTTTTCGTTTATATTTTTAGAAATTTGCGTAGCTAATTTTTCCCAGGCAATAAGATTCTTCACTTCAGGATCTTTTTTCTTTAGGTCTTCATATTCCACAAAGCTTTTTTGCGGAACAGCAAGGGCCGGAGGAATAATTCCAGCAAAAACGATGCTTATTAAAAAAAATAGATAAGTAAAATTCTCTGTTAAATTTTTTCGCATTGCTTCTTTATCTGATCCAATTCTACTAAAGCTTGTAAGGGGGTTAGAGAATCCAGTCGGCATTCACCTATTTGTTTAATAATTTTTTCGTATTCAAACAAGCGTTTTGTTATTTTAGGATCGACTACAGAAGCAACCTTCTTTTGATCAGGCAGTAAATTCAGGCTATTACTCACTGCAATAATATCCTGCAGTAAAAAGCTTGCTCGTTCCAAAACTCCTTCCGGAAGTCCGGCTAATCTTGCCACCTCAATACCATAACTGCGATCGGCAGCTTTTTCTTCAATTAGATGGGTAAAAATAATTTCCTGCTCATTTTCAATGATTCCCACACTTAAACAAAAAGCCCCTTCTTTTTTCTTTACCAACTCTGTCAATTCATGGAAATGCGTGGCAAAAATTGTTCGGCATTTTATGGCATCGTGCAAATATTCAGCAATAGCGGTAGCGATGGCTAGACCATCTTGAGTAGCAGTTCCTCTGCCAATTTCATCAATAAGCACAAGTGACTTTTCTGTGGCTTTAGTAAGAATTGTTCCCGCTTCTCTCATCTCAACCATGAAAGTAGAATCCCCCCGTGCCAAATCATCGGCTGCCCCGATTCTGGTAAAAATCCGATCAACTATTCCAAGTTTTGCCGAAGTGGCAGGAACAAAGCTCCCTGCTTGGGCCAATAATTGAATCAAGCCGACCTGCCTTAAGTAAGTGGATTTACCTCCCATATTTGGCCCGGTCAACACGGCAAATCTTCTGTGATTGCTGTCTAAAAGAGTATTATTCGAAATAAAATTATGCGCCCCAATAACTTGCTCAATCACCGGATGTCTTCCGCCGCTAATTTCAGTTTTATTATTTTCAGTAATTTGGGGGCGAGTAAAATTATGTTTTGTCGCTAATATGGAAAAAGCTCCCAACACATCCAATATCGATAAACACTTAGCGCTTCTTTGAACCCGCACTACTTGCTCTCCCACCCAGGCCCTAAGCTCCAAAAACAATTCCTTTTCCAATTCAAATTGTCGAGCTTTGGCAGATAACTGGGCAACTTCAAATTCTTTTAATTCCGGAATCACAAAGCGCTCGGCATTAACCAGCGTCTGTTTGCGATCATAATGAGCAGGAGCTTTATTTAAATTAGCCTTGGAAATTTCAATAAAATAACCAAAAACATTATTGTATTTTACTTTTAAGGCATTTATTCCGGTTGCCTTTCTTTCTTTTTGTTCCAGTTCAATTAACCACTGACTGCCTTCCGTGCTGATTTTTCTTAGTTTATCTACTTCTATGTGATAGCCTTGTTGAACAATCCCTCCTTCATTGATTCTCAGCGGAGGATCTTCTACTAAAGACTGTTTAAGCTTTTCATAAACGTCAGACAAATCATCAAACTCCAGATTCAAAGAGCTAAGTAATTCCGTTTTTAAACCGTTTAATATTTTTTTGATCTCGGGAAAAACCTGCAAGGAATCCCTTAAACTTGCCAAATCTCGGGGGACAGCACGCGATCCGGTAATTCTGGAGCAAAGTCTTTCCATATCGCGCACCGCAACAAGCAGTTGTCTGATATTACTTAATTCTTCGGGAGCATTTTGCAAACTACTAACCGCATCCAATCTCTGATTAATTTCAATTAAATTTTTGCTGGGGGAAAGAATCCATTCGGCAAATAATCTGGAGCCCATTGCTGTTTTGCTGTAGTCGATATGAGCGAGTAAAGAATTTCTTCTGTCTCCGTCTATTCTTGTTTCTGTAATTTCTAAGTTTCTTCTGGTTGCGGTATCAAGCATTACAGTTTGTGCGGGACGATCGACTGTAAACTGCGAAAGCTTGGGAATGTTGCCAAAAGACACTTCATCGACATAGTCAAGGACGCCTTGCAAAGATTGCAAGGCGTCAATAGATAGCTGATTTAGCAAATCAAGTTGAGAGGATGATGTTTTTTTGAAACTTAGATCTAATGAAAGCAATTTTTCAAGGCGGGAATTTAAGTCTGTTTTTCTAAACTCAACATAAGGCCGGGCCGTAAGCTTAAAATTCAAATGCTCTGCCGCACTTTTGATTTCTTTTAGCCAGTTTTGAGTCTTTTCGATTCCCACACCGGAAATACTTAAAGGAATTACCACTTCTACGGGACGGATTCTTTGCAGGGCCTCCAATAAATCATCTTCCAGTTCTATTTCCAAAATTCTCAGCCACCCCGTTGAGATATCAACAAAGCTGATTGCCCCGGTTCCTCTTTTGCTAAAATAGATTGCCGCTAAAAAGTTAAATTTTTTCTCATCCAGGCCATCGCCATCAAATCTTACTCCGGGAGTAATGATTCTGCTGATTTCCCGCTGCATCATTCCTTTTTTATTCTTGGCATCCTCTGTTTGCGAAACAACAACGCAACTAAATCCTGCCTGTAATAAGCGCGGAAGATAATTATCCAATGTGGAAATAGGAATTCCGCACATCGGAATGGCATTTTCTTGCTGTTTATTTCTGGAAGTTAAGCGGATATTGATTGCTTGAGAAACTACTGCGGCATCTTCAAAAAAAATCTCGTAAAAATCCCCAACCTGAAAAAGAATTACATGCTCGGGATATTTTTTTTTCATCGCCGCATATTGCTGCAGCATCGGGGCAAGTTCGGCGGGGTCTTCTGCTAGTTTTATTTCTATTTCAGTTTCTTGTTTTTTGTCTTCGGTTCCAGTTTGTCCCAAAAATGAAAGCTGTTCTGCACTAACTGAATCTTGCATATCTCCTCAGAGAAATTGTAACTATCTACCTTGCGTCATGTTAAACGGGCACCCATGAAGGGCGCCCCTACAGAAAAATGTAATGTAGGGGCGCCCTTCATGGGTGCCCGTTTAACATATAGACGAAAATTAACACTACATTTGGGTTGACTCTTACTCGTCCTTCTTACCCAACTGTTGTTGCATCAAGTCCCCAAAAGTAACCGCCGACCCGGCATCATCTTCCAAATACTGTGCGTATTCTTCTTTTTGCTTGGATCTCTTCGCTTGTTTCATACTCAAGCTAATTCGGCGTTCAGCTCGGTCGATATTGGTAACTTCTGCTTCCAGTTCCATACCGATTTGGAATTTGTCTTTTAAGTTTTCATTACGTTGTAAACCAAGTTGAGAAACGTGAATTAAACCTTCCACTCCTTGTTCCAACTCAACGAATATTCCAAAGTCTGTAATGCTAGCAACAACACCTTTGACTTTTGCGCCATTAGGATAACGGTGCGGAACAGATTCCCAAATATCAGGAGTTAATTGCTTAATACCCAAACTTAGTCGTTCATTTTCAGGATCTATTTCCAAGACCACTGCTTCCACATCATCTCCCTTTTTGTACATTTCTTTAAGTTCTTTTGGATCTTTGATTCTCTTAATCCAAGAAATATCAGAAACGTGCACTAGGCCATCGATATCGTCGCGAATATTTACAAACAAACCAAAGTCTGTAATTGAACGAACTTTGCCGCTAACTTTTGTGCCCACAGGGAATTCCTTAGCAAGCGCCGTCCAAGGATTTTCTGTCAGTTGTTTCAATCCCAAGCTAATTCTTTGGTTAGCAGAACTTACTTCTAAAACTACCGCCGATACTTCTTCTCCAGCAGTAAGAACCTTAGAAGGATGTTGAACTTTCTTAGTCCAACTCATTTCTGAAACGTGAATTAAGCCTTCAATGCCCTCATCCAAACGAACAAACGCACCATAATCAGTTAAGCCAACAACTTGGCCTCTGATTACACTGCCCGGTTGATATTTATCTTCAACTTTTTGCCATGGATTTTCATGTAATTGTTTCATTCCCAAACTGACTCTTTCATTACCTTCGTCATATTTAAGAATTACTACTGGCACAGTTTGACCTACTGTAAGGATTTCTGATGGATGATTAACTCTGCCCCAAGACATATCGGTAATATGCAATAATCCGTCAATACCACCCAAATCCACGAAAGCGCCGTAGTCGGTAACGTTCTTCACAATACCTTCCATCACTACACCTTCAGAGATTTGATTAATGGTATCTCGTTTGAGCGCTTTGCGTTCCGCTTCCAAAACAATTCTTCTGGAAAGAACAATATTTCCTCTTTCCTTGTTTAATTTTAAAATTTTAAATTCTAAAGTTTCCCCGACAAAACGATCGAGATTTCGTTGCGGACGAATATCAACTTGAGAGCCGGGAAGAAAAGCGGGAACTCCCAAATCCACTTGCAAACCACCTTTTACTTTCTGCACAACTTTTCCAGAAATCGGTTCGTTTGTTTTGTGGGCTTCTTCCAGTTTTGTCCAAACTTTTAATTGTTCGGCTCTATCGCGGGAAAGGACTATTTCTCCATCTTCATTTTCCGAAGCAAGCATTAAAACTTCAACTCGATCTCCGGAAACAACTGTGATTTTTCCTTCGCTGTTGGCGAATTGCGCCAGTGGAATATGGCCTGTTGATTTAAAACCGATATCGACAATTACGTAATCTCTACCTACTTCTAAAACTGTCCCTTCAACTATTTCACCTGGTCTAACAACATCAAATTGTTTTTGTAATAATTGCTCAAACTCTCTTGCTTCAGGTGTATCTAATAATATTTCTTGATTCATTGGTTAATAATTAATGTTAATAAAAAACTGACAAAAATTTTGTCAGGTCATAATTGATAAATCTCTCATTTAAAAAAATGAATGAGAGCGCTCTTACTTGATTAGATCTTTTGCCCTTAACATTTGCAAGATTTGTTCAACTACCTGATCGGGATTAAGCCCTGAAGTATCAATTAATTGAGCATCACTTGTTTTAGTTAGTGGTGCAATCGACCTGCTTGAATCTTGAAGATCTCTTTTTTCAATTTGTTTTTGGAGTTCTTCAAAACTCAAATTTGTTACCCCTTGAAACTCCGCCAATCTTCTTTTTGTGCGGACTTCCAAAGAAGCATCTAAAAATAATTTTAAATCTGCATCAGGAAAAACAACAGTTCCTGAATCTCTGCCTTCTACAATCACTGAATTTTGCTGGGCAACTTTACGTTGAACTTCCAATAAAACTTGTCGCAAACTAGGATTAAGAGAAACTTTTTTACTAACAAGCCTTCCCACCTCTTCTGCGCTAATTTCAGCAGAAATATCTTTTCCATTTACTAAGAAAATTGTTTCTGCCGGAACTGTAGGAGCCGATCCTAAACCTGCCCTAAGTACAAATTTAAATTCCAAACTCTGAGCAAATTTTGTAATTGCAACTTCATCATCTAGAGATAAATTATTTTTCATCGCCAGATAAGTAACTGCTCTAAACAAAGCACCGGAGTTTAAATGAATAAGCCCGAGTTTATTAGCAATTTTACGGGCAACTGTCGACTTTCCGGAACCGGCCGTGCCATCAATAGTTATAATCACAGGAAACTCATCGCAAATACTCAATTCTTTAAAAGCTTCAAACAGTAATAACACCACGTAATGTTTCAGAAAATCTGGGGAAAGAAGTTTCTACTGCAGCTTCATCCTGTAAATCAAAATCTCCCGTAGCAAAGAGTTCCAAAATGGCCCCACTCATTGCTATTCGATGATCACCACTTGTTTTCCAAGCAGCAAACGCTAGCTGCGTTCGTTCTTGTAAACGCAAATATGGATTTCCCTCGACATCAATTCCATCCTCATATTCTTTATATTTTACTCCAAAACTTTCCAAAATAGCCGCACTCATTTTTAAACGATCGCTTTCTTTCACTCTTAATTCTTTTGCTCCCCGAATTCTAGTGGTCCCACGAGCAAGCGCAGCAGCAACAATTAAAACCGGAATCTCATCAATTGCCAACACTACCTCTTCTTCTTCAATATCTACTGCATGCAGAACTGCCGCTTTAACTCTAATATCAGCTACTTCCTCTCCGCAGACTTCTCTTTTATTTAAGAGTTCAAACTTTGCTCCCATTCGTAGTAAAATATTATACAACCCAATTCTAGTTGGATTGATCCCGATATCTTTAAGAACTAATTCAGAATGTGGGAAAATACTTCCCGCCACAAGGAAAAAAGCTGCTGCTGAAAAATCTCCCGGAACTGTAATATTTTGGCTTTTTAAAATTCCGCGATTTTCTGTTTCCGGTAAAATTATTTTTGCTGAGCCATCAGGTAAAAGTTTTGTCTGAATCTCACAACCCATAGCTTTGAGCATCCGCTCGGTATGATCTCTGGATAAGCGTGGCTCTTGAATACCAACGTCCCCTTTTGCTTGTAGGCCCGCAAGAAGAATGGCACTTTTTACTTGCGCAGAAGCATTCTTAGAAAAAAATTCTCCGCCTTGCAGCTCCCCACCTTGCAGCACAAAAGGCATCATATTAGCAGAAAAACTTGCTCCCATTTTGGTTAAAGGATCAACTACTCGATTAAAGGGACGTTTTACCAAACTATGATCGCCATTAAAACTAGAAGAGAAAGGTCTGCCCGCCAATAGGCCGGTTAACAATCTTGCTGTGGTGCCGGAGTTGCCACAATTTAATTCGCCTTTTGCTTGTCGCAATCCGCCAAATCCCCGGCCTTTAATTTTGATGGAACTAAAATCATCAGACGCCACTTTGAAATCACTTAATCCTTCATCCATGGCAATTTGCTGCAATTCTTTGGTAACACTTCCCGAAATCTCTACTCCTAACTGCCGCATAATTCTAATTGTTGCAAAATTATCTCGGCCCAGAATAGTAGTAATCACCATTCCTTCTCCTTGGGCCACAGAATTAAACATCACCGCCCGATGAGTAATTGATTTATCTCCAGGAACAGCAAGCTGTCCAATTAATACAGGCGAATGGGAATTATTTTGAACTTCTTTTGTCATTAAAACTTCATTAGGAATGATAAACTAAAGGATAACTTCCAAATACTTTCACAAAGGAACAAATGGAACTTAATTTAAATAAAGCAGCTTGCAAAGCAGGCTCTTGTTGATGCCCGAAAGCATCAATGTAAAAGCCATACTCCTCTCCGCGAGTTCTAATCGGTCTTGATTCAATTTTTAACAATGTAATTTTATATTCAGAAAATGGTTGTAAAAGATCTCTTAGGGCACCAGCCTTTTCTGAAACCGCACAAAGCAAAGAAGTTTTATCGTTACCTGTTTGTGGTGGCGGTTTTTGTCCTAGAATGAAAAATCGGGCATCATTTTGTGATTCACTTTCGATACCGGAAGCTAAAATGAATAATTCATTTCTTTGCGCCTCAGATTCCAGAGCAATAGCGGCAATACTATGGTTTTCCTTGGCCACGCGCACGGCAACATCAACATTTTCTACAATTCTTAGTTCGGCTGTGGCCAGATTACTTTTAATCCAAGACATGCAACGGCTAAAAGTATTGGCATCGGCATAAACTTGTTTAATTGAGGATAAACCGGTGGTCGCTCCCAGTAGTGAAAACTTTTCCTTAACTTCCAATTCAGCAATTATAACCAAAGAAGAATTGGTTAAAAGGTCATATGTTTTAGTGATCGTATTTCCAGAAGCAGTTCTTGCTGGAACAATTCCATATTGAGAATCTCCTTCTTCTACTTTGCTAAAAACTTCCTCAATACTGGCTTCGGGAGAGAATTTTAAATTGTCTCCGAATTGCTTTAAAGCAGCTTCCCTGCCTAAAGAACTTTCTGGCCCGACATAACTAACACACAGCTCCCCCATCAATGAGCGAGAAGCACTGAGAATACTTAAAAATATTTTTTCGATTCCCGATCGAGGAAAGGGCCCCGAAGGAATTAAATTAAGAACTCGATTTAAAATCTGCCTTTCTCTTGCTGGGGAATAAATATCCAATTTTTCTTTTTCTTTTGTTCTTTTTACTTCCAGGGAAAGCTCTGCTCTGTCATGTAGCAACTTTACTATTTGATCGTCAATATTATCCAGACTTTCTCTAAGTTCCAGCAACTTTTTCATTTAGGCAACAGCAATAAAAGATATTTCTATTAAGGCTCCGCCGGGAAGTTCTTTAACGGCCACTGTTTGTCGAGCTGGAGCGGACCCTGCTTTAATAAATTCTCCGTAAACTTCATTTACGGTTTTATAGTGAGACATGTCGGTAATAAAAATAGTAGTCATCGCAACTTTTTCAATACTAGAACCGGCCCCAGCAAGATTGATCATTAAATTTTTCATTACTTGCCTAGCTTGAGCAGCGATTCCACCTTCTGCTAATTTGCCAGTTTCTGGATCAACTCCAATTTGTCCTGAGAGAAAAACGAAACCATTAACTTTGGTTACTAAACTATAAGGACCAATTGGTTTATTCGCTCCGGGGATTTCATTGATGAATTGCATAGATTTAAATATTACCTTTTTAAAAATGCAGGTTCAAAACCTGCTGCTAGAGAATTTTTTTGTATGCCGTTATAATTTGTAGGGGCATCCTTCATGGGTGCCCGGTTTACCAAATATATTTTGGAATTCCGGGCACCCATAAAGGGTGCCCCTACATTCACATCGCGTAATGAATTAATCTATATAATAAAGGAACCCTTAAGTAAACCAGGACAACTTACTTATTTTAAAAGGGATTTTAACAATTTTCTGTTCTTTGTTGTTGCATACCCCAGAGGAGTTTTTCCATTTTTATCCATGATCTCGGTTTTTGCTCCGGCATTAAGCAATTCTTGTGTGATGTCCGATTCTGCTTTTTGCACAGCATAAAATATTGCAGTTTTGCCTTCAAAATCCGGAGCATTCACATCGACTCTGCCACGGATTAAAATTTCCACAATATTTATATTCTCACCCATCACTCCATACATTAAAGAGGTTTTTCCAAACTTATCCCGCACTGAAAGCAAAGTTCCCTGATCAATTAAGGCTTGCATATTTTCCACTTTCCCTGCTTCAGCTGCATACATTAAAGGGGTCTTCGAATCACTATCTTTAAAATCTGTAAGTGCATTATGTTTTAACAAAAGGTTTACTATATAACTATCAGCATATTTTGCTGCTAACATTAAGGGAGTTACTTTATGATCATCGGAAATATTTACATTCGCTCCGCTATCAACAAGAACATCCACAGATTTAGATTGATTGGCTTGTACTGCTTGATGAAGTAAGCTTTCGCCATTTTCATCCTGTAAATTAACATCGAAACCTGCACCAAGAAATGTTTTCAATGCTTCGCTATCTCCCAGTTTAATTGCAGCAAACAAATCTTCCTGGTTGAGATTGTCTTTATCTCCAAAATACTTAGCCAGAGGAGTATTTTGCATCAAGCTCATTGTCTTTCCTTTCAACCAGGGCGTTGAGTAGAAAACAAAAGCAAAGACCACTACAAAAACTAAAACCAAAAAGGCTCCGAATATTTTTCCAAAAACTGATTTGCCTTTTTTGCGATTAACTGTACTAAATGAAAAAATTGCCGGAATTTTTTTGATTAAATTATTGCCCGATCCTTGGCGAAGCTTTTCCTCCATTAAATCCACGATTTCTTGGGCGCTTTGATAACGTTCATCGGCCTTTTTTGCTGAGCATTTTTTAACAAACTCTTCATACCAACGAGGGATTCCTGATTCTTTTGTGGCAAAGTCCGGAACAGGCTCATTGAAATGTTGCCTGGCAAGTTGTAAATAATTTTCTTCAAAAAACATCCTTCTGCCCATTACCATTTCATAAGCAATGATTCCCAGAGCATAAATATCCACTCGGCCATCGACTTCATCTCCGCTGAGTTGTTCCGGTGCCATATAATAGGGCGTTCCTACAGTCTCGCCGGTATTGGTGAACCCTTTGTCGGTATTCATTGTGCGTGCCAAACCGAAATCAGCAATCTTTAGTTCGCGATTATCTCCAAGTAAAATGTTATCCGGTTTAAGATCGCGATGAACGACGCCTTTTTTATGTGCATAAGCAATCGCACTGGCAATATCATGAATGATTCTTAAAACTTCATTGAAACTTAAAAACTTTCTTTTATGAGTATATATTTCATCAGTTAAATTACCACCGCAAAGATATTCCATGGTAATAAAATAATACCCACCGCCTGCTTCCCCAAAATCATAAATTTGCACAATATTGGGATGACCCAAACGTCTGGCAACAGCAACTTCGTTTTTGAATCTGGCAAAAGAAACACTGTCTTTGGCTAAGTGCGGAAAAAGAATTTTCATCGCCAAGACTTCGTTATCCAAAACTCTGTCTCGAACTTCCATCACACTACCCATTCCCCCGGAACCAAGAAGACCTAAGATTTCATATCTTCCTGCGACCACCGAACCTGGCTCGAGTAAAATATTCTGTGTTGAAGGAGTGTTATCCATGATTTAATCATCGGCGAATTCGGAAAGAATGATTAATTCAGTTCTCAAAGCCTAATTTTGAGCAATCCACAATTTGTGATAGCAATAATTCTTTAATATATTCAAGCAGTTCCAAATAAAATTGGATTCTTTATTCTTCAGTTATACAAATTAAGCCAGAACTAGGATAATTATCAGTTAAAGGCATTTCCTTAGGATAAGAAAATCTCATTAATGCTCTCCTTGGTTCCATCCTAGCTCTAACAACAAATTTATTTTTTCCATTTCTCGGTTTTAGTAAAAAATATCCTCCTGACATAACTACTTCAGTCCCCAAAGATGAAATTAGATTTCCAATTGTTGTTGGTTCAACATGGTCATTTCTTACGCAAGGGATAACGCCGAAAAAAACATTTATATTTGCTGGTTCTAAAAAATGGGTTGTATGAATTGAGGTATTACCTTCATGTGGTTTTTCGTAATTTGTATATTCAATTAATACTGCGGGTTTAATTCTTGTCATTACTGCATCTGTATCCAAGTTGCGCTGTGACACTCTGTTATAAAGCAAAGAAGAGTCTATTACCAGAATTACGTCTTCAGGATTTATTTTACTCCCTATCATATCCCTTTCAAAGGAGATTAATGACGGCAAATTATCACAAAAAACTATTTGTTTGCATTCTTTTATTCCATTGCCGATCACATCGGAAGTAGCTGTAATAATCGAGTTTGAAACAACTTCTGGAGGAATATATTGAACGTTGTTTACTCGACTTTCAAATATATTAGGAATATAAACGATTGGTTTGCCTTGAGAATTTAATGAAATAAAGAAATCATAGCATTTATAGTTTCCTCTTTTTTCAAAAAATAAGATTAATTCCCTTAAAACATTTGCATCAAGCGTGAACAGATTTTTAACTTCATCTAATGAAATCTCTCTTTGTCGTATTGTCCCGTCAGAATCACTAATGATGACCCTGCCTTTTCTTGGGCCGTATGTACCTACTTCGGATAACCCAGTCTCAAAAAGATTTCCCTCTGCACCGATTAAATTCGTATCCGATATCCATTTTAATGAAGTTGGTGGTGTATGATTGGTTTCCGGGTTACCACGTTGGATATATAAATTAGCTTTACCTTTTTCATCAACAAAAATTCTACCGGAAGCTAAACAGCTATAATAAGCAAGTGGCATCACAGTTGTTACTAGCTCCTGATCGCGATCGGAACTTCTATCAATAGGTATTGTTTGAGTTGGAAAACTCTGCAAAGTTAGATTTACGCCCACAGAGTAATTATTTCTAATATCATCTCGATGTCGTCGATCGAAAAGACTGGCTATCATCTCACTTAATGCCTTAGCTAAGTTGATGTTGTCATTATTTGTAATTTCCGAAGATGTAAAACAAGTACTTCTATCGATGATCATAGCTAGTGAATGAAATCTGGAATCTGGTCCTTTACCAGCAAATTCGCTCAAATAATAATTGATAATTTTAAGTAATTTTGGAATATTTTTTGAACTAAGGCAATGATCCAATATTCTTTGTTTCACGATATCACCAGTAAGGTCAAGATTAGACAAACAAGTTCTCATGGAACGACCCAATCCAACTTCTTGAAACAAATTATCAATCATGAATTCAGTAAATACAGCTGTTCTTGGCACTCCAATTAAGACATTATTTTCAGTAGTTAAAATATCATCCAATAGCAATAAATTTTTCGTGTGTGTAGTAACAGGTCCTTTGCCGATAATAATAATATGACCATCGGAGAAAAATAACGTTTTTTCTCCATTATTTCTTTTGCTTTTCACATAATAAAGTTTAGTATCTTGATCTCTTCTTTTTATGAGTTCAAAAGGTTCATCACAAACATATAAGCTTCCAAAATTTTGAGTATATCCACTATGACCAGTGATTTTCTTTTGAGACAATCTTCTGGCAAGTCTTTGCGCATCCATATTGGCATGGACAACAAAATGACTACTCTTTCCTCTTGGTTTAATAAAATAACAACCATGAGGACCGGGAGTGGCATCAGCCCCATTGGTAATAGCAAATTCAACTATATTCAAGGGTGTTCCTGTTATCGCCTTCTGCAAAGACATCATTCCAAATAGAATATTTTGCTCTTCTAAAAGACCGGAAAAATGACTTGAGGCATTGCCATCATGTGATTTTCCTTGCTGCTGAAACTCCAAAATTACTTCTGGTCTAATTGCCACAAGTAATTGTTCACATTTTGCAGCATCTTCATAATTGATTTCCCTATCAAAAATTATTGAAGAGTTAAAGATAATCATTACTCTTGTGGCGTCATTTTCTTTTTTTCTATACTCTGCATAAACTTCTAAATCTCTGATACTTCTACAAAAAATTATTTCATCCACTTCTTTTTTGCCGCAACCAATTACATCTATTCTAGCTTTTATAAATGCTGTTTCCCTGACTATCTCTGGAATATGATGAGGTTTTATTTCCTTTGTATCTGCCACTTGCAGAATAATTATCTCAGAGGTCCCATTTTTTCTTATTTTTAATGCCCACTCATAATATTTATTCACACCAAGTTTGGAAACTGTCTGATAAAAATTAACTATTGCTTTACTGAGTTGCTCAGTGTCGATCTTAGCTAAAGGATCTCTATCAATACAGACATTCATGATCCCACCATTTTTTTGCATAAACAAGCCAAAATAAGAGTGATTTGTCGGATTAGGAGGAACTAATGGTGCATAATACAACGCATTATTTTGGAAAACCGGGGCAGAATTGCTAACATGATCAGCTAATCTTTCTAGATCTATATAATTCATGGTCTGAGTTGAAACTACTCCGCCACCTTGACCAAATACAATTACGCTCATCAACCCCCCCTCGTCATTGGCAAAACCATGACCAGATAATAGTGGGCCAAATACAGGGCTATTTTCTAATGCTGTTATTTTTCTTGAATATCTAAGCGTCGTTTCCACATCCGGAGCGAGAAACTGACCAACAAGTGGTTGAACTAATATCGCAAAAGAAAAACCTTCTTTTTGCAAAGACATTTTTCCTTTAAGAGAAAAGATACTGGCAATAACTTTCGCTACTGAATCAATAAATGGATCTATCTCATTTGTTATCTCTTGGGATAAAAAAGCCCCTTTACCTATAGCATCTCCTGCACCGGATGACCTTGAAATTAAAAAAGGATATTCCTCTTTATCCCCAAAGTATTTTGCAAGAATTTGTTCTAAAATCATTCTTTCATTTGCTGTAGGATCTAATAGATACTGAAGAACTTTTTGATAAACTAGCTGATCTGTATTATCATCATTCCTAACTGCATCTTCAATACTATTTCCTAGACCCAATTTAATTAAAATATTTTCAACAATTTCTGAAGTAATTGTAACTGATTTGGGAACATTGATCGGGAATTCGCTTGTGTTCTCAGTTCTGCTCCTTAATAATTCATAAATAACTTTTAGTTCTTGGGATTTGTCGCCTAAAGAACCATTGCCGACAGTAACAAAATCGGCGTTTGACTCCTCATAGATATCATATCCAGCAACCTGATAAATTATCGGCGTTGTCGGTTGTTCTCCCCCAAGGGGATCTGTTGCCGTAAAAACTCCCGGAACAAAATTTAAGACATCTTGGTTAATACAAGAAT
>CAYOOT010000018.1:36102-38982 GCA_964405665.1 uncultured Bdellovibrionales bacterium | reverse complement strand
CATTAAGCAACGACAAGGGGTAACAGGAAAGTTTAGTTACAAAAATAAGGAAACAACTGGAAAATATTTTGAATTTCCTGTAGGAGTTTATCAAGTTAAGAAAGGTAATGCAGAACTAATTGCTCAATATTGATGGCCTATGCGATTTTTATTACTTCTTTGTTTAATCGTTTGTTTTTCTTGTAAAGAAAATCCCAAGACGGCTGTTCCTAAATTAATTAAACAATTGAATTCAACAATTGCTGCTGAAAGAAGCAATGCCGCATTAACATTGGGCAGATATGGAGAACAAGCTAAAGAAGCAGTTCCTGCTTTAATCATTTGTCTAGAAGATCCCAATAGCGGTGTTAAAAGCGCTGCGGCTTATGCCCTACGGGTAATTGATACGCCTCAAGCCCAAAATGCCTTGCAGAAATATGAGAAATAATTAAGGAATTAAGAGCGTAAATAAACTCAACATATACATTCCTACGAAACGTACGGAGCGCGGACTTTAGTCCGCTTATTTCCAAATATTTTAGTATAGCAGAATAAAAGTTTGGTATTAAGCGGACTAAAGTCCGCGCTCCGTACGTTTTATGCTTTTAATTATGTATATGGAATTTCCAAATAATTAATTACGCAGTTTAATTTACAGTCTCAAGGAATCTGGACTAACTTGCCTTCTTTAATTTCCATCAAAACAGGTTTCACTTTGAACATGCCGTCTTGATCAAAGCCGTTGATGTTGATCAAACCTTGATCGTACTTCATTTCAGACATGGCTTTAGAAAATTCTACCCCGGAGCTAATGGCTTTAAAAATTACTTTCAAACTGTCATAACCTAAAGCACTATAAAATAGAGAACTAGGTTCTTGTTTAAACTGAGCTTTTAATTTTTCTCTCAGTTTTTGTGCAGCGGGAGTTGTTTCATCAACTACGGCATTGGCACAAATTACTCCTTCGCTTGCAGCTTTGGCGATATCGATTGTTTCTGTAATAGCAAAAGTATCTGGTCCAAATACTTCTATTTTATAACCCATATTTCTTATTTGTTTTAAAAATGTTCCGCCATTATATGCCGGAACAACGTATAAAGCTTCTGGTTTTGCGGACATTACTTTTGTAATCACTGGTTTGTAATCGGGAGTGGAAGTGGCATCTTGAATAGTTTGTGGTTCATCTTTTAAAACTTTTCCGCCAAGAGCTGTAAATTTTTTGATAAAAGCGGCTTTAACAACTTCTGCCCAGGCATCTGTTTCATAAATAACACCAGCTGTTTTTATTCCTTTGTTCCACATATATTTTGCCAGGTTTTCCGATTCTTCTTCGCTGCTAAAACCTAAAGCGTAAATATATTCACCGCTTGCTGCAACGGCACTATCGGTACCAAGAAGAGCCAAGGTGTTTATTTTATATTGATTAGCCAAAGGAGCCATCCCCAGAATTGCCCCGGTGCAGGCCGGACCAATTAGATATTTGACTTTATCTATTGTCACTAATTTTTTAAAAGCAGTAACAGCATTTTTGGGAAGACACTTTTCATCTTCATAAATAACTTCAACTTGCTTTTGATCTTTATTGATTTCTTGCAAGGCAATTTCTAAACCTTCCTTGGCCTGTTCACCAAAGAATGCAAAATCCCCTGTAAGAGGTAAGATTACACCAATTTTAATCGGTTCTGCTTGAGCAGCAAGGGGAATCAATGTAAGTAACAAAAGGAAAATAGCTGCAAATTTACTAATTAGTTTCATTCTTAAAAGATAGCATAGGCAATCAGCTAAATATATATAAAATTCTTGTCTCTTGAAGAAGACTTAAGTATTAAAGTAATATAGGAACAAATTATGAACGAGATTTTTTTTATTGCCACTGGCGGCACTTTTGATCGAGCGACAAGAGAAACTGGAGTTTCTCCTAAAGACAGTATTTTAAAAAAATATTTGGAAAAAGAAATCAAACCTCATTTTAAGTTTTCGGTAGCAGTCCCTTTTCTAAAAGACTCTAGAGATATTACTGATGCAGATTTAAAAAAATTATCTAAAATTATCAATGAGAGTTCTGCTCACAAAATAGTAATTATTCATGGCACCTGCACGATGGCTGAAACAGGGCTTTATTTAAAAGAACATCTTTTACCTTCCCAAAAAACAATTGTCCTTACCGGTGCTTTTAAATATTTTAACCAGGACTATCCCGATGGCTTTTTTAATTTAGGATTTGCCTGCGCAAATGCACTCAGTCTTTCTCCTGGAATTTATTTATGCATCAATGGAAAAACCTGGCTTCCCGGCGAATTGTATAAAGACATAGTTAATAATCGATTTGAAGATAGCCCTAAAATTTCCAATGAAGACTAGTTTGGCTATTGCCAGTGAAAATGATATAATCCCTACTAAAAACTAAGGAGAATATTTTATGCATGGCTTTAAAAATATCCCAGAAATGAGAGCAGAACTTAGTTCTTTGGGAATTAAGGAATTAAAAACTCCGCAAGATGTCGACCAAGAAATGGCTAATGCTAAACAAGGAACATTACTTGTTGTAGTTAATTCAGTCTGTGGTTGTGCTGCAGGCAGTGCTCGCCCCGCAGTAGCTTTGGCCTTAAAACATAATAAACTTCCTCAAAAACTAAGCACTGTGTTTGCCGGACAAGACAAAGAAGCAACAGAACGTGTTCGCAGTTATTTTACCGGCTATCCTCCGTCTTCCCCTTCGATGGCTCTGTTAAAAGATGGGAAAGTTGTTCACATGGTAAGTAGAAATGATATTGAAGGATATAGCGCTGAAGAAATTGCTCAAAAATTAACTAGTGCTTTTGATCGATTTTGTTAAGTCATTTAGTTTGTATTGCAAAGCCCTCAAAAAGATTATCTGGTATTAAGCGGACTAAAGTCCGC
>CAYOOT010000018.1:23602-36002 GCA_964405665.1 uncultured Bdellovibrionales bacterium | reverse complement strand
AGTCCGCTTAATACAACGACATGAAATTTAATCTTTAAATATTAGAGAGGATATTTGATTAATTGAACTTAATATCCGATCTGCTTTGGAAAAATCCCCTTGCTTGGTCATGGCTGTGGGAATAACCCAACATTCCAGTCCTGCACTCTTTGCTGCTGTTAGTCCCCGCTCTGAATCTTCAATTACCAGACATTCCTCCGGTTTATTTCCTGAAAGTTCCAAGGCCCGCAAATAAGGATCGGGAGAAGGCTTTGAATTTAAATAATCTCCATGGGCAACAATAAAATCAAAGTAACTAAGAAATCCTGTCCTTTGATGAATAATATCAAAAGCATCTTTGAGAGAACTGGTGACAACTCCCATTTTAATTTTGCTTTGCAATTCTGCCAAGATCTCGGCAGCACCGCTGATAGCATTGTTTTGTTTGGCTAATAACTCTCGATAAAAAGAATCTCTTGTTAAACGAAATTCAGAAATTGCTTCTTGACCACAACCTAAAGATTCCAATAAATGCCAAGCTCCTCGATTCTCCACAAGAAAAAATTGATGATAAGTATTTAAATCCAGTTCCATTCCCAAATTCAAAAACACTTGGCGATTGGCTTGGAAATAAAGATGTTCCGTATCTACAAGAACCCCATCATTATCCCAAAATATTGCTTGATAGCGCACGATCACTCCTCAAAAGACATAATTACATTGGAGCGAATAATTTAGATAAATCTATTGGAGATGTCAAAGCGCTGAGAAAGACTAAACATTATCGTAAATATTATCTTTGGCTTCAAAACTTCCCTCTTCTCGGGCACAATGGTTGCAGCAATAAAAATTTTGATCTGCTTCCACTCCATGGCCAATAATTCTGCAACCACAATTATCACACTGAGGAGCAAGAGCTTGAATTGCACATTCAAAACAGTCAAAAGTATGTGTCTTGCCATTCATGATTACAGAAAATGTCTTATCATAAAAATTATGACAAACGTCACAATGTCCCATAAATATTACCCAATTTAAAGATTGATAATTTTAGATCGATCATTAGTGATCAATATCAAAAAATTTTAAAAAAGCATCTGATGGCCATCATGTTTTGCAATTGACTACTCTAGTTCTAAGACCAGATCCCCTGCCTTAAGCTTCTTACCGACATTTAAAACAAGTTTTTTAACTTTAGCCTCAAAACCAGCCCGCACTACTGTTTGCATCTTCATCGCTTCCAGGGTGAATAGGGCTTGATCTTTTTTTACTGAATCACCCAGCTTAACTTCGAAGGAAGCCAGAATCCCTGTTAAGGGTGCGGCAATTTGGTTTTTGTTACTCGGATCTGCTGGGACATTATAAACTACAGTTGAGGCAACTTTTTTATCTCGAACTAAAATATTTCTGGCATGACCGTTTAATTCATAAAAAACTGTTTTTTCTCCTTCTTCATTAGCTTCACTAATTGTAATCAGTCTGATATAAAGCCTTTTTCCTTTCTCGATATCCAAAACAATTTCTTTCCCTTCTTCCGGACCATAAAGAAATTCTAATGTAGGAAGATTTGTCGGATCACCATATTGTTTTTGAAATTCTGCATAATCTTTAAAAACTTTGGGATATAAAAGATAACTCAAGGCATCTTTTAATTCGGCTTTTTTGCCAAGAAGTTCAGTAGAAGTTTTAATTGCCAATTCCAAATCAGCATCGGCAAGAACTTCTGTTTCTAATTTTTTCTTGTTGCGAATAATGTTGCTGCGCAATGGCTCGGGGAAGCCACCGAAAGGAACGCCAATTGCTCCTTGAAAAAACTCAATCACACTTTCCGGAAAATCAAGTTCTGCCGCTCTTTCTTCAACATCTTTAATCGTTAAATTATTATTTAACATAAACAAAGCAAAATCCCCGACCACTTTTGAACTGGGAGTTACTTTTACAATACCGCCCATTAGTTTATTGACTTCGGTATAGGCTTGTTTTAATTCTGTCCATTTTTCACCTAAGCCTAAACTTTCGGCTTGTGGTCTAAAGTTAGAATATTGTCCTCCGGGAATTTCGTTAAGATATACTTCAGCTGTAGCCGATTTTAAATCGCTTTCAAAAGGAGCATAAACTTCTCTTAAGGCTTCAAAATAATTACTTACGGGAGTTAATTTTTTGTAATCCAGTCCGGTATCTCTTTTTGTATTAGCTAAGGCTGCAACTAATCCCTCTAAGGGGGGTTGGCTGGTTAAGCCGGACATAGAAGAAAAAGCGCAATCAACAATATCAACTCCCGCTTCTGCTGCCTTCAGATATGAGCCAATTTGTGTTCCTGCGGTATCATGAGTATGAAAATGAATCGGCAAACCAAGTTCTGCCTTTAATTCCCGAACTAAAAATTCAGCAGAATACGGCCGCAATAATCCCGCCATATCTTTAATGGCAATGATATCAGTTCCGGCTGTAACAAGTTCTTTTGCTAGATTAAGATAATATTTAAGATTGAATTTTCCCAGCTTCCCTTTCTTTTCTTCTTCCAGCAAATCTCCCGTATAACAAATACAAGCTTCGGCAATCGCTCCCGCATCACGAACAGCAGTAATAGCCGTTCTCATCCGATCAACATTATTTAAAGAATCAAAAATCCTAAAGATATCCATTCCTGTCTGAGTGGATTCCTTAATAAATTCCCTAATTACATTCGGGGGATAACTAGTATAACCAACTGCATTATCTCCCCGCAGTAACATTTGAAATAAGATATTGGGCACGGCTTCTCTTATTTTTGCTAAACGCTCCCAGGGATCTTCTTTTAAAAATCTAAGAGAAACATCAAATGTCGCCCCACCCCACATTTCCAGAGAAAAAAGCCGCGCCGCATTTACAGAAACATATTTGGCAATCTCTAAGATGTCATATGTTCTAAGCCTGGTAGCAAGCAGGGATTGATGAGCATCTCGAAAGGTTGTGTCGGTTAAGAGTAAACTTTTCTCATCGAGGATTCTTTGAATAAATTCTTTTCGGCTTTTGATTTTATAAAATCCTCTCCAAGAAAATTCGGGATTTAGCACAGCCGTATTAATTTCTTTTTCCAGATCTAGCTGTGGGACAATAATTTTTCTAAGTTTTTTAGGGCGAACCAAATCGGGCATTGTCGGGTGTCCATTAACTGTAACTTCCGCAAGAAAGCGCAGAATTTTATTGGCTCTGTCTTTACTGTTTTGATTTTTATAATCCGCTTTAAATGTTTCCAGAAAAGTAGTTTTAACATTTCCTGCAAGAAAAACTTCGTTGCTTAAAAACTGTTCTAAAAAAGGAATATTGGTATTAACTCCTCTAATTCTAAACTCACTCAGTGCGCGCTTCATTCTACTGGCGGCTTCTGCGATAGAATTTCCTTTTGCTGTTATTTTAACCAGTAAAGAATCATAGTAGGGAGAAATCACAGCTCCTGTAAAAGCAGAACCGGCATCCAACCTGATTCCAAAACCGGAAGCGGAACGATATGTGGAGAGTTTTCCGTAATCAGGAGCAAATTCTTTTTCCGGATTTTCGGTGGTAATCCGGCACTGAATTGCCACGCCATGAAAAACCAAATTGGCTTGAGTAAACCCAATATCTTTTAAAGTTTTTCCGGCGGCAATTTTCAGTTGGGATTGAATCAGATCTTGGCCGGTAATTTCTTCGGTTACGGTATGTTCAACCTGAATCCGCGGATTAATTTCAATAAAATAAATTTCGCCTTTTTCTGAAACTAAAAATTCTGCAGTTGAGGCAGATTTTAATTTCAATTCTTTTGCCAACCTCAAGGCATAATCATAAAGCTTTTCTTTTTGCTCCTTAGCCAAAGTAGTTGCCGGTGCAACTTCCACCACTTTTTGATGCCGTCTTTGCACTGAACAATCTCTTTCGAAAAGATGAACTACCTCTCCACTGCCATCGCCAAAGAGTTGAACTTCAATATGCTTGGGATCGCTTAAATATTTTTCGGCAAAAACTTCACTGCGGCCAAAAGCCGATAAGGCTTCAGAGCTGGCATTTTGATAAGCAATTTCCAAATCTTTTTCTTCCCGGACAATTCTCATCCCCCGCCCACCACCACCATAGGCAGCCTTAATAATTATCGGATAATTTACTTTTTTAGCAAAATCTTTAAGCTCTTTAATATTGTTTAGTTCTTTACTTCCAGGAATTGTCGGGACTTTTACTTGATCAGCTAGAGTCTTTGTTTTTACTTTATCACCGGCAATGGCCAAAGTTTCGCTACTTGGTCCAACAAAAATAATTCCTTTTTTTTCGCAAGCTTCTCTTAGTTCGATTCTTTCGGATAAGAAACCATAACCCGGATGAATGGCATCCGCTCCGACTTCCTTAGCTAGACGAACTATCTCTTCAATATTTAAATATGATTTAACGGGTTCCCCAGGAATGCCAATTTGATAAGCTTCATCAGCTTTATAGCGATGTAAGGAAAAACGATCTTCGTAGCTATAAATTGCTACGGTTTTTATTCCTAACTCAGTACAAGCTCGAAATACTCTGATGGCAATTTCGCCACGATTGCAGACTAGAACTTTTTTCAGCATAGCAATAGGAAGTAGCATTAATACTAAATCAGACCAAGAAAAAAATAGTTCTATGATAGGGATCAGCTTAAAAGCAATAATTTTAAAGTATTATCATAGAATGAGAGCTTTTTTATTCTTATTTTGTTCTATTTTTTTAGCCAATTTTGCTTTGGCAGAATCTTATCCTTTACCTCTATCCGACAAAGAACCAATTATTGGGAAAATTAAGTATGTAGAAGCAACACACGAAGAAACATTGGTTGATATTGCTCGGCGCTATGACCTGGGCTACGATGAAATCATTAAAGCCAACCCCGAGGTCAATCGTTGGCTACCGGGAGAAAATACCAAGGTCTTACTTCCCAGTAAATTTATTCTTCCCGACGCTCCCCACCAAGGTATTGTTTTAAATTTGGCAGAATTACGTCTCTATTATTATTCTCCTAAAAAAGAAAAAGAGAGTGGAAACCAGTTAGTTTATACTTTCCCGATCAGTGTTGGAAGAATGGATTGGAAATCTCCTTTGGGTACTACAAAGGTTACAAAAAAAGAAAAGGATCCCGCCTGGAACCCCCCGGCTTCAATTAAAGCAGAACATGCTCAAGAAGGAGATTATTTACCGGATCAAATCCCCGGAGGAGATCCTACTAATCCTTTAGGACATTACGCCTTGCGGCTTGGTATCCCTGGCTATCTTATTCATGGAGTAAATGAACAAAAAGAATACGGTATTGGAATGAGAGTGACTCATGGTTGTGTGCGTTTATATCCAGAAGATATTGAATTGTTATTTTCCTTAGTTGAAGAGGGAACAGCGGTATCTTTTGTCGATCAACCCTTAAAAGTGGGATGGCAGGGAGAAGAATTATTTATTGAAGCTCATGCACCTTTAAAAGAAGATGAAGTGGAATTTGAATATTCACATCAAATAACTAACGAGGAAGCACAAAAAATGATTTCACAAAGAATAAGCTCCGAAGTACAATATGAACCGGCAAAGCTTGAAAAAATATTGCAAGAAGCAAATGGCATTCCTACTGTCATTGCTCATCCAATAAATCTTCTTCCTCCTGCTGCTCTTTAATCATTAACGAATAACTACTGTCATTTTAAGCTTAATTAAAGGTTTTAGTTTTTCAATTTGTTTATTATCCAAAGCGATACAACCATTTGTCCAATTTACCAACTGATGGATTTTTAAATTGGCTTTGCCTAGACCATGAATACCAATTTGGCCTCCCAAAGCTGTATCTTGGGGAGGAATTTTATCTTGTTCTAAGGCAAGGCGAATTCTATCAAAATCTTTTTGCTTAATTATTCCCTGACTTAGTCCTCGCTCTGCATAATCAAGCGAAGGATAATTAAGTCCAATAAATAATTTAAAACGAGTTTGTTCAGTAATCCAAGCAATGCTAAATTTGCCAAGGGGAGTAATGTTATCGCCTTTTTTTTGTTTGATCCCGGCGCCAGTTGAACCCAAGGCAATATTTTGAAATTCGGCAACTATCTTTCCATTTTGCCTGACACTTAGGATTTCTTTTTTTGTATCAATGAGCAGACAATCTCTGGCCTCTGTAATCTCACTTTCAATAGTTCTTTCTGCCGTTGAAACTTCAGTCGGTAAAACACTAGGCTTACATTGAGAAAGAAAAATAACAGGAATAAGGAGAATGAAGCGAACATAACAATCTTTCACGGCATAATGCCAAATCTTCGGCCAAATAAATTATAAAAGAGGCAAAAAACATCAACTCTTTGCCTCTTTATTATTTCACTAAAAACAAACTACTTCAACATCGAACGTTTAAAGCTACGGTTAACAATTTCTTCAGTATTGCGAGAAACTTTTTCCGTATTCTGAGACATTTCCATTGACTCCTTAGCAGTAGCCATTGCTTGATCAGCTACTTCTCGAGTTTCACGGATATCTGCACGCAATTGGCTAATATCATCTTTTTTTGCATAACTACAGCTTGAACTAATACATGTTACGGCCAATAAAGCTGTAATAAAAATTTTATTGATTTTCATAGGACCTCCGATTTTAATTATTAAACTTGCTCCTAGCGATTAAAGCGTTAAGAAACTATTCTAAGATATTGCAAATAAGAAAATTATTTCATGATCTTTATCATGCTGGAAGCTTTAATTAATGTTTAAATTGCTCTCTTTAACCTTAGAGAGTTAATTACTACGAATACGGAACTAAGAGCCATGGCAGCAGAAGCCAACATCGGATTAAGTAGCAAATGAAAACTGGGATATAAAATTCCCATTGCCACAGGAATTAAGACTACATTATAGCCGAATGCCCAGACTAGATTCATTTTCATGGTACGCATCGTTTTTTTGGAAAGTGTAATCGCCAAAGGGACAAGTAGCAAATTAGGGTTCATTAAAGTAATCGCTGCAGCTTCCATCGCCACATCGGTTCCTGTTCCCATGGCAATTCCCAAATCTGCGGCAGCAAGCGCAGGAGCATCATTAATACCATCTCCTACCATCGCTACAATTTTCCCCTTGCTTTTTTCTTTTTGCACTTCTTTTTCTTTTTCTGCAGGAAGAATTTCCGCCATGATATTTTTAATGCCAATTTTTTGCGCTACAGCCAAAGCGACTCTGTCATTATCCCCGGTAATAATCATCGACTCAATATTCATGGCGCTGAGAGTTTGAATTGCAACTTTTGCCGAATCCTTGATCGTGTCAGCTACTCCAATTATTCCGATTGGTGTTTGATCTAAAGCAACTAACATTGCTGTCTTACCTTGTTTTTCCATATCCAAGAGAGCATTTTCATCTTTTGAAAAATCTATATTTTCTTGCAAAAGTAAGCGACGATTTCCCAATAAAACTTTTTTGTTATTAATCTTTGCAGAAACTCCGCAGCCAGCAATTGCTTTAAAATCTTGAACAGCGAAAAGTTCTAACTTTTCGCTCTCAGCTTTTTTTAAAATGCTTTCTGCCAGGGCATGCTCCGAACCTTTTTCTAATGATGCGGCATATTTTAAAACATCTTTTGTCGAATAATTATTTAAAGCAATAACATCCTGCACTTCCGGTTTACCTTTAGTTAAAGTTCCGGTTTTATCAAAAATGATAGTATTTATTTTATAAGCAATTTCTAAAGCTTCGGCATTGCGAATTAAAATACCCTTTTCTGCACCCCTTCCTGTTGCCACCATGATTGCAGTCGGAGTTGCCAGTCCCATTGCGCATGGACAGGCAATAATTAAAACTGCAACGGCATTAACCATCGAATAAAGAAATACTGGTTCCGGGCCAAGGTTAAACCAGAGAATAAAAGTAATCACTGAAAGTATCAGCACGATCGGCACAAAATAAGAGGAAACCAAATCGGCCAAGCGCTGTATTGCCGCCTTACTGCTTTGAGCTTGTTCAACTAGTTTAATAATTTGTGCAAGTAATGTTTCTTCTCCAACTTTTGTCGCCCGAAAAAGAAAAGTTCCTGTTTTGTTAATCGTAGCGCCAATAACCCTAGATCCCGGCACTTTATCTATAGGAATGCTTTCTCCGGTAACCATTGCTTCATCAACAGCGGATTCTCCTTCAATAATTTCTCCATCAACAGGAATTTTTTCTCCCGGTCGCACTCGGATAATATCCGAAGAGACCACCTGGCCTATTGGAAGATCAATCTCTTTACCACTGCGAACAACACGAGCAGTTTTTGCTTGAAGTTTTAGTAAATTTTTAATTGCAGCAGAGGTTCCTTGCTTTGCTTTTTCTTCCAAATAACGTCCCAGCAGAATAAAAGCAATAATTACTGCTGAAGCATCAAAGTAAGGCATCGGCTCAATTCCCATTTTTACAATTTGCTCAGGAAAAGTTATTACAAAGATTGAGTAAAAATAAGCCACACTAGTTCCTATCGTTACCAAAGTATCCATATTAGCACTGCGGTGTTTTAAGCCGTTTATTGTCGAACGATAAAAACCCAAGGCCGCCCAGAATTGAACGGGAGTTGCTAATAATAATTGCAAATATCCATTGTGTAAAAACATTGGCGCCGTTTGCATTAATCCAGGAAAAGTTGCCCAAAAAAGAATTGCAGCCAAACTAAGACTAACTGTCAGTTTTAGTTTCAATTGCTGATATTGATGCTGGTGGGAGTGCTCACCTTTCTCTGCTTCAAATATAGCTTTATACCCAGCTTTAGTTACTGCTTGATCTAAGTCTTTTAACTGCACAACTTGAGAATTATATTGAACATTAGCTTTATTAGCTGCAAGGTTAACTACAGCATTAGAAACTCCAGTTATCGATTTAAGTGATTCTTCAATTTTATTGACACAAGAAGCACAATGCATGCCTTCAATAGAAAAGACTAGTTGTTTTGTTTCTGTTTTTTGTAAAGATTGATTTTCTGATGTGGCGACCCGATGGTTATGATTATTTTCTTGAAGCTTCTTTTTTCTAGGAAAGAAAAACCAGAAAATAAAAACTATTAAAATAGCCCCGGATACAGTTGCTATTATTTTATCCTCAATCATTAGTTCTCTCTTTTATCTTTAAAATTAAGTTTTCTATAACAAAACTTTTCTAATTAAAGTTTTTAGTTTACTGTCATTATCAATCTTTTTCTACAATATCTCCCTCTCGATACTCAACGCTATTTTCAATTTTCGCAATGGAGTAGTGATTATTAAGCACCTCTGTAATAGTTGCGCTTCCTATCAACTTTTTCACACAAAATGACCGAGAACTAAGACCAGGTTTTGTTCCAGTATAGCCCTTTGTCGAGCATACATTACGAAAGATTTTTATTTTGTCGCCAACGACGACTTCTCCCTTTCCTAAACAAACATGCGCCTCGTTATTATTTATCTTCATTGCAATAGAACCTCGATGCACAGCTGCCGCACATGAAGTCAATAAAGATACTACAACCACTGTCACAAATACTCGTAATAAATTACTCATATTATATTTCCTTTTTATTGATTAATGATGTTTATAATAACCAACTCCTCTAATGTCATTCCATACCGTAGTCTGATGACAGAGATAACACTGATTAACCTCAGCATGTTCTACTCCGGCAACTTTCATAGAAATCATTTTAAAATGCATCATATAATGGCTGGGTGGAGCTTGATGACATTGTGAACAATCACGATTTGTAGAAGGGGGATGAGAAAAAGAGCTAATAGTCCAATCGCTTGTATTGTGACAGCTACTACAATCATTTCCAAAAAGCGATCGATGTTTATCTTGATTGGCATGGCAAGAAACACAATTAAGTGTTTTTTCCAAGGCAAAATCAGTGCCATGATAACTCTTTCGCGCAGATTCCGGAATCAAGATATTTTCAAATTTCATATTCTGAGAATTTAAGTTCCCGTTCTTTGACATCTCCCTTGCCACAAGCGCAAAGTGCGTATGATCCATTTTGGTAATTGAGGCATCTCTCCCTTGATGCTCAAAGTGACATCCTGTGCAAGAAGTAATGGAGCTATGAAATGTAGTATTTTGTTTTTCCAATAATTCTGTTGGAGCAGCATGACAAACAACACAACGATCTCTAATAACACCAAGATAAGGGACATGGCATTGATTACAATTTTGCTCTATGTTGGCATGAAACTTGGAAAGCTTTCCCGGTTCAATAAATTTTGATAATTTATTAGGAATGGACTTAAAAAAATCTATTTCTTCAAAGACAAAAAAACATCCCGCGACAAATACTAGCAAGGCTACGCTTATATAGACGCTCCGCAAACTTACTGCAGCCATCGCACACCAAAATAAAAACTACTCCAAATATGCAGCGCCAAGAGAACGACAAGAAAAATAGATAGAATAATATGAAATTTAATCCAATAACTAAAAAATCTCTTTATCGCAGCATGGCTTTTAAGTGCATATTCCAAGTCGGCAATTGATTCACTTAGATCGTGAGCTTCTTTTGCTAATCGAATATCCGGAGAAACTTTTGGAAACCAAGATAAAAACCAATTGCTGGCCAAAGAATGTACAATAGTTTTACGATCGGGGTGCTGTGTCAGCGTCAATGCAACCTCTCGATAGCGTTGCTCCAGCATACTAAGACTAACTCTCTTTTCTCTTGTCTCCTCAGAAATAAAAGTCATGAGATATCGTCCAACAAAACCACTAAATACTACCCCCAGCATTACCGTGATCAGTGCTATCCCCAGTAAACTTTGAAATTTATGTCCTGTATGTAAAAGTGCCAAAATTGAAGCAAGAAGACCGGCATAGATATGAAAAGAAAGAATTGTTCTCAGTGAAACCGCTCGGGTAAAGAACAACTTAAGAGAAGATATTCGCTTAATCGCAACATAAGGAAATGTTAAGAGTATTAAAAAAGTCGCTGCAATCCCAAGAATTCCCCCATAATAGCTGCCGGCAAATCTGGAATCTGTGTGAAATGCGAAACTCAACCAACTCATCAGGATGAGCATTAAAAAAGCAAGTCCAATAATCTTTTCCCGCTCCTTCATTGATTAAGCCTCAACTATGATATTTTCAGTCGCTTTTGCCTGACAGGCAAGAATCAATCCGACTCTCTTATCTTCCTCAGAAAGAGAATCTTGGATTGCCATTGAAACCTTGCCGGATAAAAGCTTAACTTTACATTCCCCGCAAGTTCCTGCTCGGCAAGAATTATAGATATTAACTCCAACTGATTCCGCTGCCTCAAGTACTGTCATGTTTTGTGGTAAGGCGGCTTTTTTCCCTGATAATAAAAAATCAATTGTCGTGGAAGTGCTGACAATAGTTTGTGTGCTGTCTCGACCTAAAGGTGTGATTGGTTCATCTTTGCGTACAGAGCCAAAACTTTCAATTTTAATATCTTCCTTTGGAACATTTAACTCACTCAGGATCTTTTTAATCTCATCCATAAAGGCAAGCGGTCCGCAAATATGCACTCGTGACGAGGCAATCTCTGGAACTGATGTAATAATCATTTCCTTTGTAAAACGTCCGCGCATTCCAGTCCAACTAGGTTCGGAAAACCTTGTCATCGTAACAAAGAGATTAAAATTTGGTGTTTTTTTTTGTAATTCCTCCAACTCTTGTCGAAATAAGTAATCTTCCGGAGTGCGACAGGTAAATAGAAGAACAATTTTACCACTCCAGGATTTGGCAGTAAGAAAACGAATCACACTGATCAACGGAGTAATCCCTACACCTGCACCAATTAACACAATTGATTTAGATTCAGTGCCGGTAAATACAAATATGCCCCCTGGCCCTCTTGCTTCTATCAAGTCACCTTCTTTAATGAGATCATGAAGATATCGTGAAAAGATCCCTTGATCTTCTCTTTTAACCGTTAGTTCGCAGAACGAATTATTAGTCGGTGCTGAGGCAATAGTATATGAACGGGTAATAGTCTTGCCATCAATTAAAGCAGAAAGAGTTAGAAACTGTCCGGGCAAATATGTAAAAGGAAGTTCCTGGCCTAATGGATCAATTAACTGAAATGTTTTAACATTCGGTGTTTCACGAAAAATCTTGTTGATTCTAAGTTTTCCTGCCCATGTTTCTTTGATTTTTAATTCAGCCTTGGCAGTTGCTTTTGCACTACTAACTAAATTTCCAGAACTAGAATCAACTGGAGGAATAGTTCCACCATTCGGAGGCGCTCCACCAGCACTCCCTCCACCATTTTTCGGAGGAATTGGTGGCAGAACCCCTACTCCTTCAGTAGTAAGTCTCTCCAGCAGAGCAGTTGCACGACGCATTTTGAAAAAATACATCAGTATCATTATCACGGAAAACAATAATAGTAAGACCATAACCATTGCATGAAAAAGTGAGAGCCCGAAAAAACCTTGTGGATGTAACTCTCCTTCCTCCTGCAAATTCATTTCTGTCTT
>CAYOOT010000018.1:0-23502 GCA_964405665.1 uncultured Bdellovibrionales bacterium | reverse complement strand
GGATAAAAATCTTTCTTCGGAGGAATGCCCATCATTCCTTTCATCATCTCTCCCATTCCCTGCATCAGGCCTTCTCCAACGATGTTTGGACCAGCTTGCGTTGTTGGAGACTCAGTAGAAGGAGGGGGTGTGATACCACCAGGATGATGGCTGGCATGTTCTTCTGCTGAAATTTGGGCAAAGGCAAGGGAGAGAAAAAATCCTTGATTGAATAAAACAAATAAAATTAATACTTGTTCCCAAATCAATAAAAAAGATCTACGTTTTACTTCTCTGCCAATATCTCCAAAGAAAATAAGGCGGCGCATTACATATCTCCCATACCACCCGGCGCTGACGGTGCTGGCATATTACTTCCACCCATTGGAGGCATCGTGTCATCTTCCATTGTCTGCGGCATTGGAGCTGCACCCATACCCATACCTGGGTTAGCCATTGGCACGGAAGGCATTCCCATCGGAGGAATCTGTCCCAGCAATGCTTTTCTTTGTTGATCTGTAAGTATTTTTGCACATTCGCCAACTGCTTTAATAAATCCCAAGCGTTGATCGACTTTAATCTTTTCAATTTCTTTAGCCTTTTCTTCTATTTTTGAAAAATCAGGTTGATCGGAGCTTGTTAAAAGTGAGAGTTCCTGTTCCGCCTGTTGAACCTTGCGTTGATATTCTCCTTGTTCGATTAAAGTATTTTCACGGATCTTACTGATTGCACTTTGTTGTTCGGGCGTTAAAACAATATGCTGGGGATGATCTAAGAAAAAGTTGGTTGCACCGATATGATAGATATGAGAGGCACCGGGAAAACCCGGGAGTGCAGAAATCATTGCCGCTTTTCCCATTCCAGCACCAGCGCCCATATTGCCCATCATACTTCCCATCATCGGGCCCATTGCTGACATCATACTTCCCATCATTTCCATTCCACCTCCTGCAGGTTTCATCGGCATATTTTTGTTGGCAGGCATTCCCTTTCCGTGCTGCTGCATCAGCATTTCCATCTTATTAACTTTATCCCGAAGCTCTGTTATTTGCTTCTGCATTGAGTTTTCCGGACTTGTTTCTGCTACCGCATTTAACGAAGCTGTAAATATTAGTAGAGTAATCAATAAAATTTCTTTGACAAAAGAGTTAACTATTATTTTTTCAAAAGTTTTGTTTTTCATATTTTCTCTCGCGATTAAATTAATAAAAATAGCAAGCTATTCACAACATTTTTTATCTTCTCTTTTTTGATTTTCATTTTCTTTGTTCTTTTTCTCCTTAGAAAAAGAATGTCTGCAACTACTAATCAGGGGCAGGCAGCATCCAAAGACGCACAAAAGCGGTATCAGCAAAAAAGTCAATGAATAGCCGAAATAAGTTCCTCCGATAATAATCGCTACAGCAACAAATAACATTCCAAGATATTGCTTATTCATTTTTTCTGCTGATGGATATGATGATTGTCATAATTTTTCTTCGAAGAACTAATCTGCTTTGTTACATCCAAATCTGCTTTTAGTTCTTCCTTGGAGGCAAGACTAGCCACTGTCCCTGCCGGATGTTTATACCAGCCAGGGTTTTCATAGCTGGCAATATCATCACGCACTTTAAGAACGGTAAACATTCCGCCCATATCAATATAAGCAAAAGGCCCATCGCCTCCCCCCATCGGAATACTGTTTTTAGGTACAGGCATTCCCATCTCAGCCATCCCCCCCATTCCCACATCTCCCATTGTCATATAATCAGGTAATAATTTTTGAACTTTACTGTCTATGCCCTTAATATCTACTCCTAAGAGATTAGGCAGCTCGTGTCCCATCTGATTCATCACGTGATGTGTCATATGACAATGTATCGCCCAGTCTCCAGGTGCATCGGCAATAAATTCAATGTCTCTGGTGCTTCCAACTGGAACCAAAACTGTAGTCTCTGGCCATTGTGCAGATTCGGGAATTCTGCCTCCGTCTGTTGCTACGACATTAAATGAATATCCATGTAAATGAATAGGGTGATGATCCATTGCCGATAAATTACCAATTCTAATACGAACTCTTTGGCCAGTTTTTACAACCAATGGTGCAGTTCCCGGAAATGCTTTGCTATTAATAGTTAGCATATTAAAGCCGCTCATCGCAGTAGGATCGGGACGGGAAGTTCCAGGTTTGATTTCCCATTCACTAAGCATCCAAACGAAATCTCGATCCGCCTTGTTTTTATAAGGAACTTTAGGGTGAGAGATAAACATTCCCATCATCCCCATCGCCATTTGTGTCATCTCATCATAGTGCGGATGATACATAAAAGTTCCATGTTGCTTTACTGTAAACTCATATTTAAAAGTCTCTCCTGGATAAATGTATTTTTGAGTTAAACCAGATACTCCATCCATGCCATTTGGTAAAAATAGTCCATGCCAATGAAGAGAAGTTGGTTCCTTGAGTTTGTTGCTTACATAAAATCTAACCCGGTCTCCTTCAACCACTTCGATTGTTGGCCCGGGAGTTTCCCCATTATATCCCCAACAGCTAACAACTAAGCCTGGAGCAAATTCTCTTTTAAATTCTTCTGCGATAAGATGAAAAACTTTAACTCCATCCACCATCTTCCAGGGAAGAGTTGAACCATTGGGTGTTTCTACCGGAATATAATCTGTAGCAGTATTGCTGGAAGTTTTAGAGTTTTCTTCTTTTTGATTGGCAGCAATCTCTTCAGCAAAACTGCTACGCAGTAATGATGTGCCTGTTAATAAAGCTGCACCACCGGAAATTATTAATTCTCGACGAGTTATCATAATTAATTCTCCTTCTTATTTGAATTCTGTTCTAAATTTCCGCCCACAGCTTTTTCCAATTCAGTTCTGGCAAGCCAGTAATCTCTTAAAGAATCAGTATAAATTTTTCCACCTTCAATTTCATTTTTCTTTGCCGAAATAAGATTAAATACTCCAACAAGCATCCCGTTATATTCCAGTTGCGTTTGTTTAAGAATTTCATGATTGAGTGGGATTAGAACCCTCTTAGAATATTCTGCTCGCTCACGAGCCAGTAACAAACGATTTTGAGAAGAGCGCACTTCTTGCCGAATTTTTATAGCAAGGGCTAAATATTTTTTCTGAGCTTGCCTGAGAAGTCCCTGAGCAGAGGCTACGCGAGCATCTCCTTGATCAAATATCGGAAGTGGCAAAGAAAAGTTAGGACCAACTACAACCTTACCACCATCTTCACCCTCCCCGTCTACTCCCAGAGAAAATTCCGGAATATATTTATAGGTTTCTGTGAGATCTAATTTTTTTGCTTCGGCTTCAATATCCTTCTTTGCTTGAGCTAGATCAAATCTATTAGTTAAAGCTAAGTTTTCCAATTCCAAC
Source organism: uncultured Bdellovibrionales bacterium (assembly GCA_964405665.1). Classification (GTDB taxonomy): domain Bacteria; phylum Bdellovibrionota_C; class UBA2361; order SZUA-149; family CAZDWZ01; genus CAYOOT01. Next base: position 20,151 of record CAYOOT010000018.1, on the reverse strand, counting down.
AAAGTCATTTCCGGATTGGGTAAAGCTGGCAATTGTGAAGGTATTTCCCATTTACTGCTATTTTCACCCCAAAGTCCCATTAATAAATTTAGTTTCTCGCGCAAATCTGATACTTCCGTTTTTGCTTCAATAAGCTCTAAATTAGCTTGCGCTGACATAGAATGATCCAAGACAAATTGTAAATCTGTAATATTTCCTACTTGATGTTGGCGCTCACTAATTTCTGCTGCAGTATTTAAGCTTTCCAAGATAGTTTTTCTTAAATTATATATATCTTGAGCTGCTTGTAGAGAAAAGTATGTCATCTTTACTTCACTAGCTAGATTAAGAATGGCCTGTGTTATTTCAAGTTTAACTCCATCAAATATATCTGCGGCAATTTTCTTTCTAAGTGGTAATTGCAATAAATCAATAATATCTTGAATTAAATTCAAGTTCGTTCCTTTGCCGATTCCACCCCCTTGGAAATGAATCTCTGCTTCAAAAAGGGTATTTTTTAGAAGCCCGGATTGCACTAGCTCAGCTTGCGCAATTCCTAAATTTTCAAAAACCACTTGCAGTTCGGGATTATTGAAGAGAGCTATCTGAACTGCCCGATCGGAAGAAAGTTGCCCTTCCAATATTTTGGAAACTGCTGCTTCCACTTTGCAATCATCTTCGGCTCGACAGCCTGCGGCAAGCTCTCTGCAGGTAGAATTTTTATTCCACTCTACTTTTTGAGGGATTCTTTGATTAACCAATTCCTGCACTTCTAAAAAGCTTTTATCAGAATTAATTGTTGCGCAACCACTGACTAAGAAAGATGAATAACTTATAATAAAAATTTGAAGTAAACTATTTTTCATTGATTATAATCCTTTATTGTTTTTGATTTATCAGAATAAAATCTCGCGACAGCAAGATTAGATAAAGCAGAAAGGTGGAGCATTGGGGGAGGAACTAAGAGAATGGCTGAGTAATTCAATCTCGTGAATTGGCGGAGAATTGATTCTAAGTTTTAGTTCAGTCAATAATTCTCCAACTGCATGGCTTTCAGAAATAAGATTGAATAAAGGAACGATAAAATTAGATGAACTAAGAAGCTTAACTATGCCTAAGTTAGCTTCGCCCTTCAATGTTAAACACGGTTGACAACAACCAGTATCAGAACATCTTGAAGGATCCTTAGAAAAAGGTTTTTTACTATCGTCTTGATGATGGCAACAAGATGAATGAGTAAGGCTATTTTTAGAAGAAGCTGGAGAGAAAGCGTCTGCAAGTGCGCAGTGATTTGCAGCAATCAACCAAATCAAAGCTAGGAATATCGTAAAAGAATTTTTTGCCATCTGCTTTAAAAAATCATTAAGATACTAGCATGCTCATAAGTATGAAAACTAGTATTTCTTGCTGTTGATTCTTGAGGATTTATGCACCAATTCTCAGTATTTTTGTAATGCTAAGATTAACATCCCTTCTAAATTTTTAGGATAAAACATTTTTTGCGTCAGCAAAAAATTTTCTAAAAACCCATCTCCTAGATTAGGGCCGCCATTTTTTCCAAGAAAATAAGGGGCGACAGCAATACGAATTTCATCAACAAGATTTTCTTTTAAGAACCAAGCGGCAGTTTTTGCACCGCCTTCAATTAGTAATTTTTTAACACCACGCTTTACTAAATCACTTAAAATTAATGTTGGAGATAAATCTATTCTTACAACATCAGCAAAATGATTTAAATCTTCTTTGATTCCTGCTTCTTTAGAAAGATAGACTATTTTTTTACTCTCTCCCAAACAAAAGAAATTACATTCCAGCGGCAAGCTCCCCGATTGTGAATAAGTTACTTTGATTGGGTGTCTCGGCTTTCCTTGTGAAAGTCTTAATTGCCTCAATTCTTCGTCGCGAATCAATAATCTTGGATTGTCTTTTCTAATAGTCTCTGCTCCAATTAAGATTGCATCAGCTTCTGCTCGAAGCTTGTCCACTTCTAAAATATCTGCAGGACTTGAAAAAACAATTCTCTTTAGAGAATTGTCATCCAAATATCCATCTAATGATGTGGCAATTTTAAGTATTACAAAAGGACGATTTGTAATCAAGAGAACAACCTATTCGGTTAAATAGTCGGCAATAGCTTCCTGAACTCCGGCTTTTTGTCTGCTAATTAATTCATAACAGTAATCGATCTCATCTACTCCCATATCTCCCACATATACTGTCACACTAAGAACGATATCGTAATTAACCAAACTAAGCTTTGCTCCGATCAAGGTATCGGCTACAGTTAATGCAGCTACTAGAACTTTATCGCTGTGAATTATCGGAACAGTATAAACATTAACTCCCATATAGAGAGTCGTTTCAGCTTGTCTATTTAAACCCTCCAGAGTGATTTCTAAATCTTCTTCATCTCCTAAAGGAACAAGCCATTGAGTAACTTCTGCGGTGCGCTGCTGTAAGCATTCTTCGGGATTAAAACCACGACGAACCATAAACTCTTCAATCAGGCGGCTAGGATCTTTTCCTCCAGTAATTCTTCTAATTTTTGCAGAACTGATTTTTCTGACTTTACTCATGGGGAATATTTCATGTTTATTAATATTACAAGTTAGGATGCCTTAATGCTTGAGATAATTCTAGACCAATTTGAAAAATAATTAAATAAAATTCAATCTTTCTTTATTAAATAAAACTAGATATTTCATATAGTTACCTTTATTTACAGGTGTCAGACACTTGTAAAACAGACACGTCTTTCCCAATTTAATGGAAATAATCAAAATAAAGCTAAGGGAAAGCCGAGACTAAGCCCTTCCTTTCCGATTTAATCGGGAAGGAAGGGCTTAGAAATAAATTGCCAAAAAGCTTCATTTCTATGAAAGTTTTGCATACTATTATGCAATTAATTCAATCTAAATATATATGCTGATACTTTTTATAATACTTTTTGGTTTGGTCATCGGAAGCTTTTTAAATGTTTGCGTTTATCGAGTTCCTCGTGAGCTTTCCATCATTAGTCCTGCTCGTTCCTATTGCCCTCATTGTAAATATCAATTGTGCTGGTTTGATAATCTGCCCGTTTTAAGCTGGTTGCTTCTTTTGGCAAAGTGTCGCAGCTGTAAAAAAAGTATTTCCGGACAATATCCTTTTGTGGAAATTCTTTCTGCTATTGCTGCAGTTGAATGTTTTCTTAAATTTGGCCTGAATGCTACGGGAATTCTAATTTATTTTTTCACTGTGTGCTTAATAGTTATTACATTTATTGACTTAGAATTTAAAATTATTCCTGATGTAATCAGTTTTCCCGGAGTTATTATCGGATTATTGATCGGAGCAATTAATCAATACTATCATTTTTTTTCAGAACCTGTTTCTCAATCAGCTTTTGAATCATTAGTTGGAATGTTTGCCGGTGGTGGTTTCTTTTATCTAATTAGCTGGGGTTATTATCTTGCAACCAAAGAAATTGGTCTTGGCGGAGGAGATATTAAACTGATGGGAATGGTTGGCGCATTCTTTGGCTGGAAAGCAATTGCTCCCACTATTTTTATGGGATCTCTTTTTGGTTCAGTAATTGGAATATTTTTAATGCTTTTTAAAGGAGGAAGCAGGAAATCAGAAATTCCCTTTGGTCCTTGGCTTTCCTTGGGTGCTTTAATTTATTTATTTACAGATATTAACGTATTTAGGTTTTAATTTGCCAAAACAAACAGAAATAGGTTTTTGCAATATCATTGGGACGAGTAAGCCAATGCAGGAAATCTATGATGTCATCCAAAAAATTTCCGAATATAAAACTACAGTAATGCTTTATGGCGAATCCGGAACAGGAAAAGAACTTATTGCCAAAGCAATTCACCAAAATTCTTCCAGGAAAAATAAACCGTTTATTGCAATTAATTGTGGAGCAATTCCGGAAAATCTTTTGGAATCGGAACTTTTTGGCCACAAAAAAGGAGCTTTTACCGACGCCGTAAAAGATAAAAAAGGATTATTTGAAGAAGCTCATGGAGGAACAATCTTGCTCGATGAAATTGGGGAACTCCCCCTTCATTTGCAAGTGAAAATTCTTCGGGTACTGCAGGAAAATGAAATGCGTTCCGTAGGTGACAATAAAAATATTAGCATTGATATCCGAATTATTGCTGCCACCTTAAGGGATCTGGAAGATGATATTATTGAAGGGAAATTTCGAGAAGATTTATTTTATCGACTAAATGTAATCAGTATAAAAATACCCGCACTTCGTCAAAGGAAAGAAGATCTTCCTTTACTAATTGATTATTTTATCAAAAAACATTCCGACAAATTAGGAATTAAAGTACATAGTATCAGCAAAGAAGCATTGGCCATTTTACTGGAACATAATTGGCCAGGAAATATTAGGGAATTGGAAAATTGTATTGAAAGAGCAATAATTCTCACTGAAAGCGATGAAATCAATGCCCAAAGTTTACCTAAATCGGTGCGCTTGATTAACTCCGAAACTGATTTATTTAGCATTTCTCAAGAAGAGAATTTGTCAATTAAATCTCATACACAAAAGTTAGAAGAAGTATTAATTAAAAGAGCTTTAGAAAAAACTGCAGGCAACAGGACTCATGCCGCAAAATTACTGGAAATTAGTCATCGAACATTATTGTATAAATTAAAAGAATATAAACTGGCTCAGGCCAGTGAATTAAAAGAAGATGAAAATTAATCTCATATTTATTCTTGCTTTAGTTTTTCTGCTAACCAAAGATTCTCTTGCACAAGAAGTATATCACTACAATATGGAAAAAAAGATTAAAGCTCTCCAAGAAATTACACCTAAAAATTGTTTTTCTCATGGCGAAATAGATTGTAGTAAGGGAGCGGATGTTGATGGTAGTGTCATTTGTAAAGATGGATTTAAAGAAGCGATAATGCCCTATAGTTCACAGTGTCTAGACGTTCGCTTGGAGGTTCAATATTTGGTAAATACCAATTCTGCTCAAAGCCCATATGTTAAACATTCAAAAAAACTAATTCAAGAGTTAAAAGGCTATAAACCACTTGCTTTGCATTTAAATATTCGCAATCTTTCTGATGTCAAAGCAAAAAATGTTAAAGTAGAATTTACCTTAGAAAGAAGATATCCTTATAATGCTCAAGGCCCGGAGATAATTGAACCTTATGGGCTTGCTGAATATAATTTGGAATTATCAACTCTCCCCCAAGAACCCACATTGGAACAATTGCTTAAAACAGTGTATAAAGTCGACTGTGAAAATTGCAGCGGTATTTTAACTAGCAAGTAAAATGATTAACACATTTAGAAAAATTTTAGAGGCGGAAGCCGAAGCGATTAAATCTATTCCTCTTGGGGAAAGCGTTAATCAAGCGGTAGAAGTTTTGCTTCAATGTCGGGGCAAAGTATTTACTACGGGGATCGGTAAAGCGGGATATATTGCCAAAAAAACCGCTTCTACTTTATCCACCACAGGAACTCCCTCCGTCTTTTTACATCCCGGAGATGCTCCTCATGGAGATGTCGGAGTTGTAAGTAAAGGAGATATTTTAATTGCCTTTTCTAATTCCGGACGAACAAGAGAAGTTCTGGAAACAGTCCATTTTTGTAGAAACCTCGGTATTGATAAAATAATATCAGTCACCTCTTTGGAAGATAATCCTCTTGCGGAAGAATCCGATGTTGTTTTGACAATCGGAGTCATCAAAGAACCTTGTCCTTTGGGTTTAACTCCTACAGCAAGCGCTATTGCGATGATTGCTTTAACAGATGCTCTTGCTTTGGCGGTAATGGAAAAAAGAGGATTTACCAAGGAAGATTTTTCAATTCGCCATCATGGGGGGTATTTGGGTAAGAAATCTAGGGAAGAGTAATCAGAAATCAGAAATTTGTTATCGACAAGAAATACCTTTGTCAATGACAAACTGCATTTATTTTATTTCTTTGATAACCGCCTCAACCGCAAATTCATAACCCAAAACCCCAAAACCGCAGATTACGCCTTTGGCTACTTCACTAATATAACTCTTATGCCGGAACTCTTCTCTCTTATAAATATTGGAAAGATGAACCTCAATAATCGGCCCGGAAAATACTTCTAAAGCATCTCTGATAGCCACACTGGTATGTGTATAAGCTCCGGCATTAATAATTATCCCGACACTTTGTTTAATTGCCCGATGAATCTCGTTGACGATTTCTCCTTCAACATTCGATTGAAATGCTTTAATTTTATAGCCTTTAGTCAAAGCATATTTGGCTACACGTTTTTCGATATCAACAAGTTTATCCCTTCCATAGATTTTAGGATTTCTTGTTCCCAACAAATTTAAGTTAGGGCCATTAATTAAGGCAATTTCTTTACTCTTCAAATTCCACCTCTATTTCCGAAACAACCTTTTCTTCGCTCTGTTCCACTTCCTTCAAATCAGCACCCATCAGCTCGATTATCTTTGATAATGAGACAGAAGGAAAGTTCTTATATATCTCCTTCAGTTCCCGAATACAAAACTCCGGCATTTCATCTAAGAAAAATACTTTTGCCAATGATAGTCTGGCTAAATTATTAGAATAATCTCTTGTTAAACTTTCCAAGCAAAGTTCCCGCGCTTCTTTAAAAGCTTTATTATCGCATAAAGAAGCAATTAATTGGGAGAACTCAATGTTCTTAGTATCACTGTCTATTGATTCATCCATAAAATAAAAAAGGAGGCACCACGGCCTCCTTCCTTTTCAAATTATCTTGCGTCAATTATTCGCAACGATCAATTTGAGCAAATGTTACCGCTGTAGAAACAGAGGTATTAATATCCTCACCACTTGCTGTTTCTCCACTAATGTCAAATGTAACATTGTATGTTCCAGCAATAAATTGATTTGCCGCTACTCCAGGAAGTCCTGCCAAATATTTAGTGCTATTACTATTTGGAAAATCAGAAAACGCTACCGCTACTTCCTGATCTGTCGTTAGTGCAGGAACAACTGTTGTTACACCTAAAGTTGTTTCAGGATCCGAGGCATTATTAATTGTGATTTGAACTTCATCAATAGTTACTGCTTCGGAAAGTGGGTTTTTCAAGTGAAGAATCACTTGATCAAAACCATAAGGCTCAATATCATCTGTTGTTGTGCTGCCATCATTGGAACAATCTGTATCTTGACCTAAGTCGATTAATCCAGGATTAATTTCTGCTGCTTCTCCAAGAACATTAAAACCAATCGAAGTTACTTCAACATCTCCAACTTGAGCATTAGGATTTGGAACAATCACACCACCACCAAGATTTCCACCGGCAGCACCCAAGAAACCATTAAATCCAGGAGGAACATCTCCTGTAATTTTAAAATGTTTTCTGGCAATAAGATTAAATCCTTCTTCCAAGCGACATTCCAATAAGTAACTGCCTGGGGACGCTCCGCCTAAAACACCACTCATTTTACCATCAGCATTAGTGTGTTCAAAAGCTACTCCACCACTAGAAGGCTCAACGATTGCCAATCCTTTTTCTGATTCACAAAAAACTCGGCGCTCAGCTAAAGGAAGGCCATTAGGATCTGTTGCGATAACAAAGAAATCTTTTGTACCGCCAGTTTCTATCTCATTTGTTCCATCAGCAAGACTGATTGTCAGCTTCGCACCGAATCCACCATCAGATACGGGGTGAGTGCCAAGGCCTGCATCATTTTTTCCCTGTCCACCGCCAGTGCTTCCGCAACCAACATAACCAGCTGTTAAGCAGGCCATTGCTAATATTAAAGAATTTCTTAGTTGCGTTTTCTTTATTTCTAACATTTTAGCTCATCCTAATAAGTAAGTTAAATCACTAAAACCAATTAATTTGATTAAGGTGTTGATGTTGTTGTTCCATCATCAAAAGTTACTCCACCACCATTTTCTGCCCCTGTTTGAAAACCACCACTTGTTCCAGGATTTTCACCTGTTGCACCAGTGCAGCATTCTGCAGGATCATGAAAGTAGACCGGTAGTGTGATTTCGTTTGTTTCCAAGGTATCTCCAGCCTGAGTTACTCCCACTGCATGACAAGTAGCTGACATTCTAAATGGTAATTCAGGCAATGAATTTCTATTAACGTTTAGATAGGAAAGAATATCTGTAGAAACAATCGGAAATCCAACATAATTAAAATTTCCTGATTCTTCCACTAATGCTGAATTTGCACCTTCTGTAGCATCAGGATCTTCTGTTGGAGCAATTATCGCCGATACATTAAGTGAGTCACTAGGTACGGATAGTGTTGATCCTTGAATATCATAATTACAATCAATCCTAACCACTCGAATAAACTGAGTTGTTAATCTGTTTTGTAATGCCATCCCTACATAGTAAGCTGCCCCATCCAAAGCTAATCCATTAGCATCAGTCAGAGCTGTAGCATCCGTAGCTAGGGGAACTTGTATGCTTATTAAATCTGGGTTTGGGTCTGCCAAGTCATCAAGAGTTGACCAGCCAAATGCCAAAAAGGATGTTCCCTGATTGTTACTGGATGCTCCTCCACAACCTGCTGCAAACGCCAGTGTTAAACTTGTTAATACACTAGCAAATATTTTTTTTGTGCTTATAGACATTATTTTCATCCTCCTGACACGTAGTATCTACTACCTGCTAAAAGTCACTAAAACTAAACTACTTCCAATAAATCTTCTTTGTTCCAAGCAATACAACCTATTATCAAACCTACATCTAACTCTTTTACTTCTGCTTCTCCTAAACGTCTTAAGGCAATATATTTTATTTTATCACTTTCTCTTTTCTTATCTGCCTTAATCGCCTCTTCCCACCTCATCTTAAAACTACTTGCCTGGATATCTTCTAATTTCAAATCTTTTAAAAAATCTTTTTTAACTTTAATAACTGCTTCAGCTTCTTTATTTACAACTGCTTCAGTCCCCCCAAGAAGTAAATCTTGAGGCATCTTAACTGGTAAACCCAAATTTTTAAGAAGGAGAACAATTCTTTTTATCTCTGATTGTTTAAGTCCTAGAGTAAGATTGCTTATAAATAATGCCTCAACCATACCAATTGAAATTGCTTCGCCATGTAAAAACTTTTTGTATTCTGTGAGTTTTTCTACAGCATGTCCGATGGTATGTCCGAAATTTAGAATTGCTCTTATTCCACTGACATCACAAAGGTCTTTAACAACAACTGCAGTTTTTTGTAACACACAAAATTCTACTATTTTGGCGATTGCTTTTTCGTCTCTATTTTTAATTTGATTAAGATTTGTCTCAATCCAATTAAAAAACTCACTGGAGTAGGTAAGGGCATATTTAACCACTTCCGCTAAGCCAGAAATATACTCTCTTTCAGGAAGAGTTTTCAGTAGTGCCGTATCACACAAAACGTATTTTGCGGGATAAGTTGTTCCTACTGCATTCTTTCCTGATTGAAGATTAATTGCTGTTTTTCCACCAATCGCTGAATCCACTTGTCCGACTAGTGTCGTTGGAACCTGAATTAGATTTACACCTCTCATATAAATGGAAGCAACTAAGCCAGCCAAATCCCCAACAACTCCTCCACCAATGGCAATAATGTAGTCCTTTCTGCTAAAGCCATTCTCGATCAACCGATTAAGGATTTCTTCTAAATTTTGAATACTCTTTACCTTTTCACCTGATTCGACTTCAATAACCAAGCTATTTTTGAGGTTTAGAGAAGATGAAATATACTCATTTAAAAGTTTATTTACATTCTTATCAATAACAACTGCTGTTTTTGTTTTTGATAAATCAAGAATTTGAAAAAAATTCTTTAATCCACAAATTATCGTACTTGATTTAGAACTTATCTCAACTGCATCAGATACTGAAGATTTTTTAGTTTTAAAAGGAATTGCTGTAAGCTTCATCTCTTTACTTAAAGCTTTTCTAATTAAAACTGCTAAGACTTCCTTCAGATAATCTGGGCTGGAAAAATCAGTTCTTAACGTAATACTTGCTATTTCAAAGTCCTGCTCCCTTTTAACTGCAAGTTCGTTAATTTTTGCAGTTACTTGATTAAGACCAAGCATGTTTCCAGATGGTTCAGAAAAAATCACAGGTCGTTTTGGGCTACCTTGTTCTTCTTCCAGAACTCTTCTTGCAAGCTCATCAGAATTAGATTTCAAACAGACAACTAAGGAAGTTTTTTTTATTAACTCCTTATTTTCTAATTTTCCTAAACAACCACCACCGATACTAATAACTTGCGTATCGCCGGAAAGCACTTTTTTAAGCATCGTGCTTTCAATCTCTCTAAAAGATTGTTCTCCTTCTACCCTTACTATTTCTGTAATAGACCGATTAGACTCAGATTCAATTATGGAATCTAAATCTACCCACGAATACCCTGATTCATGGAGTAAGCCGCCAAGAGTAGTTTTTCCACTACCCGGAAGGCCTACTAAAACTACCTTGTTCCCATCCACAACAACACTTAACTTTTTACGGTCACTTATAATTTACATCAAACTTGGATCAAAACTTCCTTCAACAATATGAGGAGTAATAAAGAATATTAACTCTTCATCTTGTTTATCAAAGTTAACCCTTCTAAATAAATGTCCGAGGAATGGAACATCTTTTAAGAAAGGAACTCCTTCTACTTGATCTGTATCATCTAGTCTGTAAATTCCACCTAAAGCAAAAGTCTGACCGCTTTTTACAAGGATTGTTGAAGTTGCTTGTCTGTCTAAGGTTGATGGAATGTTATCAACCGGAGCAGAGGCACCAAGTGTACTTGATTTTGCTTCAACATCCAACAAGACATAATAGTCAGGAGATGCTTGAGGAGTAACTCTTAGCTCAATACCAACTTTGATTTCTTCAAAAGCGTTACTTCCACCGCCAGAAGCTGTTGCTCCAGAACCAGTAGAAATTGCAGTTCCTGCGCTAGGTGTTCTTACACGGAATGTTTCTACACTGCTTATTTCAGCTTGCTTGTTATTAACGGTAGCTACTTGTGGTCGGCTAATCACTCTCACTTTTCTTTCACTTTCTAAAGCTGAAAGTCGTGCTGACAATGACCTTGCGCCATCTGCTGAATCAAGAATCGCTGATACAGCAAAACCACTGTTTTCTGAAATTGCCGCTGGAAAACTCATCGCATTATCGCCATTAGCGCCTTGAACAATTACGCTATTAGGAAAATTCAAGCCCGTAGCATTTCCTGTTTGTGGGCTGTGTTTTGAGGACATATTCCACTGAAATCCTAGATCTCTTAGAATATTTCTTCCGCTTTCAACAATTTGTGTTTCCAACAATACTTGTGGTGTTCTTAGGTCTAGTTTCTTTAACAAATCTCTGACCTGTTCTTGTCCTTGCTTGGTGTCCTTGATAATTAATTGGTTTGTTCTTTCATCAACGCTGATTGTGCCTCTTTCAGAAAGAACCGCCTCTACTTGTTCTTTAAGATCTGCTGCTCTGGCATAACTGACTCTGATATAATCAACAGATAGCCTTTCCAATAATTCAGCTGCTTTTTGTGATTCTCTTAGAGACTCTCTTTCTTGTCTTAATTTATCAATTGGAGCAATTCTGATCACATTACCTTCAGCTACTTGATCCAAACCATTTGTTTTTAAAATCACATCTAGGGCTTGATCCCAAGGAACATCAATTAATCTCAATGTAACTTTACCGCTTACTTCGTCGCTGGCGATAATGTTAAGATTAGATACTTCTGCAATAATTCTTAGGGCATTGTCGATGTCTGTATCTTGAAGATCCAAGGAAATTAATCTTCCTACATAATCTTTTGTCCCATCAGCTGCACGAACTTTGCCTGTAGGATTAGACCTTGCTGCCTCATCGTCTTCTTTTACCGCAGGTTTGGCAGTGATAGTTTTTTCCTGTGGAGTATCTGCAAGTTCCAGCTGAGCTCTTGCTTGAGCTTTATCGGAAGCAATCGATCTTTGCGTATTAATAAGTATTTTATTATCAATGCTTTTTACATTCAAATCAATTCCTGTATCAACAAACATGCGAACCAAAACATCATTTGCTTCACGATTAGCTCTTACTACGCGAATACCGGCAAGACCCTTAGGCGCCACTTGCGGAAATTTTACTTCTTTAGAAATATCACTGGCATTTACTTTTAAAACATATTCGCTTGGTGCGGTTTGATTGATTTCGTATTGTGGTGCTTTTCCTGAAAAGCTTAGCAATACTTCACCTGAATCATTATTTGTTTTGTTGAACTTCACATCAGTAATGGCTACATTATTTCCTAAAGCAGCTGGTGCTGCTACGGGGGCTGGAACTGTCACTGGTATAGCGGCAGCCACTTCAGCTACTTCTGTCTTAGCCTTATTCTTTGCTAGAGCTTGATCTTCCTTTAATGTTAAAACTAATTTTCCATTCTCTACTGAAATTTCATCATTAACATCAGCTAAATTCTTGTTGTTGCTCAAATCAAATACAATTCTTGTTTTGTCTTTATGAGCACCAAAACGAATAGCTTTAAGAAATTGATCATTTTTCAAACTAAGTTCCTTATTGGACTTAATCTTTTGACCTACTAAATCCACTACAAATCTTGATGGATTAATAAATTTTTTCAAATCAAAAATTGGGTCAGACTTACTAACATTAATAAGATACTTATTAGTGCCACCTTGTCTTTCAACGCTAACACCCAAAGCCTTATCTATAACAACTAGACTTGGAGGCTCTGTTTGCTCGTTTAAATTTTTGGCTTGATCATCAATTGGCTTTATAGCTTCTGTTTTTTGTGCATCAAGTTGAACTTTAGCATCAAGACTAGGCTCGATTGCTTTGTTCGCTGATGTACAAGAGGTCAATAAACCTAAACCAATTATTACTGAATAATTAAGAGCTTTATTTAGCACGCTCATGGAGTTTTCTCCTAAAGACTCAAATGAATAACATTGTGCAACTAAGTAAGCTCTTTAACAAGCTATTTTAATTACGGCAAGTACTTAATGCACATTGGCGAAGAGACTTAACGTCCTTTTCTGATCTTGTAAAGACTTTATCTTACTTAAAACTAGATCGCCCTAAATGGATGATATTAATCGATTTATAGATTCTTAAGTTTTCTTCTTTTTTGTTTTAGCTTTATCGTGAGTTTTTGGCCTTTCTGATTCATCTAAAAATCGATAAGCAGACGCTACAAAGGAAGACTTCATTAACATTTCTCTTTCGCCAATTTTTGGTTCTACTAATCCAAATTCACTAACATTAACAATTCGATTTAATCGAGTTAATTCATCAAAAAAAACAGCTATTTGGTGGTAGCCCCCGGAAACCTCCAACTGCACCGGAATTTCTGCATAATAATCGTTTATTTCTTCCGTTTGGGGTTGGAATAACCTAATATCCAGACCAGCTTCTTTGGCCTTATCAGCGATTCTTTCTAGTAATTGGGAAATTTCCTTTTTATCCGGAAGTTCCAAAAGCGCCTCTTGCAGTTCAAATTCCAGTTTTTGAACTTCCTTTTCAAATTTTGCAAACTTACTAACGATAATTTTTCTCTGGGTCACTTCATTTTTCATGCCGCTTAGCTGATTTTCCATATCTACCAGCTCTAAAGTTAGTTCCTTACAGAAGATAAACCAACCGATTGCGGCAATCGCCAAAGGGATACTCAGCAAAATCAAAATTCGCTTTAGTAAGGTTAATTCAAAAAATTTCTCTAATTGCTCATTCATTAGCTCTTAACCTTTTGCGGATTTGTTTTATGTTCCGTAGCCATACCCTTGATTCTCACCGTAAAAAGAAATTCCTGGACAGGAATTTCTTCAATCACCGCTTGTTTTGTATAACCGAAATCGATTGCTTGAACCCAATTTGAAGATTCAAGATTATGAATGAATGAAGATACGGTTTGCGAATCCAGGGCAATTCCTTGAACGACTAAACCCCCCTTTCCTGGCTTGATTGCCGTTAACCAGGAACGTTCCGGAATAGCGACTGTCATATCATCTAAAAATTTAACTGCACTATACTTATTTGATTGCAAACGAGAAATTGTCGCTAATTTTTCCTTTAAAAGCTTTTTCTTTTTTTCCAAACCGTCAAGATCCTTTGTGATATTTCGTAATTGAACTAGTTCTTTATTTACTTCTTCTTTTTCTTTTTTTACTTTTTCCAAAGTATCGGAAAAATAATATCTGGAACTGGAAGACAGCGAGAAAGCAATAAAAATACAAATGCCTAAAAATAAGGCATGCTTAAAAATCAAACCGGAATAATCTTTTTTTTCTCCTAAAAGATTAATTTTAATCATACAAGCACATGCTTCTTATCGCCCAACTTTCTCAAAGCTAACCCCAAACAAACGGCATAAAGGTGTTGCTCTTGTTCATTGAAATTTTTACTGTAAGAAGTATCAATCCCTCTAAAAACATCAAAAATTTGGCAATTAATTCCTGTTTTTTCCTGCAACACAGGCAGCATTCCCGGCAGAGTGGCCAACCCACCGGAGAGAAACAAACCCAATATTTTTTTATCCGTTCCGGCAGCGGCCCAAAGATAACTGACCTTATTACAAAGTTCATCGCTAAAATTGGCTGTAATGTTATTGATACAGTCTAAAAATTTTTGATCTATAGGAGTCTTGCCTAAAAAAATCTGATCAATCTCATCACTACTTAAGCCAAATTCCATGCTCAAGGCATCCCGATATAGTTTTGCGCCTCGAGGGATATCGCCATTCGTTAAAAGCTGTCCGTCTTGCAAAATGGTAATATTGGAATAGCTCTCTCCCAGATTTAACAGCGCCACGCTACTGTCTTTATAATCAGAACAATTATATTCAAAAGCATTTTCCAGAGAAAAAATATCGACATCAGCAATTATTGGATCTAAACCGGCATTACTGATTGCCTCAAGATAGTTTGCTACAACGTCTTTTTTTGCTGCAGCTAATAAAACTTCGAAATTATTTTTCCCTCTTGGTCCTAAAACCTGAAAATCCAAATAAACATCTTTAATATTTTGCGGAATATAATTTGCAGCTTCGTAAGGTATTTTACTAATTAAATCTTTAATGTTGGAGCAACTGACAATAATTTTTTTAATAAAAACATTGGTCGATGGTAAAGAAAAAACAACTTCCTTTTCGACAATCTTTTTTTCTTTGAGCAAATCTTCAATTTGCTGAGATAAAAGATGAGGTGCACTAAGAGCGCCATTGCTAAAAGCTCCGCCAGGAGTTCTCAGCATCCCCACATAATTAACCTTCAAACGATGGTAATGATTACTGATCGAAAGATACTTCAGGCTGCTGGTGCCAAAGTCCAAGGCCAAGTAATTCTTGGTTTTTTTTGATTTTACCACCCCAATAGAAAATACTGCCATAATGACTATATAGTTTTCTTAATAAAATTAGATACTTAAATAAAGTCCTCAGTATAATTTTCGTCAAAAAAAAGCTTTTTGTTTAGTAACCTGAGCGCAAAATATGACAAAAAACACTATTTTGGGCCCGCATAAGACTATTTTTAATAGTTTCGAACAGATAGTACTCAAAATCGATGCTAATCCAAGAAATATCCGCATAAAATCAATCGGCTTTAGAAGCATGTGGTCTCCAAGTCGGGACTAGATTCTGCCTAAGAATAATGAGCCATTTATTATTGCGCGACAAGGAAACAACAGAATGCTTTCAGCGAAAAAGTTTGGCATTTATTTTTTATTTTCTTTTATTTTTTTAGGATTTCTTTCAAATGCTTCTGCTGATCAAAGAACTTACTTCCCCAAAAATCGAAGCTTAGGAAAAAGACGGATTGGCTTAGTTAAATCTGTGCTGGAATCTTTACAGCCAATCTACAATTCACGTAGCAATTCCAATTCCCGAACAGCAAGAGGTTTAAGAGCATTGGAAGCAATGAAGCCGATCTTTAGCAATAACCTTAAGTATGCCGGTCGAGACTTTCAGGGAACCACTGGAAATCTTGGTGGGTATCTATACTGTTCAAAAACTGTTACCGGCATGGGACTACTGGCAGCTCTCGGAGATAACGAAGCCACTCTTATTGCTAAACAGGCACTGCTGCTGGCGGTCAAACCATTTTCTGACCTCCCATCATCTATTACTGAACTCCAATTTACTTCAGATATTGCCCGACGAAATATAGTTGATACAAGTCAATCCAATGCTGTACGTATTGCCTCCTTCAATAGATTACTGGAATTAGGGGAAACACCTTTTATTTCCCGCAGTGATAAAATTTATCTTGAAACAGGAGAAATGAGTGCTTGTATCGGAATCGGATATGATTGGCTCTATGAATATTTAAGCAATTCAGAGAAAAATTTAGTTGAGAAAGCACTAACGGAGCTCCTCCTCTGGTCAAACAATATTAACAATTCATTTTTTGGGGATCAAGCTTCTGTCGTCCAAAAAGAATCAAACTGGAATGCTGTGATGAATGGAGGTTCAGGACTTGCTGCTCTTGCAGCGCTGAATAATGATACGACATTTTATTGTGATTCCAGAGTCTCTTTGGATTATCCAACTAAAAGAAGATACAGCAACGTTGATCTTCTTGCGAAAGAAAGAATCTGCCAAGCAATTGTTGCGCTCCGTTCCTACTGGAAAGCTTATACTTTGGCCGGAGTATATGTTGAAGGCCCGGCTTATTGGGTTTATGGAATGGAAAGTTACACTGTATTTACAGACGCACTCAGAGACATGCTCTATAGAAATGAACTATGGAATGGATTTGGTGGTATTGAAACCTTAGCTGCTAAACATCAAAAAGCACTGTTTTTTGGCGATGGTAATTTTTGGAACGGCAATTCTGATATGATGGAGGGATATGGTTATTCCGATAGCGCTTCAGATATCAGAAATTCCTCTTATGCTTATCTTTCAATAGCAAAACAAAGTGGCGACTCTGAATTACGCTCATTTGGAATATCAATTTTAGAACAACAAATGTCATATGCAGAAAATCTTAATGATCCCAAAGTTCCCTCCGGCTCGCTCTGGGCTAGTTTTGCATCGGATTGGACACGTACCTTTAGTTTTTTCCTCGATCCAAATAATGAAGAACCAAATCTGCCGGAGAACAGTATTCTTACTTCTATTACCACTGACCATCGTTTTGATTTTGCCAGTATTGATTTTGAGACAAATTCTGGAACTTGGAGACTACGCCAAAAAGGTGGAAGTGCCTTAGAATCGCATTCGCAACTGGATTCAAGCAGTTTTGTTCTTCGCATTAATGGGAAAAACTGGTTTAGCGATCTTGGTCACGGGGCATATCCAACCGGTTATTCGCTGCTGCCAAATACTCAAACCTATTCTCTCGGAATGCGTTTTTTTCAAAAAAACGATCTTTCCCATAATCTAGTAACTCTGGGGGATACTCCGATGAACTTTTCAGGGAAAGCCAAACTTCTTCCTCCACCGGAAGAAGATATCAGACCTAATTATGTCAAGCTCAAATGGATTACAACATCACTCTATCCGCCAAATGTAATTTCGAGTTCCCGCATAATGACATTTCAAAATCAAAATGAAAAAACATATTTGGAAATAACTGATCAATTATTTTTTAACGATCGTCCCACTCCCCCATCTTCAGGAGTAATTGCTACCTGGCATGCACTTAACTGCGTTCCTCAAGAGACAGGATGGCTTGGTTCTGCAACATCTACTTTTGTGGGCAATATTCCGACTGTTGAATTAAAAATGAAAGATCCCTATAGCCCAGAAGAAAGACTTCTACTTAAAGTAAATTCTCCTGCTGCTGTTAGACCAGTCGTTTCTTTAGCAGATCCTAATCAGAATTTAAAAATTAGAAAAACACTTTCCAGAGAAGTCGAAGACGTTAATGCGGGATGTAATCTTATAGAAATTCCCGCAACCATTGCCAACCTGAAGCCACAGAGTAATGGAATGTATTTATTGTCGTTTGTTGTAAGGATAGAAAAGGGAGAATAACTTTTTATTAACGAAAAAGTATCTTTTTGATGCTAGTATTCTCTTCCAGAATCTTTCGAAGTATTACTTTTTGACTTTATTAGACCATTTTAAAATAATATCATAAACTCAAGAGCTTAAATAATTCTCGTCCTCAAAAAGCTTTATGTTTAAAAAACCAAGCAAAAATATTGCAAAAATTGCTATTCCCGGTGTGCCTAAGAATCTTTTCTACAGTTTTCAGGATTTGGAACTAGATATAGATGCCGGTTGGGAAGTCGAGGTTGAAGTAGGAAGGAGAAAGGCCAATGGTTGGGTAGTTGCCGTTCTTAGCGCAGAAGATGCAATTAGCGAATTAAAAAAAGAAAACTCAACTTTTCCCAAAGATAAAGAAATTCAATTCAAAAAAATTCTTTTTGCTGAAAAATCGTTCCTCCCGCAACAACTTAATATTTTTAAATGGATTGCTGAATATTACGGAGCAAATTTGGCAGACGTCTTAGATACGGCGCTTCCCAGTTTAATCAGAAAACGCAAGGTCAAAGAAAAAGTTGTCAGCGATCAAATTAATTCTACCCTAACTCTCGATCGACCTCTATTAAATGCGCAGCAACAAAGTGCGGTAGAAAAAATAAATGAATTTATTGACAGTAAGGAATTTAATGCCGCCTTACTCTACGGAGTTACCGGCAGTGGAAAAACTGAAGTATACTTTCATGCTATTGAAAAAGTCCTCAATCAAGGAGGTTCGGCATTATTGATCGTTCCGGAGATTGCCTTAACTCCGCAACTGTTAATGCTTCTAGAAAAACGCTTTCATCACACCTTGGCAATTCTCCATAGTCAAATTACAAAAAGCATTAAAACCAGCACCTGGAAAGATTTACTGCAAGGCAAGATCCGTTTGGCGGTCGGTGCACGCTCGGCCATATTTGCCCCCTTGGATAATTTACAATTAATTATTGTCGATGAGGAACATGATGGCTCCTATAAGCAATCCGATGGCCTGCGCTATAATGCCAGAGACATTGCCGTAATGCGGGCAAAGCAGGAAAACTCAACCGTTGTTCTTGGTTCAGCAACTCCTTCTTTTGAAAGTCTAATCAATGCCCAAAAGGGAAGATATAAAATTCTTAAATTACCGGAACGGGCGACAAAAAGGCCCCTTCCTTTAATTGAATTAATAGATTTAAATAAAATCAAGAAAAAAGAAATGCCTTCACCTAATATTTCACCGCAATTATATCAAGCAATTAGCGATACCCTTCTGGCCAAACAACAAGTAATCATACTTTACAATAAAAGAGGTTTTTCCAGTTTCCTACAATGTGAGACTTGTAACGAAGTTGTGATGTGCCCTAATTGTTCTGTCTCCATGACTTATTATAAAAATAAAAATGAATTACTCTGCCATTATTGTAATTTCTCCGTAAGTAATCCTCTAATCTGCAAATTCTGTCTTGATCCGAAAACTACAAAAGCTGAAGGAGAAGAAATTTCTGAAGATTTTGGGAAATTAGTTTTGCGAGGCGCGGGCACGGAAAAAGTGGTCGAAGAATTAAGTGCATTTTTTCCTGAAGCAAGAATTTTAAGACTGGATCGGGACTCCACGAAAACAGTAGAATCATATAGTGAAGTTTTAAGTAGTATGCGTCTGGGAAAAGCAGACATTCTGGTAGGGACACAAATGATTGCCAAAGGTCATGATCTTCCTGGAGTAACTTTAGTGGGAATTATTGATGCCGATCTGGGCTTACATTTTCCTGACTTTCGCTCCAGTGAGAGAACTTTTCAACTTTTAACCCAAGCTTCCGGACGCGCCGGTCGGGGAGACGAGGCTGGAAAAGTCTTAATCCAAACTAAAGAACCTAATCATCCGACACTTGTGGCAACCGCTACAGGAAGATTCTCTGCTTTTAGTCGCTATGAACTGGATTATCGAAAACAACTTTTTTATCCTCCCCATGCCAAGTTAATGAGACTTGTGATTTCCTCAACAGATCTTCAGGAAGCTTTTAATATTTCAGAATCACTATCCTCAAATATCAAAAGCTTTTCTTCTTCAATTAAACAAGAGAACGACTTTTGCTCAATCTTGGGACCAGCCCCGGCACCTTATCAAAAACTTAAAAATCGTTATCGTTTTCATATCTTGGTAAAATCACAATCCTCAAAAACAATTTCGCAAATCGCCAATCAATTAAATTCTTGGAAAACTAGTTTGAAGAAAAATAAGAATATCAGGCTGTCGATTGATGTTGATCCGTTTGATATGTTGTAA
>CAYOOT010000017.1:0-41380 GCA_964405665.1 uncultured Bdellovibrionales bacterium | reverse complement strand
GCAGTTTGGAATTAATGATGTTGAAGCTGTTCTAAACAATTAAAACTTATTTTGAACGAGCCATTATGGCTCGTTTCATAAAGTTTGCTATTTCTCCCCTTTTACCTACATTAAGTATATTCAAGTACTAAAATATACGCAGCGTGAGTAAAAGGGGAGAATTGTTTATGGGATCAAAAGAAACAATTGATGTTGTAATTGTTGGAGCTGGAGGATTAGGAACTCCTGCCGCCTGGGGATTAGTCTCTAATTGGTCAGAAAATAAAACACTAAATTTGAAAATCTACGATGCCGATCTGATAGAAATCAGCAATCTTAATCGGCAAGTTCTTTTTGGAAAATCAGATCTCGGAAAAAATAAAGCTGAGGTTTTGAGTCAAAAGCTTCTTGGTCTCTATAACAAAAAAAATATTAATATCACCCCATTTAATTTCAATATTACCAAAGAAAATATTGATAAAAATCTTGAAAATTCTTCCTTTGTGCTTGATGCCACTGATTCTGTAAATACTAAATTTTTAATTAATGATTACTGCGTAATCAACCACATTCCATTTTGCTATGCAGGGTCGGTAAAAACATCCGGACAATTATTGTTTGTAAATCCAAAAATAGAAAATAATGGCTGCTTGCGTTGTTTATTCGGCAACTTCTCTGAAGAAGAATTTCTCTGCCAAGATGCAAGTTGCCAACAAGCGGGCATTTTTGGACCGGCAGTAGGCATAATTGGTAGTTTACAATCAGAATACTTAATTAAGATGATCGACAATCCTTCTCTTACTCAAGGAGGTTCGATTTTTCATAGTTTTGAACTGCTTAGTATGCATCAAAATAAGGCTGATATTCAGCCCAATAATGACTGTCCTTTAGCTTGTAAATTTAAAAAAAATAAAATCCTTGATTTAAGACTGTACCGTTGTCCAAAAACTTTTCTTTATACCAAACTGGCCTTGGAACAGATGTCTAATCAAGAAATTTTAGATTTACGCTTTTCTTCAGAAGAATCAGTAAAAAATGTTATTCTTAGCGCCCGAGAAGAAGGACATTTGAATCTTACCAATCAAAAGGAAATTGCCAATGGTATTTGGAGGGTTTTAATTCAACGTGGACACTAATACTTTAAGTGAAATAGAGATTGAGCAATATAGCAGACAGTTAATTGTTAAGAATTGGGGCCTGGAAAAACAACTTAAACTGATGAGTATTGCTGTTTTAATTGAAGAACATTTTATTTACTCTGCTTTTTATCTAGCAGCTGCCGGTGTAAAAAAAATATCAATTCTTAAAAATGAAAAACAAGATCAAAATGGTCTTATTAAACTTCTCCAAACTATCCATCCGGACTTAAAACTTGATTTTGTGGACACTAGCTCACAACAAAAGTTTGACTATGCAATTTTAGAAAGCAAGACTTCATTAGCAAGGAAAATTTCAAAAGAGATAAGAATAACAAAATTTAACAAACAGCTCTTAATCAAGTTTGAAAATTTCGAGGAAAATTTTGAAGTAAATAATACTGGCATTTCTTTCGTCGACAATTTAGCCTGTGCCTTGATTATTCAGAAAATCTTTAGATCATAGTCAAATTTAACTTGCATAAACTACATAAAAGCTCGTATTTTATGCATTAGAAACAGGCGGAAATTATTTATGGTATCTAAGTTTTTTCATTTAAAAAATTCTCAATTTAATTCAACAATAAATTTCAAGGATCTTAGTTCATTGTATAATTTTTTAAGCATTAGGACTTTTGTCTCTTTTTTAGGAAGGTTATCCTTAATCATCGCGGTTGGACTTTGTGTTTATATTGGTGAATTGTTTAAAGATGCGGAAAATGAAGTATTGCCAGTTTTTGAACTATTACCGGAAAATACCAGCAATGATCAAAAACTAAATCCTGCCTATGAATCTTACCGTTTTCTTGCCAATACCCATATTTTTGGTAAAGCAAAAGCGGCTAGTAATCCTATGACTAATAACAATCAAGCCCCGATAGCCCTTAAAAAATTACGACTAGTTGCAATTAATTCCATATCCAACGGCAGAAAATTGGCAATTATTGAAGATTCAAATAAACAAAATCAGGAAGTTTTTGAAATTAATGAAACTGTTTTTAATCAAGGTAAACTTACAGAAATCGGCAGTGATTCAGTTAAAATAGAAATTAATGGGAAAATTGAAACATTGGCCCTACAGGATATTTCTTCCAAACCGGGAAATACAGAGTCGCCTGCTGAAGTTTCTGACAATCAAACAGATTTTTCTATTCCTGAAGAAGAGCTTTCTCAAGCCTTAAATAATTTACCGCAACTATTATCACAAGCTCGTGCTGTCCCATATTTTAGAAATGGACAAAGCATTGGAATGAGGTTATTTGCAATTCGCAGCGGAAGTTTATATGAAAAACTAGGCTTAAAAAATGGCGATATTCTTTTAGCAGTAAATGATAGCTCCTTAAGTGATCCCGCTGAAGCCTTAAAACTTTTTGAGCAATTAAAAAACCAACGTTCAATTGCTGTTAAGCTGGAAAGAAATTCACAATCTTTATCAATGCAGTACACTATCAGGTAAAAAATGAAGAAGTTCTCTAAAAATTATTGTTCCAATATTTTATTAGTTAAAATAATTTTTATCGGCATTTTAATTTCTCTTCCTTTAAACTCGGCTTTTTCTGAAAATAAAAAACAAAAGCCTGCCGTTTCCAAAAAAGATTTTGGTGCAGAAACTGTAGAGCCATTGGAAGAAACCAAACCTTTGCCTCCCTCTCTGGCGGAAGAAAAATTAAATAATAAAACAACTGCTGCGAAAGAAGACGACGATGAGCAAGATGAGGATGATCAAACAGAAGATTTAAAAGAAGTAAAAAATTCTTTTTCTAAAAAAAATCCCCAAAACACGGAGGAAGAATCAAACGCCTCGCTTACCACAAGTTTAAATGGCAATGAAATTGAAGTCGCCACATTAGTAAAAACTTTTAGTAAAATTACAAAAAGAAATTATATTGTTGATAATAACGTTAAAGGAAAAGTTGCCATTCATTTGGCAACTCCAGTAAGCATTCCTGAGTCCTTAAGAATATTCGAATCTGTTTTATTATTGAAAGGCTTTACCACTGTCCCCATGGGTAATAACACCTGGAAAGTAATTTCAGCAAAGGACGCCAGACAAACCACGATTCCCATGCTTTCAGCTACGGAAGATAAAAACAGCGAAGCTTTAGTCACGCAATTAATTAGATTAAAAAATACTCAAGCCGCAGATTTACAACAAGTATTGACACAATTTGTTTCCAAAGAAGGTTTGATCAATTCTTTTGCCGCCACCAATTCCTTAATTGTAATTGATACTGCATCCAATATTAAAAGACTTACAAAACTAATTAGCGAATTGGATGTTCCAGCCTTGGATCAGGATCTAACAATCATTCCCATTCAACATGCCGAAGCAAAGGATCTTGCTGAAAAAATAAATAATATTTTGGGAAGCGATAAAGAAGGAACTGAATCCAACACTGCAACAAAAACAGTTCCCGCAATAGATCCTACAAAAGCAAACCTCACTAATGCTTCATTGAAAAATTTCGGTGCTTCAGAAAAAAGACAATTGCCTTTAAAACTAATTCCTGATGAACGCACCAATTCTATTATTGTGGTTGCTGATTCCCTTTTAACTGAAAAAGTAAAAGCATTGGTTGAACAGCTCGATAGCACTATCGATCGCTCCGGTGGAAGATTTTATGTGTACAGACTGCAGCATGCCGATGCTGAAGAAATGGCCCAAATAATCGGTAATTTGATCTCCGGTTCCAGCGGTCCTTCTACTTCTACTAGCTCCGTACCTAATTCTCGTTCTTCCAGAAACAGATCTTCGTCATCATCGTCCTCCTCATCATTTTCTCCATCTTCCAGAAACAGATCTTCACAGGACTCCGACTCCGGTAATTCAGGAACTAGCCGCTCATCAACAAACACAAGAACCAGTGGTCAAACTTTTAGTAGCGGAGATGGAGGAAAAGTCAGCTTGGATGGGGAAGTTTCTGTGGCGGCAGATGTCTCTACAAACTCTTTAATTATTAGTGCCAGTAAAAGTGATTATTTAAAAATCAAAGAACTAATCGATTCACTTGATATCAAACGCCAACAAGTTTTAGTGGAAGCAACAATTTTGGAAGTTTCATTAGATAACACTGAAGGGATGGGTTTTGAATTACAATCTACTGCCGGAACCGATAAAGGAGGAGTATTCGGTCAAACTAATTTTGGAGGAATAACAAATCTTCTGACTAACCCCAAAGCACTTTCTGATTTGACAATTGCCGCAGCCAGTTCCGGTTCCATTGTTTTGCCAGGAGGAATAGTTTTACCCTCTCAAGCGCTTCTTGTTTCCGCTTTAAGTAACAATTCCAATGTAAATGTTTTAAGTGCTCCGACAATTCTTGCAACCGATAACCAGGAAGCAGAAATTAAAGTCGGCGAAAACGTTCCTTTTGTTACCGGCACTGCCCAGGATAGCACTAATACCAATAGTACTTTTAACCAAATTGAACGCCAAGATGTCGGCATCAAACTAAGAATCACTCCGCAAATTAGCGCCGGGAATTTTGTTGTTTTGAAAATTTTTGTAGAAATCTCCAATGTTGTTGATGGAACACGAGGAGATATCAATGGTCCCACTACGACACTAAGAACCACTGAAACAATGGTTGAGGTAAAAAGCGATCAGATGATTGTCACCGGTGGGCTGATTTCCGATAGTTCCTCTGATGCCTCCAGAGGAGTGCCTTTTTTTCAAGAAATACCAATCCTAGGCAATCTCTTTAGAAAAGATCAAAACCGCCAAAAAAGAACTAATCTTTTGGTCTTTATCACACCCAAGATTATTAAGGATCAATTCGTCGCTCGAGAAGCAACTCTTGAAAAAAGAGATTACATCGAAAAAATAATTAAAGAACAAAAGGCCACGCCTGATCGGGATGAAGTTTTACACAGAGACTCTTTAAATAAGGTAATAGAAGTACAAAAATTAGAAACCGATTTGCCTTCAACCATTAGCCCGGCAAAAACTGAACCCTTTCGAGCCAATATTCAAAACACAACGTCCGAAGAGACCTCAGCCCAAGTAAGAACTGAGGAAAGAATAGAAAAAATAAAAGAAACAACTCCCAAAAAAACAGTTGTAAAAACTGAGGATGAAGTACTGCAATTCAAAGTTAAACCAAAATTGCCAAAAGTAAAAAAATAAAATGAATTTAGAAACTCTTGCTCAAAATTTAGGCTTGGAATATCTGAGCTCTCTGGGGGAGATTACCCCTCCTCGCGATCTGGTGCTGGGAGAATTTTCCAGAATCATCGGATCCTGGGGTAAATCAACAAACATTATTCCTCTTTCAGCCGATGAGCATAATCTTACGGTAGCAGTAAGCGATCCTTTGGATACAGAATCAATTGACGCACTTCAGCTTTGCTACGGTAAATCAATTAAATTAGTAGTAACCCCGGAAGAAGAAATTACCAAGGCCATTAATAATGTTCGCTCCTCATTGATGTCCGATCGTAATCTTGATGTAGAAGACAAAGAAAAACCGGAAGATCTTTTTTCTACTTCCTTAAAGATAGATGTCACTGATTCCGAAGATGATGACGCTCCGATTATTCGTTACGTCAACACTCTTATCTTTAGAGCAGCACAAGAACGGGCCTCAGACATTCATATCGAACCTTTTGAAGATTCTCTAAAAGTGCGCTTTCGCATTGATGGTGTTTTAAAAGATGTAGATAAGGAAGAAAAATATTTTCAGGCAGCAATACTTTCCCGAGTAAAGGTAATGGCTGATTTGGATATTGCCGAAAAAAGATTGCCTCAGGATGGAAGAATTGGTTTAAAAATCGCCGGACAAGATGTCGATATCCGTGTTTCCACTGTTCCTACGCGTTACGGAGAAAGGATTGTCATGCGTCTTTTGGATAAATCCAAAATGCGCTTAGACCTCAATACTTTGGGACTGCACCCAGATATTCTTGATGTAGTTAAAAAAATTATCAAAAAAAGCCATGGAATTATTCTGGTAACTGGTCCAACCGGTTCCGGTAAAACGACTTCTCTTTATACATTTTTATCCAGTATTAATTCTCAAGATAAAAATATTCTTACGGTGGAAGATCCGATTGAATATGAACTTGCCGGTGTTGGACAAATGCAGGTCAATCCAAAAATTGATTTTACTTTTGCTAACGGTCTTCGCTCGATTCTCCGACAAGACCCTGATGTGATTATGGTTGGTGAAATTCGCGATTTGGAAACAGCCGAAATTGCCATTCAAGCATCTCTCACCGGACATTTGGTATTTTCCACGCTACATACCAATGACTCCCCAGGAGCGATTACCCGCCTAATGGATATGGGAGTAGAACCATTTTTGATTTCCTCCAGCTTAGTTGCCGCCATGGCTCAACGTCTGGTGCGCAGGCTTTGTAATCACTGTAAAGTTGCCCACCAACTCCTGGAAGAAGAATGTATTGAATTGGGGCTTGATTCAAAAATTCATAAGGGAGCAAAAGTATTTGAACCAAAAGACGGTGGATGCAATGCCTGTCAAAATTCGGGTTATTTGGGTCGTTGCGGCATTCATGAATTGCTCTTAATTGACGATGCGGTAAGAGCAAAGATAATGCAACGAGCTGATGCCAATCAAATTAGAAGTGTAGCTAATAATAATCTGAGAAGTTTACGTTATGATGGGGCGCAAAAAATAATAAGCGGCATTACTTCTGTTGAAGAAGTCTTAAGAGTAACCCAGGAAGATAAGACTGAATAATTTATGGCCGTTTTTGCCTATAAAGGATTGGATGTTAAAGGAAACTCAGCAAAAGGACTGATTGATGCTGAAAATCTTAAAGCGGCTAAGCTTAAATTAAAACAACAAAATATTTTTCCCACTACTGTGGAAGAAACTCTTGTTCAATCCGGTTCGGGCAAATCAAAAATTTCTTTACTAAAAAAACTACAAGATAATAGAAAAGTGGATTCCAACTCTCTGGCGATTGCTACCAGACAACTGGCAACATTAGTCGGTGCGGGAATGCCCTTATTGGAATCCCTTCGGGCCCTAGCTGAACAAATTGATCATCTCGCCTTAAAAAAAGTGATTTCGGAAGTTAGCGAAGAAGTAAATGAGGGTTCAACTTTTGCTGCGGCTTTGAGAAAATACCCTAAAGCTTTTCCTAGACTTTATGCGAACATGGTCGCCTCAGGTGAATCCAGTGGAACTTTAGAACTCGTTCTTAATCGCTTAGCGGAACTTTTAGAAGCACAAACTGCTCTAAAAAGAAAAGTTTCGTCAGCACTCTTTTATCCGATTTTTATGATCGGCCTTTGTTTTTTAGTCGTTGTAATTTTGTTAGTTTTTGTCGTTCCAAAAATCACTCAGATTTTTGCCAGCAAAAAAGTAGCTTTGCCTTTTTTAACAAGAGTAATTATTGCTCTTAGTGATTTTACCAAAGATTATTATTTATTTATTTTTGCCTTCCTTGCCCTGTCTTTTTTCTGGTTTTCCAAATTTAAAAGCAGTGAAAAGGGGAGAAAAAAAATTGATAAATTAATTCTCAAAATTCCTTTTGTTGGCGGACTGGTAATAAAAATCATTACCAGTCGTTTTGCAAAAAACTTATCGACCATGCTTGCCAGTGGAATAGAATTGCTGCCAGCCTTGGCAACAGTGAAAAACGTCGTGGATAATACCGTTTTTGAGCAAACGATTGAAATTGCGATTGAAAGAGTGAGAGAAGGCGGAAGCTTGGCAGTAGAACTGGAACGTTCTAAAATATTTCCCAAACTTTTAGTGAGAATGATTTCTGTAGGAGAAAAAACCGGCCAATTGGAACAAATGCTTTCTCGAGCTGCCACAAATTACGAAAATGAGGTCTCAGCTATTGTTTCCGGCTTAACTTCTCTGCTAGAACCAATATTAATTATTTTTCTTGCAGTCATAGTTGGTGTTATACTGGCAGCAGTAATGTTACCGATGTTAGAGATGGCATCGCTTACTGGAATATAGGACAATTTAAGCATCGCAAAGGATGGACGGTTAGATTGCCGCAGCAGTCACTCCGCTCCTTCTTGCGCAATGACAATTAAGAGGATGAATATGAAATCAAATCAAGCCGGACTAACCTTAGTTGAAGTTATTGCTGTAGTACTTTTAATAGCAATTATCGCTTCTGTTGTCGGCAGTAAAGTTTTTTCTACCGCAGGAAAAGCAAAGGCTGGCTTAAACAAAACTAAAATGACTTCATTAATGAACCAATTACAAACTTATAAACTGCAATACAACAGTTATCCTTCAAATTTACAGGGCTTAGTAAAACCAAGTGCTGAAACAAAAAATTCACCAATTCCTTTTTCTCCTTTTGTCAAAGAAGAAGATTTGCTTGATGTTTGGGGCACTCCTTTTGTTTACAACTCTGAAAATAACGGCCGGAGCTTTGTTTTAAAAAGCCTGGGAGAGGATGGGATCCCTGGCGGAGATGGTACTAATTCTGATATTGAAGAGCGTCCTTGAGAAAGATAGGAACTAAAGAGGGGTTCACTTTAATCGAAGTTGTCATGGTTATTATTTTGGTAATGATCATGGCAGGAATTTCTGCAACTAAGTTTAGTGCTCTGGATTCTTTGAATTTTAAAAGTTCTTTAAGAAAATTTACCAATACCTGGGAATTTCTTTACAGCGAAGCCAAAGCAAAAGGTGAATCCTATAGATTAATAATCGATTTGGAAAAAAATTCCTATTCAGTACGCAGAGAAATTCCCGTGGTCTCTTCAACGAGCAGTAGAGATGTTTTAAAAGATTTTCGTTTAAAATCTGAAGTGGAAAGAATGGCCAAGAAAGATCAGGAAAAGTTAAAAGATATTACGGAAGAACTGAAAGAGGATGAATTGAGAGAAGGAGAGGTCCTGGAGAATTTATTTTATCAAAAGGTTTTTTTTGATCCTAATTCCAATGTCCGCTTGGGTGTGCCTTTGGACAAACCAAGTTTAGGAGAAGAAAAATTTTTAAGCCCAGGATTGCGATTTAGAGATATTGAAATTGCCGGAGAAAAAGCGGATGGTCCTGAGGTGGTTCTGAGATTTAGCTCCAATGGCACAACAGACTTTGCAGCGGTTCATTTATCGGCGGATCAGACTAATTACACCGCCGTAATTAATCCTGCTACGGGAAAAGTCAGACTCTATGATCAGGATATTGATTTTGACTGGAAAATGAATAAGGGACAATAATCAGTATTATGTCAATAATTCATTCTAGAAAGGGCTTTACTCTTGTCGAAATTGCTGTCGCCATTGCCATTTTGGGAGTGGCCTTGTCAATTTTTGTCACTTTACAGGCAAAATTAATCGATAATTTTATTTATGAGAAAAATCTTTTCCGCGCCACACTAGCGGATCAATTTTTAATGACTTTTATAGAAATCCAAAAAGATCCTCCGGAAAAGGGCGAATTAGAAGGTGATTTGGCCGAAGCCTTAAGATCCAAAGGCTATTTCCATGAAAGTGGTTTTGATAACCCTGAAGATCAATTTAAAGGTTGGAAATTTACTCAAAGAGTAAGTCCCGTGGAAGATTTAGGAAATACTTTATTAGAAGATGCCATTAGAAAAGTAGAATTGAAAGTTAACTGGAGTGATAGCGACAAAGATAGTATCACGCTTACCTACTTTGTTTATACCAACAAAGATTTAACACCTACTCTTGAATAAATAAGCTTAATGAGTAAAAAAAATAATAAAAAAGGCTTTACACTTGTGGAACTGGTTGTAGTTTGCCTGCTTCTTTCTATTCTTTCGCTAATTCTTTACAAAACTCTTAAATCGATCATTGATGCCAGAGATCGTACTGAACATCTTCGAACAACAGATCAAATCGCTCATTATGTATTCTCCAGAATGACTACTGAATTTGCCAATGGAGCAACAATTCCTCTTAATTCTAAACCAAACCCTAACAACCCAGTTGCTAACAGTGCTTTCTTCGAAGGACAAAATAAAAAGAATGGAGAAAATGATGCCGATATAATTCGTTTTGTCAGTTCAAACTCTGCTCAACAATTCAACAATGCTTTTTCCAATCATGGGCCGGTAGAAATTCAATATAGTTTGGAAAAAAATCCGGATCAAAAACAAGAAATTTTTGCTGAGACACAACCTCTAGTTTTGGTGCGCAAAGAAACTCCTGCGGAAGTAAATGATGCCGATATTATTAAAAGTAAAACCATTATTTTCCCCCTGGCTGAAAATATCACAGCATTAAATTTCCGCTATTACAAAAAAGAAAAATGGCTCGACGAATGGAAGACGAGTAGCTCCGGCACTCCTGAAGCAATAGAAGTTACAATTAAAGTTATGGGTTCAGAAAATCGAGAAGAAATCTACAAAACAGCTTTTCCGTTTATTGATAAAAAATAGTTATTTATTTTCAGACCATGCGACAATTGCCTGCAGATCATTTTCTATAAATAAATTTGCAATCTCTTGAATACTGAATTGCAGGTGCTTGCAAAAAATCTGATTGGAACAGGCTAGCTTATAAACTTCGTCAAGATTGACTGAAGCATTTTTATTTTTTTCGTTAAATTTAATTATCTTATCTATTTCTGTATTTCTTTGATGATTAGTATTTCCATTCCGATCTGAATTCAAATAATTTTCTGTTGCTATATAGGCTGCATTCTGTAAAATAAGTTTACTTAATGAATATTGTTTTAGCTCTTTATTGGAATATGATTGTGTTCTTAATGAAGTGAGGAAGTTCCCTGAAAGAAGCAAGGAGGAGATATCAGAAACTGCTTCATGAAACTCAAGAAAGTTATGGGCAGTAATTATGATCTTCGAGCCATTTTGCAGTTGATAATTGTGTTCTTGGAATTTTAGACCGATAAATTTTTCTTTGGCTCCAAAAATCTCGTTAAGCAAGGCATGAGCTACTTCATTTTTTATGATATCCGATATTAATTTTTCTTGAGTAATATTGGGATCCTTGCTGCTTGCTACAAACTTTTCAATATTATCGGGGAAAACTAAGGGTATATTACTTCCAATTAAATGTTTCTCAATTACTGTACCCATTACTTTTCCATTATTAAATCCATATGCTTTACCGGTACCTGAATTATAAATTGGAATAATTTCAGCAAAGTAACATTGTGAATCCTTTAAAACCATTTTGGGAAAGATTGCTGACATTTCTTTCGCAGTGACTGTTGTTGCTGACTCAATTTTTATTTTAAATAAATGTAAATCGGCCAATCCTTTTTCACTTTTATAATAAAATATCAGCAAACCTTTTTTAAACAACTCCTGATTTAACTTAATAAATCCAGGAGAACTTTCCGGGGATTTACCTAGAAAAATTTTATTAGCATTGTCAACAACAGCTGATAAGAGCTTTTCATCCGATATACCCTTTATTTTTTTGTCTTCTTTTAAATATTCTTGTAGTGACAATAAAAATAACTCGATTTTTTTCTCCGTGGAAATATTGATTGTCGCCGGTAAGACAATTGAAGATTCTCCATTAATTGTTTTGACGACTGTTCTTAAACAAGAATCGAGCAAATCACTTGATTTTAAAATTGGAAGTAATTTACTCTTGCTATCTTTAGCTAGAGCTTTTCTTACGCTTTCCCATTCCTTGACATCTCTGGACCATTCAATCCCACTGCTATTCTCTCTTTGAATCACTCGTAAATAGATCTGCTGATCTGCTTTAACATCCTTTAATTCGAATACCGGATATTTACTATTCCCAATTTTTTGTTCTGTTATTTTTAATGTGGAAGCAGTCTCTTTTGTTAGATTTTTAAGATAAAATTCAGCGATGCTTGCATTTGCTGAATCTGCTCTTGCCTGTGGAGAAATTTTTCGATCTGTTTTTGTTAAATCAGTCATACCATACTTTGAGAATATCCTTATCCTATTATGAATTTATTCTTAAAAATGTGATATTAATATTCTAGTCTGCAGTAAAATATGGGTACTTTAGCACTAAGTATCAAAATTATAATTTTACTGGAGCGCGGACGTCCTCGTCCGCAACCTAGGTCGTATTTTTGACAGAAGTCTCAAAGCTTACCGAAAAAGAAAATTATCATTTTCCTTGAGGATTTATGCTTTGCTATGTTCCAGGTTGCGGACGAGGACGTCCGCGCTCCAGCATTTCTCCCTATCGCTTTTATGCTTTTTTTAATATAGTTAATAATGAATTATGTCTAATGTCGTAACACTAAATATCCGAGAAAAAGAAACTCAAGTTGTCAAAGCCGTTGTCAACAATAATACCCTTATTTCCATTATTGATGTCGATATCCTTCCCTTTGGTTATAATCATTCCGATCAATCTTATTCTCAGGATCAAGGGCATTTTAGTGGTTTTGAAATGGATTCCGTTATTGGCGCAATAGAATCACAAAATATCATTTACAATGTCATTGAACTGCCCTTTAAAGATCATAAGAAAATCGAACAAGTAGCAGGTTTACAAATTCAGGATAATCTTCCTTTTGATTTGGAAAGCTTTCAAAGTGATTTTGTAGTTGCCGGAGAATTGGAAAATAAAAAATATAAAATTTTATCTTCGATTGTTCCAAAAAATGAAATTGCTAATTGCATCTCTCTTTGTACTTCAATTGGTGCTGATCCTAAATTAATTACAACCGGTTCCTCCGCCTTATTTGCGCTCGCACTTTATTGCCATCCCCAGCAATCAGAACTAATAGCTTATCTGGAAGTGAGTCAACAAAGAATATCTCTGGCAATTCTTTATCAAAAAGAACCTCTACATTTAAGAGATTTTTATCCGAAGACCGATATTGCTCAGGGTATCCCCAAAGAAATTTATCAACATATTCTTTGTTCCATTTATAAAGCTCAAACTGAAACTAATTCTAATCAACCATTGGTGTACGTTGTTGGTAATTATCAAGCTTTCGCGCTTAGCAATTATTCAAAACTGCCATGTAAGCAGTTAGACTTAAGTAATCATGTAGTGAATCAAGGGGATAAAGAAATTAAACTAGAAGATATTGTTTTATCACTAGGTTTAATTGTCAATGATCTGAAGAAAGATAAAAAAAGTGAAAGGAAAGTGCTAAATTTCCGCCAAGGAAACTTTGCATATAAAAAAATATTCCAAGAAATCATTACTTCTGCCCAGGAATATACCCTTTATTTTTCCCTGGCAATTATTCTTAGTTTTTGCGCATATTTTTTAAAACTCTATTTGAGTTTTTCCTCTCTTAGTAAAATTGACCATCAAATTTCCAGTATCGTGCAACAAACTCTTCCTGATGAAAAAGTTATTTATAAAAATGAATTGCCAACATTACAAAGTAAAATAACAGATCTGGAAGAAGAATTAAGGAGCTTAGGCTCATTGTCTTCCACCTCAACTCTGGATGCTTTTAAGGAAATAATCAGTTCAATCACTCCGGATATGGATGTCAGTATTGAGTCTTTGCGCTTTGGCACTTCCCATGTTTTAATGAAAGGTACCGTAGCCAAACCTCCATTGGTTGGAACTTTAAATCGGATTTTTGAAAGTAAAAGTACTAAATTTTGTAAAGTAAACTTCGATCCCAAAGGAGAAGTTGCTGGGCGCTATGGATTTTCAGCAGAAATTCAGTTATGTGAGTAAAATATGAAAGAATTAAGATTGTTTTTTAAAAAAATAAGTGCCCAATTCTCTAAGTTTAGTACCAGAGAAAAAACCTTAGTTTCAGCGGTAGGTGTAGGCTTTGTAATTTTCATTTTTCTTAATTTAATAAGCTTTTTTAGTGAAATTCAAGATACTCAGCAAAGATTAGTCTCCGCCAGACGTAATCAGTTAAATGAATTAATTACAGTGGCTCAACGCTACACAACACTTAGTAGCAAAAAAGAAGCTCTGCAAAAGAAATTTTCCAATTCACAAATGACCTTTGATCAGGTCTCAATTGAAGTAGACAAAATCATCAATGAAAGTATAGGTGATGAAAAATATGAATTAACAAAACCCAATGCCCCTAGTCCATTTGGTTTTGAATTTGAAAAACAGGATTTTAAATTAAGTATTAGGAATATAAATATGGAACAATTGGTCAAACTTTTATATAAAATTGAAAATGGAGGTAAGCCCTTATATTTAAGCAAACTTGAAATTAATAGAAATTCTTCCTCCACTTCACTGGCTGCAGTTCTTGAGATATATAGTATTGGAAAAGCTTCCGGGAAAGCTTAACCGCAATTTCAATTAGCCTTTTTGATTTAAATAATAATTTAATATATTGAAAAACCAACATTTTATTTGGCCGTCTATAGAATTGAGGAAAACGAATTAAAATGAATCGAACTATCAAACAGGGGATTATATTTTTAGGCCTTTTAGGTTTTGTGAGCTTATTAAGACTGCCTTATGGTTCTTATAAAAATAAACTTCTTCCTCTGCTACAAGACAAACTTAGACCATCCAGGGTTCATGTTGATCTCTCTGATATCAGAGTAGGATTTCCTTTCAATTGGGAAATTTCTCAACTAAAACTTTTTTTGCCAATCGGTCCGATTCCATTGCAAATCTTTGTGGATTCAGCTACTGGCCGGCTTAGTTTTTTTTCTTTGTTTAAATTGAATCCTTATTTTGATTCGGAAACAAAATTTTACGGCGGTACTATTCAAAGTAAACTTACTTATCCCTTGTTTTCCAACTTAATCCACGGAAAATTAAATACTATTGATTTCCCTATTGAAAGTTTGCCTTTGCTCAGAGGTTTAAGAATTGCCGGAAAACTTTCTTTTAATGTAGAAAGTGATTTTGATAAAAAAAACTTGAATCTTCTTTCTTCTGAAAATACCCAAATTAATTTGCATTTAGCAGATACAGTTTATTTAGGAGATAGTTTAAATATTATTGCTTTTCCAGTTCCTAAAATAACTCAATTGGATTTCACGACAAAAGCTACATTAAACAAGCAAAAATTGGAAATCCCTTCAGCCAATTTAAATTGCAATCTTGGTCAGGCCACTGCCAATGGCTCAATGCGCTTAAGTAGAAGCTCTCATATTGATTATGGTCACTTTAATATAAAGATTAATTTTTCCGAAGAAGGCAAAAAAGCATTAGGAGGGTTTTTTGCGGCATATGCCGGAACAGATGTGAACCATCCCGGAGCAGATTGGGAAATAGAGATTGAATTAACAGCGGGCAGTAAACCAACGATTAAAATTATTCCCCGATGAAACAAAATTCTCTTAAAATATCTAAATTATAACTTTTTAATTTTTGTAATAAGCGGACTAAAGGGCAACGTGCCCTGCGAGTCCACTTATTACTAATAATTATTGACTAACTCCCCAAGAAAAATAATTAACTCCGCCGGCACTATTAGTAGAAGGAATAACAATATTTAATGCTCCTTTGGCATCTTTAAGAACATAAGCTTCAATTTTTCCAAAAAATCCACTAACTGGAACTTTGAATCCTGTTTTTACAATATTAATAGCTAAAGAATTGGCGATTTTAATTGGACTAAATGAACTTACCGTAACTTCATTTAAGCTATTTTTTTGGACAAGAAAAATTATTATTTCCCCTTTAACTTCTGCTGCATAGGAAACCCCATCAATTGCCGGCATTTTCGCACCATCCATACCACCCGGTATTTGTGCAAAAGAGTTTGAAGTAGCAATTAACTGTATTAGACCAAAAACCATTAATATCAAGATTTTCTTCATTTTTTCTCCAAATTTTATTTTTAAATGCTTTTTTAAGCTTAAAAGAGTAATCGGAGAAAATTCGCTTTAAGGTTTGTATTAAAAGGCACAAGAGGCTACAAATATTTCTTAACTTTCCCGGAATGATAACTTATGGCAGGCTATAGTATAATGTTAAATACTTTTCTCCGAATTATTTTAGGGATTTTATTTGTTATCGCAGGAGTTTTTCATTTTTTAACTCCTGAATATTTTATCAAAATTATTCCTCCAATTTTACCTGCCCCGCTGTTACTGGTTTATATTTCGGGAGCAGCAGAAGTTCTCCTGGGACTTTTAGTTTTTTCGGGCAAATATTTAACCCTGGCACGTTTCGGTTTAAGCGCCTTATTAATTGCAATATTTCCGGCAAATCTTTATATGTATCTTCATGCTGAACTTTTTCCTTCATTTTCTGAAAAAGCTTTATTGCTGCGCCTCCCAGTTCAAGCTTTATTAATTTTCTGGGTGTGGATAGTAACAAGAATCGATAAAAGATGAATACTCAATTTGATAAAAACAGATTTAAAGTTTTTCAAAAGACCGTTATTGAATTGCTTGGAAAAGGCCTTGCTGAAGACAGCGGTCATGCTCTCAATACGCTTCAATGGTTACTTCATCTGGAATCTTCTGCTGCCGAAGGCCTTTGTTGCGCAGCCTTGGCACACGATCTTGAACGAGCTGTTGATCCTCGAATATCACGACGCAACAGCGAAGGTTTTAAAGAGTATAAACAGCGTCATGCTGAACGCAGTGCGCAAATCGTTGCACCTTTGCTGCTTCAGTCTGGATATTCTGATCAAGAAATTGCTGACATTTGCAAACTTATTCAAACACATGAATCGGAGAATGCCAATCCTTTGCTTCGAGATGCTGATTTAATTTCATTTTTTGATTATAATCTTCCAATTTACTTGGATCGCCACGGAACAGAACTTACTGAGCAGCGTATTTTAGAAAATTTAAGCGGAGCTTCCCAGCGTGCCCGAAAAATAATTAATGGCCTGGAATTTTCAGTTCCGATAAGAAAGCTTTACCAAGAGGCTCTCCAAAAATTAAAGAAAATTTGCTGATTCTTTTTACAACGATTTTTCGTAACAACTAGTACAGCAAACTTGCCAACCGCCGCTAGGGTCATAGGCAGTTTCAATCGGCGCCGAACATTTGACACAACTACGTTTCCACATTCGCTGCGGGTTACGCTGTGCCATCCGTAACTCATTTCGTTCATCTTGATGAATACGAGGAAGCGGAATATTGCGGGCGCGCAGATATTCAAATTCCTTAGGCATAATTTGGTATACGCGTCCCGTTCGTTCGCAACGCAACGGTTTTCGACAAATAGAAATATCAACTTCGCTGTCATTTTCCGGAAGCATCAGGAGTTCAGGAGATTTATTGATTTGCTGCTCACGATCGATCAGGTCGTCTTTCTTGTACCACCAGCCGCGCTCCTTAATCTCTTCTTCAGAAAGTGGGTAGTATTTTTGTGCTACCGTATAGTTGTAAGGAAAGGGAGAAGTTTCGACCGGAAAGAATTCTCCCCATTCTCCGGTCTTCTTCATGTGCGAGACTATTTTGGGCATTAAAATCTCCCATTCTTCCTTGGAGTACTGTTTATTGAGAATGCAGTAATCTTGGTGATGTAAACAAACACAGCCCAAGACATGATGTGAAGAAATACAATATTCACTGTAAAATGCATCATGACTAAAATGACAGAGGATGGTGGAAATACAATTATATTGTCCGAAAGCCGAAAAACCTTCGTACATCATTTCGCTGCGGCCAAAAAAGTCGATGTCCTGACAACTGATTCCATCAAATCCAAAAGTCGAATGGTTTACATCATGACAACGTTCCAAATCAAAGCTTTCTTTGCAATCACGACAGCGCCAGAGTCGGTCTCCAATGACACCTTCGCTTTGAATATTTTTTATCGGACTTTGGGCAAAATTTCTTTTCAATTGTTCATAACACAGAAGAAATTCTTCATACCGCCGTTTGTTGTTGCGCAGCTCTTTAAGCTTCAAACGGTAGTCTGTTTCGGAAAGGGGCTGGTTGAGAAAAAAGTTTGTCTTGTGACGTATTCCTACACAGCCAAAGCAATCAAAACATCCTTTGGAGTCGTAGCAGTATCCGCAATCGGTCATGTTTTCTGAATTAACCACCGCTTCGCAATTATAGCAGAGGCGAACATCAACACAGGAGTAACAAAGCTCGCAATCGTAGGCCAAGGAGCAGTCATAACAATCGCGACAACGAATCGCCCAATATGTATAGTAGCAATCCTCACAGATATCACTGGCAATGGTCAGATAACAATTTTTGTTAGAAACACAATGGTTGCCAAACTGCGCATTTTCCACATTGGTATTGTGAAGATTGGGATGAGGAACGGCCTCCTTTAGTTCTGCAAATTGACTAAAAAAGGGTCGTGAAAAATCAAAATCCCTTCCAAAACTTAAAGGATCCATTTTCTGGTAATCCCACCATAGTGACTGCTCATACATTACTAGCTTCTGCTTAGTCTCCTGCGGATATACAGCCACTACACGACGACCTGATTCATCACAGACACGGTGGAACATCCGCCGTTCATTACGAAATGCCAATCGGCGTTGACGCCTACAATCCGGACAGTTTCGAGGCGGACAGGGCAAATCCATTTTTTTTAAAAAACTCTCCTCCTCTGAAGAAACAGAAAATTTCTTTTTACAACTGTTACAACATGCTTCTTTCATTTTTCACCTCTTACTTGCGAATTAGGCTTACTTAATTTCGCCTGCTTAGCTACCTCAATAAAAATTGCCTTTTTTAACAAAAGGTATATTTAAGCAATTTCAAATTTATATATTTTCTATAAATCATAACTTATAATGAAATTATGTCAATAATTATCCATATAGATAGAATATTTTCAATATTGATAGTAATTTTTACTTAAAGATAAAAATATTCTATTTTGATTTGCTGATTTAGGGATTTGAGATTTTGATATTTAGATAAATTTAATGTTTTACTTATAATACTATAATTATTATTGACTTATTTTTATAAATTATATAATCTTATCAATATAATCAATAAATTACTAAGATATTTTAAATTTTATATCCTGAAGCTGTTGCAATTTTGCCAGATGGTTAGCCGAAGAGAATAAGAATTTGGGAATTTAAAAATGCTAGAAAACGAGAATGAATTAGATAGTTTGGATAAAAAAATCCTCATTGCCCTCTCTAATGATTCCCGCAAACCCTTTACGGAATTAGCTAAAGAGTTTGGTGTTTCCAGTGGCACCATTCATATTCGCATGGAGAAATTAAAAAAGTCCGGGATTGTTTCTGGCTCTAAGCTGATTATTGATTATGCAAAATTAGGTTATACTATCACTTCTTTTCTGGGAGTTAATTTACATAATGCCCGTGATTACAAAAAAGTGATCGAGAAACTTCGAGATTTTGAAAATATTGTCGAAGCACACTATTCCACCGGCCAATATAATATCTTCTGCAGAATTTTGGTAAAAAGCATTCAAGATTTACATGCCTTCTTGCTGGAACTCCAAGGAATCCGTGAAATTCAAAGCACACAAACTATTATGGTTCTGGATACTCCAATCATGAGAGATCTAAAAATTCTATAACTTCTCAAATTTTCCGTTTCTAACAAACCAAAATACCGGAGTTTTAATTACTCCACCTTGGGCATCAAAAACAATTCGACCGGAAGCACCATGATAATCTGCTTTCAATAAGACTGCCTTAACTTTATTTGTATCCAAGCTTTTTGCTTGATTAATTGCCCAAGCATAAAGCTTGACTGTATCATAAGCAGTGTCCGCAGTTATTCCAGGTTTTTCTTGATACTTTTTTTGATAGGCAGCTTGAAATTCTGGGGTAGCCTCATCATATTGAGCAAAAACAGTTTCTTCTAAAGCACCTTGAGCTTCTTTTACTCTCGTATCATCCATTAATATTGATAATTGATGACCTGTAAATTTCATCGCTCTGAGTTCTCTGGCAACTTTGGACATATTATAAGTATCTGAATAAAAAACAGCATCTGGATTACTGGCCTTTATTTTAGCCGCTTCAACTTTAACTTCTGTAGTTTTTCTATTTACTTCGATTTTAATACTTACTTCTCCACCAAGACGTTTAAATTCTTCTTCAAAGGTATTGCCTTGAGTCATTACCCAAGGATCATCATTACCGCTAAAAATTGCTACCTTTTTCCAGCCTTGTTTAACCGCGTACTCAGCTAAGGCTTTTGTAGAATAAGAATCATGAGGCCAGGTATTAAAAATATTATCTGCCGTTTCATTAAAAGCAGCTACTCCCAGAGATGGAGAAGTAACTATTAAATCTTTTTTTGCTGCAATCAATGGAGCAATAGGAAGTCCTCCTGTAGACCAAGTTGGACCGATAATATAATTAACTTCGGGGTTAAGAGTTAAATATTTGAAAGCAGAAACTGCATTACTTCCTCCATCTGCTTCTTTACTATTTTGCACTTGCAGTTCTATTTTCTTTCCGAGTATTCCACCATCTTTGATGTTTAATTCTTCTACCGCAAGTTGGATTGCTTTAAGGGAATTATTTCCCCATTCGGCACAATCTCCGGTTAGACACAAAAGAGCTCCCAACTTGAAAGTGGAATTGTCTTGCGCAAAACTGATTTTGTTAAAATTAATAGTAAGCAATGTTAAGATTAAAATCAGAAAAAATTTAAATCTTGTATTTCTTTTCATATTTCACCGACATAAAAGTTTATGATAATGCGGGGGAATTATGAGGATTATTCTCAAGTAAGTCAATAATTGAGGACAAAATATATTTTATCTTGAAATTTATTAATATTTATAATAACTTCTATTGCCGACAATACTTCGACAACATTCCCGATGGAACATCTTTTTCAAAAATTAGGTTTCTCTCCCACGGAAACTTCAGTCTACTTGGCACTTGCTGAACTAGGAAAAGCCGCTGCTTCCCTTTTGGCAAAAAAAGCAAATATTCCCCGTTCCACAACCTACTCTGTTTTAGAATCACTGATTCAAAAAGGAGTTGTTTCAATTGAGCACGATAAAGATGTAACCTTATATTTGGCAAATTCTCCCACTTCCCTGACAAAAATGGTGGACTCAGAAAAAGAAAATAATGCCAAAATAATTAAAGATAAAGAAGATGTTGCCCAAGAACTGCTTAAACTTGTTTCTCCAATGTTCACTAGCTCTAATTTTAGTATTCCCCGAATACAGTTTTTTGAAGGCACAAAAAACATTGAAAATATGCTTTATACTTATGAAGCAGAATGGCAAGAAAGTATTTCTCGTTATGATTTTACCTGGTGGGGTTATCAAGATACAGATTTCGTTCTCAACTATCGCCAATGGCTGGATCGCTACTGGAGTAAGATGAAACCAGAAGAAAAAGTCAACTTGTTATCTAATCGCTCTGAGATAGAAAATAAACTACGGGGTAAAATATCTAGAAGGCAAATCAAAAAACTTCCCAAAGGAACTGAGTTTTCCAGCACTATCTGGTCTTTAGGAGAATACGTTATAATGATTATGACTAGACAACAACCTCATTATGCTTTTCAATTAAAAGATGCAGTTTTTGCCGCCAATCAGCGCACAACTTTTCAACTCCTCTGGAAATTAATTTAAAGGAATGGATAACTGCCAAGTCTTAAAAGCGCCACTAAGATTTCTACAATGATAACCATTTTGCAAAAGGATTCGACAAGCATAATATGATCTTTGCCCGGAATGACAATAAGCAACTACTTCTTTATCTTTTGGTAGTTCACTTAAACGATCACGTAATTGATTTATAGGGATATGAATTGAATTAGGAATAAATCCCGCTTCTCTTTCTCGATCATCTCTGACATCAAGTATAGTTACCGTTTTCCCTAAATTAAATAGTTCCAAAGCAGATATTGGTTTGCAATAATTGCGCATCGAATTCTGTGCAGCCATGCCGGCAATATTTATCGGATCTTTTGCCGAACCAAACGGCGGAGCATAACAAAGCTCTAAATCGGCAAGATCATCAACTGTTAATCCGGCTTTGATTGCCGTTGCAATCACATCTATTCGTTTATCGATATTTTCTTTTCCGATAGCTTGGGCTCCAAGAATTTTTCCGGAATCAGGTGAAAATAAAATTTTCAAAGAAGTTGCGGAAGCACCTGGATAATAACTAGCATGCGACATCGGATGTAAAGAAAGACTTTGATAGTTAATTCCCAAACGTTTTAATGTTTTTTCATTGGCACCGGTACAGCCGGCGATCAACTCAAAAAGCCTTAAAACCGCGGTTCCCAAAGTTCCATGATAAGCGGCTCTTTTTCCTAAAATATTATCCGCTACTAAGCGCCCCTGGCGATTAGCCGGTCCGGCAAGTGGAATAACTACTAATTCTCCTGTAACGAAATCTTTAACCTCAATAACATCCCCGATAGCAAAAATATCAGGATCCGATGTTTCTAAATACTGATTCACCTTTATACCACCCCGCATCCCTATTTCCAATCCGGCAGCTTTGGCTAAGACAGTTTCCGGTTTTACACCCAAACCAAGAATTACCATATCCGCTTCAAAACGCCTTCCGTCATTTGTCTCGACAATAGAAGCGAGTGCCTGTCCTTCCGGCTGATCAAATTTCTTAACGGCACTTCCTAAATATAATTGAACTCCCTTTGATTTGATCTCTTGATGTAAAATTTCTGCCATTTCCGAATCCAGCGGTGCCATCACTTGAGGTAAAGCCTCTATTAATGAAAGTTCAAAATTATAATGCAAAAGTTGCTCCAACAATTCTAAACCGATATATCCTCCGCCGATAACAGCAACTTTTTTAAGCGGTTTATTTTTAATCCAGTCAATAATTTTATCCATATCTCCCATGGTTCTAAGAGAGAAATGTCCAGGCAAATCTATTCCGGGAATTGGCGGCTTTAAGGGTGCTGCTCCTGTAGAAAGAACAAGATGTGTGTAACTTTCCTGATAAATTTTCCCACTGGAATCTTTTACCGTAACTGTTTTATTACTAGGGCTAATCTCTAAAACTTCATTTTCCACTCGCGCATCAATGCGGTATCTTTGTTGGAAAGATTCAGGATTTTGTAAAACAAGACGAGAACGATCTTTAATTTCTCCCCCGATATGATAAGGCAATCCGCAATTTGCAAAAGACAAATATGGCCCTCTTTCTAAAATAATTATTTCAGCAGATTCACTAAGGCGACGTGCTCTTGTAGCAACATTTGCTCCGCCAGCAACGCCCCCTATGATAACAATTTTTGTTTTTTTCATCTTTTCATTATTTATTGCAACAACTATTCGGTGAACAATTTTTAGTATTCCAAGGCATTTTTGCAAGTAACATTCCCATCCCGCAAGTATCGGTAATACCGGAAAAAACTAATCCTGCACCGACAAAAGCACTAAGTAAAATAAATCCGGGGGCGATGTAATAAGAAAGGATAACTCCCAATAACACAAAACTTCCTGCAGCAATTCGTACTTGCCGCTCCAGGGAAATAACAGAAGTTGTTCCTTGAATGATTTTTAAACCGATTGCAGCGCAAGCATTAGTTCCTCCTTCTACACTGGAAACATTTTCAAATCCAGCTCCTGAAATTTTTTCTGAGGCTTGCTTACTTCTTGTACCAGAAGCACAAAGAAAAATGATTGGGGCAGATTTATTATTATTGCAAAGCGCAAGAACTTGATCATCTGTTAGACTTCCTAAAGGAATGTTAACGGCAGTTTCTATATGTTTTTCTTCATATTCTGCCGGTGTTCGAACATCCACTAATAAAGCGCCCTGTTTTTGTAGATCTGCTATCTTATTGGGGGGAATTATTTTGTATGCATTTTTCATAATTGATTATCCTTAAATTTAAAAACTAGCCAATCCAAAGCCCGGAATTAACATCAATACAACAGCCGGTAAGAGAATCCATTACCGGATCCACCGCAAACAACACTGCTCTTGCGATCTCTGCAGGTTCAACGAATTTTTTAGA
Organism: uncultured Bdellovibrionales bacterium; assembly: GCA_964405665.1. GTDB lineage: Bacteria > Bdellovibrionota_C > UBA2361 > SZUA-149 > CAZDWZ01 > CAYOOT01. The sequence goes on along the minus strand of CAYOOT010000017.1, from coordinate 17,564 downwards.
AAACATTTGTTTAAGTAACATCTCTCTTTTTTCTTCCGGCCAATACCTGCTCATTTCCGTTCTACCAGGTCCTGGCAAAATAGCTACCGAGCGAACTTTATGTTCTGCTCCGACACGAGCAAAACTTTTCATAATGCCAACTTCCCCGGCTTTGGAATAAGTATAGCCGGCATTGACAACTTGTGCTCCTTTTCTTGCGGCATCAGATGCAATAAAAACTAAAACTCCGCCTTCTTTTTGATCGATCATAATTCGCAATGCTTCTTGTGCTGCAAAAAAAGCTCCTTTACCATTAACATTACTCATCAGATCCCAATCACTCTCAGATAATTCTGTAAGTGGAATTTCATTAGTAACACCGGCATTATTTACAATAATATCCAAACGTCCGAATTTTGATTTAATTTGACGAATTGTTTCTTGAGAATTTTTGATATTTGAAACATCCACAGCAAAAGCTAATGCTTCTTGGGAAATAGAATTTATTTCTTTTACTGTTCGCTCGCTATCTTCAAGTTTCAAATCCAAGACCGCAACCTTAGCGCCTTGTTTTGCTAAGGCAATAGCGATCGTCGGACCAAAACCAGCTAGTGCATCCCCTGCTCTTAAACCGGCACCGGTAACTACAGCAACTTTGCCTTGAAGATTACAAATCATATAAATACTCCATTTCGATTATTCTTGATTATGCCTTAAAAAACGGTTAAGGAACATGCATGTCAGCAGTCTTAGTGCTGGACACGCTTTGATATCATTAACAAACATAGGTTTTAAATTCCATGAAAAAATATCTGGTAGAATTCATTGGCACTTTCTTTTTATTTTTAACTATTGGTCTTACTGTAATCAACCCCGGGGGTTCAGAATTTGCTCCTTTTGCCATTGGTTTTGTTTTAATGGTTATGATCTATTCGGGTGGCTATATTTCCGGAGCACACTATAATCCTGCTGTCACAGTAGCCGTTTGGATTAGAGGAAAATGTTCTAATAAAGATTTTTTCCCTTATATCATCGCCCAAATGCTGGCAGTAATTACTGCTGCTCAAGCTATTTTGTATTTAAAAGTCGGTGCTGTAATTACACCCATTAATCCTGCTTTAATGCCTACTTTATTAGCAGAATTTCTTTTTACATTTGCTCTAGCTTTTGTAATTTTAAATGTTGCCACAGCAGAAAAAACTGCCGGTAATTCTTATTATGGTTTGGCTATCGGTTCCACCGTATTGGCTGGAGCAATTGCAGTAGGGGGAATCTCCGGAGGTGCTTTTAATCCAGCCGTTGCTTTTGGTTTATGTTTGCTGGGCATTGTTCACTGTGGAAATTTGTGGATTTATTTTGCTGCCAACCTGGCAGGTGGCATTGTTGCTGCTTTAACTTTTAATTATCTCAATAAAGAAAAATAATTCTAAAATTAATTAAAGGATGTTGCTATGCTGGGAGAAATAAGTTTATTTAAAGATTTAGATCAAGAATCGGGAGCGGTTTTAGGAAAGCATTTGGGGTTTAAAGATAAAACCTGCGTTTTTTTTGGTGTGGGAGGTTTAGGAGATCCTTTGCTTCGCGCCTTATTATTAATGGGCACAAAAGTCTTAGCCAGTAGAAGATCAGCAGAGAAATTAGAACAAACAAAAAAAGATTTTTCTCCTTATGCCTTTTCCAATAAACATTTTTATATAAAAGCGGCAGATATCGCTGATCAAAAATCTGTGGATGAAGTTTGCGCTTATGCTCAAGATATTTTTGGTCAGCTAGATTTATTGGTATTTTTTCCCGGCAGCGTGGTAAAAGGAGCCAATGTCTTACATGGAGAAAGTCCTACTACTGTCGATACCGCAGCAGTATTAAAACAAATTGATGCCGATTATATTGGGGGCATCAGAGTGACAAAAGGTCTGGAGCCTTTACTTAAAGAATCACAAAAACAAGGAAACAGACCAAGAATTGTTTTTATTGATTCCATTGGCCCGGGAAGAGCAGGAGGCAGCCCGCAATCAGCAAGTGTTGGCTATAATGCCGCAAAAGTAGCGCTGAGAAATTTCGCTCAAATGCTGGCTGTTGATTGGGCCCCGTGGTGCAGCATAAATACCATCGCTCCTGGTCCTGTAGTAACAGATTTAAACCGTGAACGCCTGGGACCAAATACTGTTCGCGGGAAAAAAGCCTTGGCCAATACTCCCAGTTCTGAGTTAATAAAGTTTGATGATCCGGTCGGAGCCACTTTGTTTTTACTTTCCCCGGTTTTGGGTAGTGGAGTAATCGCTCAAACCGTGATGGTTGATAATGGGCTGACAAATGCAGCACCTTATTAGTTTACTTCCTGCTCTAGCCATTTTTTTTACAAATGTTGCTTGTCTCTGTTATCTGCAATACAAACAATTTAAAAACAAAAATTATTCTGCCATTATTTTCGGTTTAATAATATTGCTGTTTTTCTTTCCCTTCAACTTAATTAACGATAATTTTTTTCTGGCTTATTGCCAATATACGGTATTTCTTTATCTCTTTGTTTTTTATTTTAAAAATACTTCTTTAATCGCTTTAATTTCTTACCCCGTTTTTATGGCTGCGTTACTTTCGCCTTTTTCTTGGAGTAAACTTTATTTTCAGGCAATAAAAACTGATAACATTTTTTTACACAAAGTTTTGGGCACATCTGTGCCAAATTTTCAGGATAATCCTAAATTGGTTCTGGCAATCATGCTTTTTTTTGTTTTCGCATATTTTATCAGGGAGATTAAATTAAGCTGGAAAATTTTCAATGTTGTTTCTTTATTCCTGGCCCTTTTATTTTCTTCTTATTATCCTTTCTTTGTAATTCTGCTGGCATTTAATGCCACGTTTTGTTTAATCAGCAATGATCAATCTAGTTTATATTTAAAATATAAAACAATCTTAAAATATTTCCTTGCTTGCATTCTCTTGATTACATTGAGTTGTGTTTTAATTAAACAGATTAAAAAATCACCAGTTACAAATTATGACAATCTAATCATCAGCATTGAAAAAGATCTTTCGGCCAGAATTTTAATCGATTTTGATTTGAAAAATAACTTAAGCCACAACCCACCTGGCTTATTCCCTGATCTGCAAAAAGCAATAAAGAAAAATGGTAGTCCCGATATCAGCTATCTTGCTCAAACATCAGAATTTGATGACTATTATAAAATAATTACTTTAACAACTGAATGGAAAGAACTTTTAGAAAAAAATAATATTAATTTTGCTTTACTGCACAGAGACAGTTCTTTAGCGGGAGTTTTAATTGAAGTGGAAAAATGGAAAATTGTAGAGGCTACTGAGCCGAAAAAATATGTAGAACGCGGAATGGAAAAATTTAGTCCGATTGTGCTTTTGCGGAAGTAGAACGTTGAAAATAAATTTTGGTATTAAGCGGACTGAAGTCCGCGCTCCGAACGGTCTTTGCTTACATATAAATTACCTAGTTAAGAATAATACGTACGGAGCGCGGACTTCAGTCCGCTTACTACTAAAACTTACAATTATTACTTACTCAAAAACTTCCAAAGCATTTGAAATAGCTTTCTATCAGCGGTGTTGACGATCCCTTGTCGACCGTATTTTTAAGAGCATTTACAATATATTATATGATAAATTAAGATAAATGACGTTGGAGCATTGACCTTTTTTTAATAAGCTCTAAAATTCAGCAGTTTTTAAAAAGTGAGTTATGTTCGGAAAAAGTAAAATAAAAATATCTTATCTAATTTATTTCTTAAGCGTATTTCTCTTTGTTTCACAAAAATTTGATGCAATTAATTTTGCGAAAGCAGAAACCAGACCTTTAGAAATTGGTGTTCTTGTTTGCTTAAGTGGTGCTTGCGCAGAATGGGGAACTGCCACCCAGCGAGGATTAGAACTGGCAGCAACAGATATTAACGCAGCAGGAGGAATTCTTTCGAGAAAAATTATTCTCAGATTTGAAGATACCAATGAAGCAACCAACGCTTCACAAGCAGTAACTGCTTTTAAAAAACTTCTTTCTCAAGGAAATATTAATTTTTTTATCGGACCAAACTGGACACCGGCCGGTCTGGCCCTAGCTCCGATAGCGGGGAAAGTGAATAATATCTTGATGATCTCACCTTCTTTAGGTGTTGCTGAGTTTAATGAATCTGCAGCAAATCTTTTTAATACAATGCCTCATTCGGAAACGGCAACAAAAGCTTTGGCACAACTTGCCAGAAAAAATAATTGGAACACTGTAGGAATTTTTTCCAGCGAGCAACCTTGGGAAAATCTACAAGGAAAAATTTTTGCCGAGGAATTTAAACGTCTTGGTGGAAAAGTTCTGATTCTCCTCGAACCTAACCCTGAAATTAAAGATCTTCGCACGGAATCTTTAAGGATACAATCAAGTCATCCTGATGGTATTTTTCTGGCCAATATCACTCAATCGGCTATTGCAGCTAAACAATTACGCTCTCAAGGTTACTCCGGTCCTTTTTATCACGCTCTTTTGGATCAAACTAGAATTGATGAAGCCAAAGGCGCTCTGGAAGGAGCAATCTCAGCACAATTTCCCGAAGGCTCTACGGAATTTGTAAATAAATTTGTTAGTAAATATCAGGTCAAACCTTCTGCTTCGGCTGACACTGCTTATGATAGTTTGAGTGCTCTTAAAATGGCTATTGAACAAAGTCAGTCTTTTGAAGCTACAAATGTTGCTAAATCTCTTTTAAACGTTCAATTTCAAGGTGCTTCTGGAAAAATTAAGTTTGATCCTCAAGGGGGAATAATCCGCCAACCGGTTTTGGTTAAGGTTTTGAAAAGCCAGATTGTTTTAATTGAATAAAAAAAATAGCAGATGTTTCAACAATGTAAAAAATGCCTGCAGTCTTTTGAAGTAACCGCAGAAGATTTAGATTTCTTAGAAAAAGTTTCTCCTCGTTTCAATAAAGAAATTTATCAAATCCCTGCTCCCCAGTTATGCCCAGATTGCCGCTTACAAAAAAGAATGCTCTGGCGAAATGAGGTAAATCTCTTCCAAAGAAAGTGTAGCAAAACAAAAGAAAAATTAATTAGTTGTTTTCCTGAAAATACTGCTTTCCCAGTTTATAAAAATTCCCAGTGGTGGAGTGACGAAAATGACTCTAGTTGCTTTGGCAAAGATCTGGATTTTAATAGATCTGTGTTTGAGCAAATTCAGGATTTAAGAAAAATTTGTCCTAGACTGCATACTTTTAACTATGCCGACGATCGAATGATTAATTCTCTATATACTAATTGTGGGGGAGATTTAAAAAATTGTTATTTTACGTTTGGTGCCGACAGAGATGAAAATTGTGCTTATTGTAATTATGTAAGCGAATCTAGAGATTGTTTTGATTGTTTCTTTGTTTTCAAATCTGAGTGCTGCTATGAATGCACTGATTTAGATACTTGTAACTTTTTATATTATTCCTCCAGCTGCAAACAATGCTTTGATAGTTATTATTTAAATGATTGCGGATCTTGCAGTGAATGTATTGGTTGCGTGGGTTTAAGACAGAAAAAAAATCATATTTTAAATCAGCCTGCTACTAAAGAAGATTATAAGAAATTAAAAAACTTATTGCTTTCTGACAATCAAAAAGAAAAAAATTTGTTCTTAGAAAAATATCAACAATTGCTCAAGGACTTCCCTCGGAGAAATTATCACGGTGATAATAATGAAAACAGCACCGGGGATTATATCTGGAATACTAAAAATTGCTTGCACTGTTTTGATACGCAAAAAGCGGAAGATTGCAAATATTGTGTTTGGTTTATGTATGGAAAAAACTGCATGGATTATTTTGCCTGGGGAGAAGCAGAATTATGTTATCAAATCAGCGGGGGCGGACAAGAAATGTACGGTTCTGCTTTTACCGCTCAGAGCTTCGGAGTTAAAAGTTCTTACTATTTGGATTTGTGTTTGTATTGTAAAGACTGCTTTGCCTGTGTCGGTTTAAAGAACAAACAATACTGCATTTTAAATAAGCAATATTCCAAAGAAGAATATCAAGAACTTCTTCCTCAAGTAATTGATTTAATGAAAAGACATAATGAATGGGGAGAATATTTCCCCGATCAACATGCTCTTTGGGGATATAATCATACTGTAGCTGCTGATTATTTTCCTTTAACAAAAGAGAATGCTCTTTTTCAGGGATTTCTCTGGAATGATTATCAATCGATAAGCCAAAAAATTGAAAATGCAATCAGTGCTAAAACCTTACCTTTTGATATTAAGCAAGTGAAAGATGATATTTTACAACAAGTATTGCTTTGTCCTGAATCTAACAAACCTTATAAGATTACCTCTATGGAACTTGATTTTTATCGTAAAAATTCTTTGCCCCTTCCCCAGCTTCACCCAGAAATAAGATATCGCAGAAGGTTTAAGCAAAGAAATCCTAGAAAAATAAAAAATGTTCGTTGTGCCAAGTGCCAGCAGGAAATATTTACCAGTTATGGCCCAGAACAGAAGGTCTATTGCACTCCTTGTTATCTGGAATTGCTGTATTGATTCTCCCCTTTTCCGCACATTAAACTATAAGTAGTACAAGAATATATACAGCGTGCGGAAAAGGGGAGAATGACCCTTGACAATATTCCCTAAGAGCATAATAACACCCCATTCACGATGGAAAATAAAAACCCAAAAACACATATTCTCGGTATCTCCGCCTTTTATCATGATTCTGCTGCTTGCTTAGTTAGCGATGGAAAAATTGTAGCTGCCGCTCAAGAAGAAAGATTTACCAGAAAAAAACATGATCATAATTTCCCAATTAATGCCGTAAACTATTGCCTCCAAGAAGCCGGAATTGAAAGTAGCGATATTTCCCAAGTTGCTTTCTACGAAAAACCTTGGATTAAATTTGAAAGACTGCTTGATACCTACTTAACTTTTTCACCGATCGGCATTAAATCATTTATGAAATCCATGCCGATGTGGTTAAAAGAAAAGTTATGGATGGGAGATTTAATTAAAAAAGAATTAAATTTTGCCGGTGATATAATTTATCCCGAGCACCATCAATCTCATGCCGCTTCAGCATTTTTTCCTTCACCATTTTCCGAAGCGGCAATCCTCACTATTGATGGTGTCGGCGAATGGGCAACTACTACTTGGGGAACAGGTAAAGGAAATACCATAAATTTAGAAGCAGAAATTAAATTCCCCCACAGTCTTGGTTTACTTTACAGCGCCTTTACTTATTACACGGGTTTTAAAGTAAATTCCGGAGAATATAAGGTAATGGGACTAGCGCCCTACGGTGAACCAAAATACGTAAAACTAATTCTAGATAATTTGATCGATTTAAAAGCCGATGGTTCATTCCGTCTGAACATGGAATATTTTAATTATTGCCAAGGGCTTACAATGACCTCGGAAAAGTTTCATCAGCTTTTTGGCAGCAAGCCTCGAACTCCCGAAACTAAGTTGGCACAAAGAGAAATGGATCTGGCTCGTTCTGTACAAGACGTCACCGAAGAAGTGATGTTGCGCATGGCTAGACATATTAGAAAAACAACAGAGCTGAAAAATCTTTGTCTAGCCGGTGGTGTCGCCCTGAATTGTGTCGCTAACGGTAAAATTCTTCGGGAAAATATTTTTGATCGAATTTGGATTCAACCAGCAGCAGGAGATGCCGGGGGTGCTTTAGGAGCCGCGCTCTTTGCCTGGTATCAGGTTTTGGAAAAACCTAGAACAGTGCTTTCAGAAAAAGAAGACTCACAGTTTGGCTCTTATCTTGGACCAGCTTTTGCTTCTAACGATATTGAAAATTTTCTTAAAGAACAAAAAATTCCTTATCATAAATACGAAAACGGTCAATCAATAGAAGAAGCTGCTCAAGCTATGGCCAAAGGTAAAGTTATTGGTTGGTTTAGTGGACGGATGGAGTTTGGTCCTCGGGCTCTTGGAGGAAGAAGTATTATTGGCGATCCTCGACGAGCTGATATGCAAACCACCATGAATTTGAAAATAAAATTCCGAGAATCTTTCAGGCCCTTTGCCCCTTCATGTTTAAGAGAAGTCGTCAGTGATTATTTTGATCTTCAAAGTGAATCGCCCTACATGTTGCTTGTTGCTCCGGTAAATGAAAAACGAAGAATCAAAATGAATTCCGAGCAAGAACATCTTTTTGGAATAGAAAAACTAAATATCCCCAGAAGCGATCTTCCTTCAATCACCCATGTCGATTATTCAGCACGGGTGCAAACCGTAGAAGAAAATGTAAATCCCAGGTATTATAAATTAATAAAAAAATTTAATGAGCTCACAGGTTGCGGTGTGGTTATTAATACTTCTTTTAATGTTCGAGGTGAGCCTATTGTTTGCTCCCCGGAAGATGCCTACCGCTGTTTTATGCGCACAAAAATGGATGTTTTAGTTTTAGAAGACATTATTCTTCTCAAAGAAGAACAGCCAAAATTAGAAAACGATACTGATTGGCAACAAGAATTTGAACTAGATTAACTAAAACAGCTTAAAATATGAACAGCATTATTAGCAAAAAAGAAAAAACAGAAAAACAACTTAAAGAATTTGGTCAGGTGATGGCCTTAGCCGGCCTGGTTTTTTCTTGTTTACTGATCATTAAAAGAAAGCAAATAAGCTGCTTGCTCCTTGGTTTATTAGTTTTTTCCTTAATATTTATGATCTTAGCAAGTTTTGCTGCAAAAACCCTACGTCTTCCTGAATACTATTGGATGAAATTTGCAGAGAAACTAGGGGCCGTTGTCACCTATTTAATTATGTTAATAACTTTTTATTGTATCTTTACCCCTATTGGATTATTGCTTAAGCTAATAGGCAAGGATCTTTTGCAAAGAAAATTAGATCCAAGCAAACAATCTTATTGGGATAAAACAACCCCACTAACTGATAAAAAAAGATATTACACTCCTTTCTAGGAAGCTATTATGTTAAAAAATCTATCTCTAATTTGGGCTTTTCTCAAAGTCAGAAAAAAATGGTGGCTTTTACCGATTGTCGTTTTTATTTTAATTATTAGTTTGATTATTGTAACTACTTCTCAAACAGCCGTTGCTCCTTTTATTTATACTTTGTTTTAAATATTATGGCTTCGTCTTCTAAGAATGAGTGGAAAACAAAAATCGCTCTTCTTTTTTTTAGCCTTGTTTTTTCCCTGGTTGGATTAGAAATATTATTTCGCTTAGTTCATCAAGAACAAGATTCACAAAATAAAAAAAATGTTGCCTGGAAAGATCGACCTCATTATTGGTGCCTTCCGGAATCTAGTGTTGATAATCGTGATTTTCGTTATGCTCGGGAAAAACCGGAGAATGTTTTTAGAATTGCAATAGTGGGGGATTCCTTTACCTACGGTGGAAGTTTAAGCTTTGATGATAATTATTCCAAGCGTCTTGAAAGAATGCTTAATCTCAATAATGTCCAAAAAAAAATAGAAATAATGAATTTGGGTGTGCCCGGATATAATACTAAGCAAGAGATAGCTATCGTATCCAAAGCAATTAAAAAATTTCATGTTGATCTAATCATCCTGCAAGTTACGCTTAATGATGCCGAACTTGAACCCTATCATCTTTCCCACGCTGCTTCTTATAAAAGAGAAAAATTAATTACCGAAAACAAATTACTTCAACATTGGAAATCGGCAGCATTTATTGCTTATAAAATTCATCTCAGCATGATGGCTAGGGAATATAAAAAGTATCACAAAGAACTTTTTTCTAATCCCAAAAACTGGAGTACGTTTGAAAATAGCTTGGATAATATTAATTCTTTTTGTAAAAGCAACAATGTTAAGTTTTTTGCTTTCTTGTTTCCCTTATTCTCCGATCCCTTCGACCAGCGCTATCCTTTTGGCGAAGAACATAATAAAATAAAAGAGAAATTTAATTCTATTGCTGTACCATTTTTGGACTTACTTTCTGAATACAAAGATATCCCACCGGAGCGTTTACAAGCTACTCCCGGAGAAGATTACCACCCCAATGAGATTGCCCATCGAATTGCAGCACAGGCAATTTATAAAGAAATAACCGAAAAAAAACTGGTTCCCGAAGATGCCATTGCCAAAAACGTCTGCCATAACTATCGGCGACTGATTTCCCCTTTCCCTAAAAACAAAGAAAAAGAAGAAGAGTGATTCTCCCCTTTTTCCCGCATCAAACTATAAGTAGCACTAGATTATATGCAGCGCGGGAAAAAGGGGAGAACGGAGAGAGCGGGATTCGAACCCGCGGTACGGTTTAACCCGTACGTACGCTTTCCAAGCGTGTGCCTTAAACCACTCGGCCACCTCTCCAAAGAAATTCAGAAAAACCTAATAACCCAAAAAAAAATACTTGTAAAATTAGTAGATTGCTAATGCTTATTCTCCCCTTTTTCGTGCATCAAACTATAATTATTACTAAAGAATACGCAGTGCACGAAAAAGGGGAGAACCCTGCCCTTGATCGATTAAATTTCTTAAGCTACTCTCTTATTTCCGGGTTGTGTGCAAAAGAAGACGTGAACCCCGCCAGATTCGAAAGAAAGCAACGGTAGCGTTAACCTCTTTGTGTCGCGCAACTCGGTTATTTCTCAAACTCTTTTCTTTTAACCTATGTCGTATCTTGTCATTGCCAGAAAATTTCGCCCCCAAAGTTTTTCTTCTGTAATCGGTCAAAATCATATCACTACAGCTCTGGCCAATGCCATTCTTTGGAATAGAGTTCCTCATGCCATGCTTTTTACTGGTCCCAGGGGAGTAGGCAAAACCACTTCCGCAAGAGTGCTGGCCAAAGCATTGAATTGTAATGGCCGAAAAATTCCTGAAAAAAATGAAATTTCAGAAAGGGCAAATTCTGCAGAACTGGTAGAGCCTTGTGGCAAGTGCATAAACTGTGTTGAAATTACAAAATCAACAAGTCTTGCGGTCTGGGAAATAGATGGGGCCTCTAATAACAGCGTAGAAAATGTTAGAGAACTTATTGATTCACTATATTCTGTTCCCCCTCCCGGTTCAAAATATAAAATTTATATTATTGATGAAGTGCACATGCTCTCTACTGCAGCATTTAATGCCTTACTAAAAAGTTTAGAAGAGCCGCCGCCCAATACGATATTTATTTTTGCCACAACTGAACCCCATAAAATCCCGGAAACTGTAATTTCTCGTTGCCAACGTCATGATTTTAGAAAAATTAGTACTGAAGTTATCGCTAAGAGTCTTGAAGATATTGCTCAGGAAGAAGGGATAAAAGCGGAAGCGGGAGTTTTTGAATTTGTCGCCAGAAAAGCACAAGGGGGAATGCGTGATGCTCAATCTTTGCTTGATCGTTTGATTAGTTTTTCCGGAAATAAACTGGAGCTAGAAACAGCTCAACAGATTTTTGGCGCCGTAGATACTGGTTATTTTCTGGATCTAAGTGCCGCCATCCTTCAAAAAAACAATAAAGAATGCTTGGCCTTAATTAATAAGGCATTTTCTCAAAGTTTAGATATTAAATCATACATTTCTGATTTTGTTACACACTTTAGGAGATTATTAGTAGTGAGCTTACTTTCTGCAAAAAGTAATAATCTACCTGCGGAAAAAGAAATTTTAAATTTACTAGAAGTAAATTCCAAAGAATTTTCAGAGCTCCTAAAGCAAGTAAAAGAAATTAAATCTTTTGATTTTCAAAGACTATTTGATTTGGCATTGGACTCAGCACAAACAGCTTTAAGTTGCAATTTTCCCCGTTTTGCTTTGGAAGCAGGGATTATTAGAATGGCCTCTTTGGAAGATTTAATGCCCATTGCTGACATTCTTAGCTCACTCAAAGGCAATAACTCTATTAATCAAAACCAAACCATTGCTAATAAAACATCGACCATTGAAAAGACTAATAAAATTGAAGCTGCGAATAATTCAGAAATACCAGCCATACTTTTACAAACTGAAGTTAGCTTTAATCCTTCTTGGCACGATTTTGTGCAGCATGTTCAATCCTTTAGAAAAGAAATTTTACTGGCAACTTTATTAAAAAGAAGTTTTGCGCAAATTTTTACAGAAAATAAACTTTCCTTGGAAGGCGGTGATTTTGATATTAATACCCTAAAAGATCCGGACACTTTGACTATTTTAAAAAGCTGCTTACAAAGTTATTCTGGCCATAGTAACTGGGAAATACGTTTACAGCACCAACCTAAAGATATTTCAACTCCAATCACGAGCGGTTTAAACAGCCAAATTGAAAAACAAAAAAATAATTCCGCGCTTCATCCCAGCTCCATCTCCGCTAAGGAAGTGGAAGCGGAAAAGAAAAACATCTCGAAAATGCAGCAAGAAGCGCGAAGTAATCCTTTGGTTAAAACAGTACTTGATACTTTTGGTGGCAGTCAGGTAGAAAAAGTATCTATTTTGAAAAAATAAAAAACTTATGTCTTCAACAGCGTTTCCTCCCGCACTACGCAAATTAGTAAATGAATTGAGTAAACTTCCTTCGATCGGGGAGAAAAGTGCTATCAGACTGGCTTATCATTTGGTTACAAAAGATCCCCAAGAAAGTTATTTGTTAGCCGATGCAATAAAAGAAGCAAGGCAAAAAACTGCGCTTTGTAAAAGTTGCTTTGCTCTTTGTGAAGGAGAACTTTGCCCGGTTTGCAATGATCCGCAAAGAATAAATAATTTAATCTGTGTAGTGGAAAAGCCTGCTGATGTTTTAGCCTTGGAAAAAAGCCGTATTTTTAATGGAAAGTATCACGTGCTTCATGGTCTCTGGTCTCCTTTAAGGGGGGTGACCAAAGAGCAAACAAAAATTAATCAACTATTTGCAAAAATTAAACTTTCACAAGAAGAAGAAAATTCGACCATTGAAGAAGTTGTGCTTGCTACCAGTGCGACAGTGGAAGGTGATGCTACCGCACTTTATATCGCGCAAGTGTTACAAGAAATGGGAATCAGGTCCACAAGGATTGCTCAAGGTCTCCCTAAAGGTGGAGAACTGGAATATGCCGATGAACTAACCTTAAATCATGCACTTCAGGGAAGACGGACGATGTTGTAGGATTGTAGGCGCAGGTTTTATACCTGCCCGGAACTACCAAATCTGCTGAAACGGGCAGCCATAAAGGCTGCCCCTACGTTTTCAAAAATTTATTATTACTAATATCTTTAATTTAACTTATCTAAATAAACATACAGTAATTGACTGCGCCTTTGTTTAGGAAATTTTGCTCTAATTCTTTGAATGTATTATAAGAGCCTGCCCCAAATGGGGTATTTTAATGATAAATTTAGAGGGCTTTTAAAATGCGTGAAATCATTAAGTTAGTTTCTTCTGCTAAAAGTGGCTACTTTTACACAACAAAGAAAAACAGAAAAAAAACAACAGATAAAATCAAAAGAAAGAAATACGATCCTAAGCTTCGGAAGCATGTCGAGTTTGTAGAAGGCAAAATCTAATTTTCTATTGAACAGATGGAAAATAATCCTAAAAAAGACAAAGAAGGAGTAGAAAAAGTGACGCACTCTTTTACAACAAAAGAACTCTCTTCCATTCTTGAAATGTTGGAAAAATTTGAAGTTAAAGAATTTTGTCTGGAACGTTCCGGAGAAAAGCTTTCTCTCAAACGAGGACAAGAATTTGCTCCAATAACAATATCCCAACCGCAACCGACACCAACAGCAGGAATGCAAACAACCGCTTCAACGGCTCAATATACATCAATTTCGGCTTCACCATCATCTCCCAGCAATCCTCTACTAACAAGTGCAGAACCTGAAGTTCTGGCAAAAAAAGTCTACAAAGAAGTTATTTCTCCTATGGTCGGAAGTTTTTATCGCCGCCCGGCAGTTGACGCTGAACCATACGTCCAAGTCGGTGATATAGTGAAAAAGGGAGATGTGCTGTGTATTATTGAAGCAATGAAACTAATGAATGAAATTGAATCAGAAGTTTCAGGAAAAATTGTAGAAATTTGTATCGAAGACGGTCATATGGTCGAATATGGCGAAGTATTACTTAGAATAGAGTAATTGATCTATTCCTCTTAACCTCGGATTTCCATTAGATTTGTGATTTTGAATAATGAGTTTATATATGAAAAAATTAGTTTTTATTTTAAACGCTGGTGTTGAATTAGGAAAGACGGATTAAAAATGGCAAAAGGTCTTTTTCGTAAAGTTTTGATTGCTAACAGAGGGGAAATTGCCGTCAGAGTAATCCGTGCCTGTCATGAATTGGGAATTAAAACTGTTGCCATTCACTCCACTGCCGATGCCAATGCTTTACATGTTAAACTTGCCAGCGAAAGTGTTTGTATTGGTCCGGCTCAATCCTCTGCATCCTATTTAAATATTCAGGCTGTAATTTCAGCAGCAGTAGCTACTGGAGCTGATGCCATTCACCCCGGTTATGGTTTCTTAAGTGAAAACTCCTCCTTTGCTGAAATTTGCGAACAATGCGGAATTACTTTTATTGGTCCTAGTGTCAGAAATATGATGATGATGGGTGATAAGGCGCGTGCTAGAAAATTGGCAGCCAAACATGATGTTCCAATTGTTCCAGGAAGTCATGGAGCGGGAGTGGAACCGGAGAAAGCGCTGGAAGAAGCTATTCAAATCGGTTTCCCCGTTTTAATTAAAGCGACTGCCGGAGGTGGCGGTCGAGGAATGAAAATTGTCCATGACCCGGCAGATTTTGTAAATTTATTTGAACAAGCAAAACGAGAAGTTGAAGCCGCTTTTAATGATCCCAATGTTTATGTAGAAAAATTTATTCCCCAAGCACGTCATATTGAAGTTCAAATTCTTGGGGATAAAGGTGGAAATGTAGTTCATCTCGGTGAGCGAGATTGCTCCATGCAAAGAAGATATCAAAAACTGATTGAAGAAAGCCCGGCAATCGGTTTAAAGCCAGAAGTCAGAGCAAAACTTCATAAAACGGCAGTGCATCTCGCCAAATCGATGAATTATACCAATGCCGGCACAATGGAATTTTTATTTGATTCCAGAACAGATAGTTTTTATTTTATAGAAATGAATACTCGCTTACAAGTAGAACATCCGGTAACCGAAATGGTCACCTTAACAGATATTGTTAAAGAACAAATTTCTATAGCCGCTGGTCATGATATTTCTTTTAATCAAAATGATATTCATTGCTATGGACATGCGATCGAAGCAAGAATTAATGCCGAAGACCCGGTTACTTTTACCCCTTCTCCTGGAGAAATTGTCGGTTATCATCCGCCGGGAGGAATGGGCGTTAGAATTGATTCGGCAATTTATGATCGTTATAAAGTTCCCCCATATTATGATTCGATGATTGCAAAAATTATCGCTTTTGCCCCCAACAGAGACGAAGCAATAAATAAATTATTAGTTGCTTTGGATGAATGTATTATTGGAGGTATAAAAACCAATATGGATTTACATCGTAAAATTCTTAATAATCCCGATTTTCGAGCCGGCAAAATACATACTAAGTTATTAGATGAAATTATTCCTGCAAAAAAATAAAATGAAAAAATATTTTATATTGATTATTGCTTGTCTTTTTTCATTGAGTGGACCATTTTATTTTTCTTCCATTGTCTATGCTGCAAATAACCATCCTCAATTTGTTACCAATAATACAACTTATAATTTTGGCACGGTTAAACAAGGAACTTTAGTAGAAGCAAATTTTGAAATAAAAAATTCTGGCGCTGAAGTTTTAAAAATAGAAAAAATTTATGCTGCCTGTGGTTGTACCGCCGCAGTAATTAATGCTGACTCTATTGCCCCTGGCGCAACAGCAAATTTAAAAATTACTTTTGATACAACAGGATTTTCCGGGAAAAAAGCGAAAATAGTAAGGATTTTTTCCAATGATCCCAAACAAACTTCTGTTTTATTTACTGTGGAAGGTGAGATCAAATCAGATATTTCTTTAAGTGTTCAAAAGTTGAATTTCGGTTCAATTCAAAAAGGACAAGAAAGAACTTTGAAATTTTCAGTTATTACGGATAAAAATTCCGGGGTGATTTTTAAGGAAGTGGTTTCTCGCTCAGCTTATTTGGAATTAATTTCTCAGGAAATTCCCGATTCTAATCAAAAAATTTTACAGGTTAGTGTAAAACTAAAATCTTCAGTTCCGATTGGCTCTTTTCGCGATAGGATCGCCATAAAAAGTTCAAGTAGTTTTAATCCGGTGATTAATCTTGCTGTATTTGCCAATGTGCAGGGAGACTTAAAAATTGATCCTAATATTCTATCATTGGGATTAATTGAGAAAACAGCTAATAATATTTCTAAAATAAGCATTGAGAATAAAAGTTCAAAAAAAATAAATATCCTGGGAGCAGACTCTGATAATGAAAATTTAGTCCTTTCTTTAGAAAAAAAAGATGAATTTCACTGGACAATTAACACAAAAATAAGAGAAAATGCCTCTGGAGTTTTAAAAGCAAAAATTAAGATTATTACAGATAATTCTGATGAAAATCAACGTGAAGTATATATTCCTGTTTACGCCATTATTAAATCAAAAATGGAGTAAAATCTTTTTACTCCTGCTCCTTTTAGTTCCTTTAAATCTTTCATTTGCTATTAATAATGAATTCAATCAATTAATAGAAATTGCCGACCGTTATGCAACTAATTCTAATCTGATAGAAGAAGAAATTGCCACTGCAGTAATCAATAAAATTAATTTAAAACTTTCCAGAAAAGAACTAGATATAAGGCAGTGGTCCTTTGATGATGAAAATGTAAAACAACTGCTGAATGCTCTTGGAGAAAAGGATTTTGCAATTAGAGGAGTAATTGCCAATATCTATCAACAAAGATTGCTTTGGTTAATCAGCAATGGCCAAGCAGATAAAATTGATTTTTATTATTCAAAAATTCTTATATTCCGACCAGATCCCAGTAAAGACAATAATATACTTAGAGAGAAAATTTTACTTCAAGCTAAAGGTGATGCTACCAAGTCGTTTGTTAAGGGCAGGCTTCAAGAAATTCAATATTTAAACCTTTATACTTTTCCATTAAAAATTAAATTGTACTTTTCTGGTTTTTATGGCCGAGCATTACTAGCCATTCCTGTTTGCCTAATCATAGCAATGCTGCTCTTGGTTAATTTCTTGTTTTTTTACAATCCGACCAAAGCTAAATTACAGGCAAAAATAAATCAGAAATTTGCTAAATCAAAAAAGAACCAAAAACATTCTAGACAATCCGTAGAAAAGATCTATGCAGGAGGTCAAACTACAATCGATCGACCTAAAGAAACCTATTTACCAAAGCCAGATCGCGCTACTATAGAAGCAGTTTTTAATAAGGGATATACTAAAACAACTCATAAAGATGATGAATATACCCGACTTCTTTCTTTTTTCGAGCTTTCCGATCGCGCTTCTGAAGATGAAATAAAAAAGGCTTATCGCGATCGCGTAAAAAACCTCCATCCTGATAAAAAATTTGATTCCCCCAACACTAATTCTGATGAATTCATGGAAATCAAGCAAGCATACAATCGGATTATGGAAATCCGCAGTTCCTGGTTTGGGCAAAAGTAGTGTAGGGGCACCCATAAAGGGTGCCCCTACAAATTAAATTTTCGTAATTTAAACA
>CAYOOT010000016.1:0-44081 GCA_964405665.1 uncultured Bdellovibrionales bacterium | reverse complement strand
GTAGAATAATTGTTTGGGATGTTTAAATTATGAAAATTTATTTGTAGGGGCACCCTTTATGGGTGCCCGGAATTCCAAAATATATTGGTCAGACGGGCACCCATAAAGGGTGCCCCTACATTGTTAATAGCCAAAATAAAATATTTGAAGAAACAGATGTTTGTTTTGTCTAATTTTTAGAGATGCCCTTTAGTCCGCTTATTACCAAAAAACATTAAATAAGTTCTTTAAAAAATTCGCTTTCCTGTTCAACAATTTTTCCATTAAGAGATAAGGTATAAATAAGATTACTTTCCCCCCCGGCAACAAAAGCACTTAATTTAACGGCATCTTTCTCCGTACAAATAATTTCCAAATTTTGGGTTTTAAAATCAGCAAAATCTTTTTCTGTGAATAAATAATGATCAGGAAAGGAAATAGTTTTCTCTATAGTTAGACCTAGGGATTTTAAGCTTGTAAAAAAACTCTCCGGGTTGGCAATAGAAGTTAGAGCAAGTAGTTTTTTATTTTTAATATTTTCAAGATCTATTTTTTGATTGTTGGAAAGCTCAGTTATTGAATAATTTTTAATTGCAAATTGATAAGCGGGAACTTTTAAATTTGACAGTTCGAAATCTCTAATTTCAGAAGATGATTTATTTACATAAACAATAAAATCCGTTCTTTTTAAAACTGAGGATAAAGGTTCACGTAAATACCCTGCCGGCAGCAGTAAATTGCTCTTCCATTTTTTTCTGGCCTGATCATCGGAAATATCAAGCAGCAAAATATTTTTTGAGCAACGTAATCTTCGATGTTGCAGGCCATCATCCAGAATAATAATATTCCCCAAATTATTTTCAACAATGAATTGGCTTCCCCAAACCCTGTCTTTGGCAATAACCACTTTAACTTTATTTCCTAGTTTACCAAAATGCATTAAAGCCTCATCTCCAACTTCGGCAATCTTGTCGTTTGTTGAAACCAAATGCGGGCCGGGAAGTTTACCTTTATATCCGCGCAGTAAAATCACCGGTTTGTAATTTAACTGCAATAAATTTTCTGCAAGGTATTGCACGAAAGGGCTCTTGCCGCTTCCGCCAACAGTGATGTTACCTACGCAAATTGTGGGAAGCTTTGCAGTATAGGATTTTAAAATTTTATGGTTGTAGAGAAAATTTCTTAGATTTATTGCAAAACTATAGATTAAAGATAGGGGATAAAAAATAATTGAAGGTTTAAAAATCATTATCCCTCGACTCGCTTTACTCGCTCGGGATAATTTTATAGTGATTAATATTCGCTATAAAATTACAGCCAGCCATGTTGTTTATACCAATCAGTAGCTTCCACTACTTCACTTTCAAATTTTTGTGCCGGTTGATAACCAAGTTCTTTTTGAGCTTTACTGCCATCAAAGTGCCGGTTCTTTGTAAAAAAATCCACTCTTCTTCGGTAAAGCGGAGGTTGAATGCCGAAAGGAACACAAATAGTTTCACACAAAGTCCCTAACAATTGGATTGGTTTAACCGGTAGATGGATCCAAGGTTTGCTAACTTTTAGGTGATTGGCAATTAGTTCTACCATTACTTTTAAGGGAACTGCTTTTTCTCCGGGGATGTGATAAATTTGTGCATTTACATTTTCTTTTTCCATTGCCAGTAAAAATGCCCGGGCCAAATCTCTGACATCCACAAAATGGACATGCGTTTTTCCGTCTCCCACATAGAAAAACCTATTGTGGGCAATCATTTTAAAAAGTTTTAAATTTCTGGTGTCTCCCGGGCCGTAAATCATTGCCGGACGAATTACTACACCGCCCATTTTCCCATCTTTAAAATATTGCATGGCAATTTTCTCACCTTCTAATTTGCTACGCTGATACATGTCTCCCGGATTATAAGGAGAATTTTCATTTCCGGGAGGATTAGAAATATGACCCAGCACTCCTCCTGTTGAGCAATGAACTATTCTTTTTACTCCTGATTGAATGGCCACTTCAAAGACATTTTTTGTGCCTTGGGCATTGATGTCGTAAAATACTGATTCCGGAAAATTTGCTTGCCTAAATATTGCAGCAATATGAAATATCCCATAAACACCCTGACAGGCTTTTTTCAAATCATCTAAGTTTCTGATATCACCGACAACAATTTCTACGCCGGGGAGTTTTTGTAATTCATTGGATTTGGTTAAATCTCTGACCATTGCTCGAACAGGAATGCCTTTTTGCGCTAATTGTTCAACAATTACTTGGCCGACATAACCATTAGCTCCAGTTACAAGCATTAACTTATTTTGCATAAAATCCTCTTCAAAAAATTCGCTTAATTGGGCTTAAATCCTATCATATTTTGGGAGAATTAAAAACTTCGATATTTTTTCTGGAAGGATAGGCTAATATTTACTACACTGACTTTTTATAATTCATTCTTTTTAGTTTTTATGAAGACGATTCGTATTGCTTGCGGTCAAGGTTTTTGGGGTGATTCGCCAACTGCGCCTTTGGAATTAATTAAGGGTGGCCCGCTTGATTATTTGGTTCTGGATTATTTGGCGGAAGTCACAATGTCGATTTTAGCACGACATCGAGCGAAAAATCCTGCTTCAGGATATGCCAGGGATTTTGTAGATTTGATTGATCAGATCGCTTCCGATCTATTTGATAAAAAAGTGAAAGTTATTGCCAATTCCGGTGGGGTCAATCCTTTAGCTTGTGCTCAAGCAGTAAAAGCAGTTTTAGAAAAAAAAGGGTTAAAAGAAAAATTTAAAATTGCTGTTGTGGAAGGGGATGATATTTTATCAGGCGTAGAAAATTTAATAAAGAAAGGAGAGAGTTTTAAAAATTTGGATAATGATCGGAGTTTTTCAGAAATAAAATCTGAACTACGCAGTGCCAATGCTTATTTAGGAGCAGCCGGTATTGTTCAAGCTCTAAAAGATGGAGCAGATCTTGTTATTACTGGAAGAGTGGCCGATCCCTGCTTGGTTCTTGCTCCGCTGATTAAAGAATTCAATTGGTCGTTTGATGATTGGGACAAACTTGCTTCAGGCATAGTTGCCGGACACATTATTGAATGTGGTGCTCAATGCAGTGGTGGAAATTATTCCTATCAATTATTAGGAGTGGATGATTTGGTAAACATCGGCTATCCCCTTGTGGAGGTACAAGAGAATGGGGAATTCTTTGTCACAAAACATCCGGGTACAGGAGGCATTGTCAGTGAACAGTCGGTCAAAGAACAATTGCTTTATGAAATTGGAGATCCTCAGAGTTATATTACTCCGGATGTGATAGCGGATTTTACTACGATTGAACTTAAGGAAGTTTCCAAAAATAGAGTAAAAATTTCCGGAGTAAAAGGAAAAAGCAAACCGGACAAATTGAAAGTTTCCTTTAGTTATTTTAATGGTTTTACCGCTTCCGGTAATTTAGTTTATTCTTGGCCCGATGCTTATAAAAAAGCCGAAATTGCCGCTCAGCTTGTTCAACAAAGATTAAAAAAAAGAGGTTATCAATATCAACGCTATAGTTATCAACTAATTGGAGCAAATGCCTGTCATCACAATTCAAAATTAGAAAATTTGGATCAGCTTCCTGAAGTAATGCTTAGAATCGTGGTCAGTGATAAAAACTACCAAACTGTTGAAATGTTTACTAAGGAAATAGCGCCCCTTGTTTTAAATGGTCCTTCTTCTGTTTCCGGGTATTTTTCCAGCAAAGGAAAGGTTTTGGAAGAAATTGCTTTTTGGCCGGCGCTAATTGCCAGAGAATTAATTAATGTTAAAAATTACTTAATATAATTTATGAATAAGAAAATAAAATTAATTGAAATAGCCTATGGTCGTTCCGGAGATAAGGGAGACAAGGTTAATATCGGAATTATTGCCCGACAAAAAAATGACTATCCCTTATTATTAAGGGAATTAACCATAGAAAAAGTGAAAAAGCATTTTGAAAATATCTGTTTTGGGGAAGTTAAAAGATACGAACTTGCCAATTTGGGAGCATTGAATTTTATTCTCGATCGAGCCTTGGATGGAGGGGGAAGTGTCTCTCATCGACTCGATGCTCAAGGCAAAACCTATGCAGCAAAGTTATTGGCAATGGAGATAATTATTTAATTATTACGATTTATTTATCACCAAGGGATTATCCAAACTGCCGAATAAGTTATTGCGCTTTTTTATGAGAAATTCTAATATTACTTAAATTTAGGGGATATTTTCAGTGAAACTAATTAAATTATTGCTATATTTCGCAGCTGCATTAATAGCTGATTTTTTCAAAGTTGTGTTAGCGTACGTGATTCACGATCTAACGCTGACTATCAGTCCCCAAGCAAAAAGATATGTGCAAGTTGCTCAAATGGTTCCCTGGGATGCATTAATTTTTGGTTTAACATTTGGTTTCATTGCCTTTATTTTTAATCGGAACAAACAGGATTCCGGGATCACTAAAGATGATTATTTAGCTTTTGTCTTTATTTGTCCTTTAATTCAAGTAATTGCTCAATATCTTTTAGCAATTACCGGAAAAGCTTTTAGTTCATTTTATATTAACCCATTTTATTTCTTTGCTTTTACCTCCGCTCTTTTTATAGCATTAGTGGCAGAAAAAGGTTTGTATTTAAAATTGAAGTTACTTGGTGTGGTAGTTGTTGCTACTCTTGGTGCCTTAGTTTTTTTTCTTGCGCCCTATATCTCAAAAAACTTTCATTTCGACATCTCTTTTTATTGGTATTCTGTAATCGGTGTGGCAATGGCAATTTTTGCTCTTTTAAACGAAGAATCAGAGGAGCAGGATATCGATCGAGATAATTTGGCAACGATTAATAAACTAAGAAGATTATACTAAACTTAGCTCGGTACGTTTCGTGCTTTTAATTACGTATCTGGAATTTCCAAATAATTAATTACAGTTTAATTTACAATCTCGAAATTGTAGGGCAGGTTTTTTATTTTATAAGCCCTCTTTCACTACCTTAGGAACTGTATCCTCTGAAAGCAGGCAATCATTAACCGTACCCGCATAATTGAAGTATTGCTCAGCAACCATCATTTTACATATTTCATTTTTAAAATACATATTTCTATCACAGGGTGCTTGTGGAATACCTTGATGTCGCAAGGCTAAATCGTAACAATGTTTTACCTGAGTATTATTAAAATCATTGGTTGTATTGATCCAGAGACAATACGCAGCTTGCCAATTCTCGGATTTCCCTTTGATTTTACAATCCGGATTTTCATTAAGATATAAATCTGTTCCAGTAAATGTAGATTTGGATGGACTACAACTGATAAGAATTGAAGACAGGAAGATAATTTTTTTTAACATTTTAATCCTTGGGTATTAATTTTAAAAGTTGTTCATGAACGAGACCATTGGAGGCAACATAATACTCACAAGGCATGTGCCCCTTATTGAAAGCAATCCTATTTCCTTTTTCATCCGTAACTTTTCCACCTGCTTCTTCGATTGCCAGCGCCGGAGCCGCCAAATCCCATTCTCGTAAAGAAGACAATTTAAAAATAACACCATCAAAGACTCCACTGCAAACATTTAATTGTGCCTGGCCGGAATCAATTTTATCGGTAAAGGCAATTTCCTCATTGGATAATTTAAAAGCCCGGGTATTAATTGATTTTATTCGGGGGGTTTTTTCTTTGGAAACATGCATTTTGTTTCCGTTGACTAAAGTGCCCTGTCCACTTTTTGCAATGCAAAGTTTACCTTGTGCCGGGAAATACATAATCCCAACTTTTGGTTGGGATCCTTGACATAAAGAAACTAAGACAGAAAAATCATTGATGCCATTTACAAAAGACTTTGTTCCATCCAAAGGATCGATGATCCAAAGTCTATTTTTTTCCAGAATTTCTTTAGTAATTGGTAATTCTTCAGAAATAATTCCGTCATCCGGAAAAATTTTGCTAAGTCCTTCTATTAAAATATTATTGGAAGCATAATCCGCTTCGGTAACAAAGCTTCCATCCATTTTTGTTTTAATATCCAGACCAAGAGCGGAGTCAACTCTCGGACTGCCAGGCCAAAATTCCAATAATTTTGTTCCGGCAGAAATTACAAGTTTGATTAGTTTTTCTTCTTCTTCCTCTGTAATCATTAAAACTATTTGCATTCTCCTTGTGACTTCAGGGAAGTTCCGGCGATATTGGCATAGCATTCATTACTATATGTTTTTTGATCGCAGCCACAAACCGGAGTAAAAATTTCAGCACAAAATTCCGCCTTTTCAGTACAAACTCCTGTTTGATCGGCTTGCCCGCAGCTGCCTTCATTATATTTACAAAATTGATTTTCGGGACAGGTTTTGCCGGACAAACCTCCACAAACAGATCCCTCCTTTGTGGAATTTTGACCGTCAGCATTATCTCCACAACTGGCAGAGGCCATTAAAACAATACAAATAATAACTTGCTTGAAACTGCCAGTTAAGAATGTTAAATAATTGTTTCTCATAATTTTTATTCCCCAATGGTATGTTAAGCCTGCGGCTACAAACATTAAGAAGAGGCAAAATGAATACTATCCAAACTAATAAGTTCTTTCTAATAGTTCCATTATTCTTCATATTAACTTCTTTTTCAAGAGCGGAGGAAGGAACAATAAAAATTATTTCCAGTTTACCCCGTACTGGAAGTTCTAGTATTCAAACTAATACCATGGTTAATGGTATTAAATTGGCCTTGGAAGAAAGGGGAAGCAAAGCCGCTAATTTTCAAATTGTTTATGAAGATTGGGACGATGCTTCCCCCGAAAGAGGAACTTGGGATCCCGCAGTAGAAGCTGCAAATGCCGATCGGGCGATTAAGGATCAAGATATTATGGTCTATGTGGGTACTTATAATTCAGGTGCATCTAAAATTGCTATGCCCAAACTAAACCAAGCTGGTTTAGCGATGCTTAGTCCGGCGGCATCCTGGCCCGGCTTAACTAAGGCAGGGATCGGAGAGGCCAATGAACCAAAGGTTTATCGACCCTCAGGTAAGATAAACTTTTTTCGTGTAGTTCCCGCAGATGATTTACAAGGCAGCGTCGGAGCCAAATGGGCTCAAGAATTAGGAGTGAAGAAAGTGGCGATTGCTCACGATGGTGAACTTTATGGGAAAGGAATAGCCGGAATTTTTAAAAAAGAAGCTACTAAATTAGGAATTCAAGTGGTTACTTTCGATCAAATTGATTCCAAAGCTTCCAATTACAAATCATTAGCTGTTAAGATCAAACAACTAAATCCTGATTTAGTATATTTTGGAGGACTTACTCAAAGTAATGCCGGACAATTTGTTAAAGACTTGGTAGCAATGGGAGTAAACAGTAAAATGATGTTTCCTGATGGCTGCATGGAACAGGCATTTATTGATGCAGCCGGAAAAGAAAATTTGAATGACAGAAGTTATTTAACTTTTGGCGGTGTTCCGGCAAATAATTTGAAAGGTAAAGGAGCGGAGTTTTACAATAACTATAAAAAGAAATTTAATGCCGAACCTGAAGTTTATGCTGTTTATGCCTATGAAGCCACCAATGTTATTTTGAATGCGATAGAGAAAAATGGCAAAAAAGATCGAGCGACTATTTTACAAGGGATTGCGGAAACCAAAAATTATGATGGCGCCTTGGGTAATTGGTCTTTTGATCAAAATGGCGATACTACTTTAAAAACCATGAGCGGCAATGTGATTAAAGATGGAAAAATTGAATTCTTAAAAATGCTAGATTAATATAGGCGAGTAAAGCCCGCCCTTTAAAAAAAGGCTCATTATGCTCCTCGCCCATATTTTTTGCCTTCTAACATACTTCAAGGAATATCTAATCTTCACTGGCGAGGAGCATAAAAAGTGTGTCTGATTTAGAAGTTTTTTTACAACAAATAATTAATG
Organism: uncultured Bdellovibrionales bacterium; assembly: GCA_964405665.1. Classification (GTDB taxonomy): domain Bacteria; phylum Bdellovibrionota_C; class UBA2361; order SZUA-149; family CAZDWZ01; genus CAYOOT01. Next base: position 36,200 of record CAYOOT010000016.1, on the reverse strand, counting down.
GCCTATCCAATGGAATGATTATCGCCCTAATTGCCTTGGGTTATACTTTAGTTTATGGAATCGTCGAACTAATCAATTTTGCTCACGGTGATTTAGTAATGCTGGGCAGTTTTTTTGCTTTAACTCTAGTTGGTATTTTAGGATTAAATAATCCAGAGTTATCTGGTTTCAGTTTTTATTTTTACTTAACGCTTATTTTTATTGCCGTAACAATATTTTCTGCTTTGATTAATTGGCTGACGGATAAAATTTTTTATCAGCCTCTTCGAAACTCCTCTCGTCTTTCTCAACTGGTAACAGCAATTGGCGTCTCCTTTATTTTTATGAATTTTGGTCTATTTTGGGGAGGGCTTCCCTTGGATGTTTTTAATCAAGGCACCTCTCCTGCTGCCCCCAAGGATTTTCCGGTGATTATCTCAAACGGTAATTTTTTAGGAGATAGTTTTATTCAATTCGGTCCCAAAGATTTGTTAGTAATAGTGATTACTCTACCAATAATGGCTTTGCTTACTTATTTTGTTAAATTTAGTAAACTGGGAACGGCGATGAGGGCGGTTGCTCAAAATCCGGTGGCCGCAAAACTAATGGGAATCAATGTCGATCAAGTTATCGGCGCAGCTTTTATTCTGGGAGGCGCACTGGCGGGAATCGCTGGTTTAATTTATGCAATTTATAATAACACAATTTCCTTTCAAATGGGTTATCGCATCGGAATGGATGGTTTTACAGCCGCTGTTTTGGGAGGAATTGGAAATTTACCGGGAGCGGTGTTTGGAGGATTGTTAATTGGCTTGATTCGTTCTTTATCCGATCAATATATTGAAACGCGTTGGACCGGGACAGTTGTTTTTCTAGTGCTAATTCTAGTTTTAGTATTTAGACCAAGTGGATTACTGGGTGCGAGGGTTAAAGAAAAAGTCTAATTATGAAACGGAATAATTATCTAATTGTATTTATAATTCTGTTTTTATTTCCACTGCTGGATTCTCTTTTGCCGCAAGCCTTTCGTTTTGCAGATTCTCTACAAGTGGTTTTTATTTTTGCTCTACTGGCTTTAGGTTTGAATTTTGTTATTGGTTATACGGGAATGCTTCATTTGGGTGCTGCCGGAGTGATGGCCATCGGGGCCTATGCTTTTGCTATTGCAACCTGTGATATTTACCCTTTTCAATTCAGTTTTTGGGGGGGATGTCTTGTGGCAATTATCTTTGGTATTTTTTCCGGCTTTTTTCTCTGGCTTCCGGTAATAAGATTAAGCGGGGATTATTTAGCTATTGTCACACTTGGTTTTGGAGAAATAGTTCAAGCACTTCTTAGAAATTTAGATGTAATCACTAAAGGAACCCAAGGAATTAATCCTCTTCCCGAACCCCAGATTTTTTTTTATCACTTCGATCACAGTTCATATCTTCCCTGGTACTATCTTTTTTTAACAATTCTTTTTCTTTTTATTTTATTTAACGATTTTATTGCCAAATCAAAATTAGGAAGAAAATGGTTGGCGCTTCGAGAAGATGAGTTAGCCAGTAAGTGTATGGGCAACAATACCGCAAATAATAAATTATCCGCTCTTTGTTTGAGTTCTGCAGTTAGTGCTTTAGCGGGCGCACTTTGGGCAAGTTATTTGGGTTCCAGCGGGGAACCTAGTAACTATGATTTTCAGATTTCAGTTATTGCCTTATGTATTATTATCGTGGGAGGGATCAATAATATCGGAGGAGTTGTAATTGGTGCAATAATTGTAATTGGTTTTAATTCAATTTTGCTTGTAAAACTAAGTTCCTATCTGGCAAAAAATAATTTAATTGATTCCAGCAACGTTTTTTTATCTCCTGGTAATTGGAAATATTTTATTTTTGGATTGCTCTTAGTTTTAATGCTCAGATATAGACCTGAGGGTTTTGCTCAAAAAAAATGAGTTTATTAAAAATAGAAAATTTGACCTTGCGTTTCGGCGGCCTTACCGCTGTAAATGATGTCAGTTTGGAAATCAAACAAGGGGAGATTTTTTCAATCATCGGTCCCAATGGTGCTGGAAAAACAAGTTTATTTAATACGATTAGCGGTATCTACCTTCCCACTTCTGGTGCGATTTTTTTTAAAGGCAAAAAATTAAATAAAAAGTTTCGTTTAAAAAACTATTTGGAACTTTTAATAATTAGCATTTTTAGTTTTATCTTATTTGTTGTGCTTTGCCAGTTACAAACTATCTGGCAAACAGTGATTGCTGACAATTATCTTTATCAAGAAATTTTCCCTTGGCAAAAAGCGGCAAGTGATTTTGAAACGTTATTTTTTCAAGAAATCACCGGTCCGGCAGTAATCTTACCCATGATTTTAACGCTGATCGTAGTTTTTGCTTTTTTTGTATTTTGGAACAATTCAAAAATAACCCCTGAGCATATTTGTCAAAGCGGTATTGCCAGAACTTTTCAAAATATCAGACTTTTTCCGCAAATCAGCGTGCGAGAAAATATTTTAATTGCACTGGAAAATTTCTCTAAAGATAAAATAATGGCCGATCATTTTCTAGAGTTGGTAAGTTTAAAAAACGAGGAACATTTGCTGGCGGAAAGCCTTCCCTACGGCAAGCAACGCCGGTTAGAAATTGCCCGCGCTCTTGCTACGATGCCTGAGATGTTGCTTTTAGATGAACCTGCTGCCGGAATGAATCCTACTGAATCTTCGGAATTGATGGAGCTAATTAAAAAAATCCAAGAACTGGGAATTACCATTGTTTTGATAGAACACCACATGAAAGTGGTGATGGGCATCTCCAATCGCATTCTTGTTCTTGATTATGGTAATAAAATTGCCGAGGGTAGTCCCGAAGAAATAAAATGTAATCCAAAAGTGATCGAAGCTTATTTGGGGAAAGGCGTCTAGATGGAAAATCAACATTTACTTAAGGTGGAAAATTTATCTGCTGGATACTCCAAGTTTAATGTGATCGATGAGATTAACTTAAAAGTATTTGCCGGAGAGATAGTTTCTGTAATAGGGGGCAATGGGGCCGGTAAAACCACAACCCTTTTAAGTATTTCGGCGATCTTAAAAGCTCAAAGTGGAACAGTGGAGTTTTCCGGAAAAAATATTTTAAATATTCCCGCGCATCAAGTAGTAACCTTAGGTCTTTCTCATGTTCCGGAAGGAAGAAAGATTTTTACTCGATTAAGCGTATCTGAAAACTTAAGGATGGGCGCTTATACCCGCGGTAATTCTGCAGAAATATCAGAGGATTTAGAAAAAATATATCAACTTTTTCCGGTTTTAAAAGAGAGGCGTAATCAGGCTGGGGGAACTTTATCCGGTGGAGAACAACAAATGTTAGCGATTGCCAGAGCGCTAATGAGTAAACCTAAAATGCTGCTTTTAGATGAACCTTCAATGGGTATTGCTCCGATCTTAGTTGAAAAAATATTTCAAGCATTGATTGAATTGAATAAAAAAGGAATGACAATTTTATTAGTTGAACAAAATGCCCATCTGGCATTAACTATCGCCAGTAGAGCTTATGTGCTAGAAACAGGAAAGATAATTTTAGAAGATAGTGCTGCTAATTTATTAAGTAATCCTCGTGTTCAGGAAGTGTATTTAGGCGGATGAAGAAATGAATTTATCTTGGATCGATCGCGAGTTGGAGGAACTAAAAGAGCTGGGGGTGGATAGAAAACTTTTATCTTTTCCCAGCAAAGAATTTTTAAATTTTTGTAGTAATGATTATTTAGGTTTTTCACATCATCCACAAATCATTACTGCCGTTAAAAATGCCCTGGATCAATATGGTGTGGGCAGTTGTTCTTCACGATTGCTGTCTGGAAACACCGCAATTCATGAAAAGGTGGAAGCGCAATTAAGAAGTTTTTTTAATTCTGAAGATGCGTTGCTCTATGCTGCAGGATACCTAGCTAATTTTGGAGTGATTAGCAGCTTGGTTTCCAGAAATGATTTTGTTATTTCAGATAAATTAATTCATGCGAGTTTAATAGATGGCATCAGAATTTCCTTGGCCAAACATTTTCGTTTTAGGCACAATGATTTAAATCATTTGGAAGATATTTTAAAGAAGACCCAAAATAAAAATAAAAATTCCAAAACGTTAATTGTTGTGGAATCAGTTTATAGTATGGAGGGGGATGGTCCGGAATTAAAAGAGCTTTTAAGTTTAGCCAAGCATTATGGAGCGCTACTTTTAGTTGATGAAGCTCATGCTTTTGGAGTTTTTGGCAAAGCGGGAAGAGGACGTTTGTCAATGTTTGATTACGATCAGTCTTCCGTAATTATTACCTCGACTTTTAGTAAAGCAATTGGCGCTTATGGCGGTTTTGTAATTTGTGGTAAAAATTTAAAAAAACTCCTACTTTCCAAATCCAGACCTTTTATTTTCAATACCAGTCTTGTTCCGGCAATTCTTGCCGGCGCCAGTATTGGTTTGGATTTACTGTTGCAGAAACCTGATTTGGGAAAAGAACTACTTTGTATCGCGCATGATCTTAGAGATAAATTAAAAGAATTAGGAATTGATACACTCGGATCTTTTTCTCAGATTATTCCAATTGCAATTAGAGATAATAAGCAAGCGAAAGTTTTAGCTAAAGATCTTCATCAGAAAAAAATATTTATTCCGGCAATTGTTTCTCCCAGTGTTAATTGCGGAGAAGAAAGACTGAGAATTTCTTTGACTTTAGATCATTCCGTGGAAAATATTGAACGGTTAATTAAAAATTTAACCCGCCCCTGAGGGTAAGTGCAAAATAATATTGTCTATATTTCAGGTTGGGCAGAAGCAGAAAATTCATTTGATTGGCTATGGAAAGAAAAAGCCAATCTTAAAAAATTTGCACCTTGCTCATATTATGAGAATCGCAGCCATAAATCCCCTTCCTTTTATGCTGAAGAAATTTCTAAAAAGATTGAGGAACAATCGATTATTGTTGCTTGGTCCCTAGGAGGAATGATTGCCCAAGAGATAGCAGCAATGAATCCCCATTTAATATCTAAGTTAGTTCTGATCAATAGCAGCAGTTGTTTTGTTAAAAAAGAAGATCAGCCTTTCGGGGTGGAAGTTTCTGTATTGCGCTCAATGAAACAGGGATTAAAAAAAGATTTTAATCAAACTTTAAAAAACTTTATTTCTCTAGTTTATAAGAGCAAAAACGAAGATTTTATCTCTTCGAAGCTAAAAACAGCGACACAATTTCCGCTAGATAACTTAATCTACGGTTTGGATTACTTTTTAAATATTGATCTTAGGGACTTAGAATATAAAATTGATTTCCCAATTCACATTTTTCACTCCCAAGAAGACCAAATTATTAATCCCCAATCTGCCAGTTTGTTATTTCCCGGATATCAAGATAAACAAATCTATCTAATAGATTCAGATAATCATGCGATGTATGATAGTCTGGAGTTAAAAGAAATTATTAATAAAATTCTTTATGATTAATAAATCAATAGTTATTAATTTTGACTCGGCAGCAAAAAATTATCATCAATTAGCAAACACGCAAAAAATAATCTGTCAAAAGTTAATTGATAATTTAAGTGTAGGCAGGGAATTCAAAAAAATTATTGATTTGGGTTGTGGCACCGGTTATTTAACTGAACTTTTATTGCAAAAATTTCCTTCTGCCAATGTTCTTGCTTCCGATATTTCCAGCGCAATGATTGAAACTTTAGAATCAAGATTAAAATCCGAATATCAAAATCTTAATACTCTTATTGCCGATGCCTCAACTTTAATACTCCCGCAAAAATTTGATTTAATCGCCTGCAGTAGTTCTTTGCAATGGATGATTCCTTTAGAAAATACTATTAGCTACTGGAAAGAGCTCTTAGCTCCAAATGGCAGTATTTTAATAGCCACGATGCTGGAAGGAACCTTAAAAGAACTTAGAGACTTGCAAAAAGAACTTTTTCCAGAAGTGGCTAATCCAGTGGACTTACCCACTTGGGAAACATTAGATCAAGTTTTCATTAAAAATGATCTTAAATATCTTTGGAAAAAAGAAGATATTTTTCTGGAAGATCATCAAGATGCAACTTCGTTTTTATCTCACCTTAAAGCCTTGGGGGTGACCAGTTCCAATAAAGAGAATGCCGGATCCAAACTAAACTCAGAGCAAATTAAAACTTTGATTGCTGAATATGATCGGCGCTATCGGGATGATTCAGGCAAGGTTTATGCTAGTTATCAGGTGGGGATGTGTGAGTTGAGGAACCAAAAATAAACTCTCAATGACATAAAGTGAAGATAAAAAAAAGATTTTTTATCTTTTTAAGGAAACTTTTTATTTTTTAATACGATAATATAACTCCCATTTTCCTATTGCCTCTTAAAGAGTCTAATTTAGATTCTCTTTGTAATGAGCAACAATCCATTTTTAAGCGAATAGATCTACTATCTAATGTCCCTTAATCAAATAAAAGAATTCCCATAATTTCTTCATTTTTTGGAATAATAATTAGAATGTTTTATAACGATCATAATCCTCCACACTTTGATGTTGAGTATCAGGGAGAAAGGGCAACTTTTGATTTCAAAGGAAATTTATTAGCTGAGATTGTCTCTCTAAGTCCTAAAAAGCAGCATTTTTGCTAAAAGAAGTATCGAAATTACAGTTACTTATAATTTCTAAACATTGCCAACTTTTTAAGTAACCGATGTTCTTCTTCTCTGCATAATATCCCTGTTATATCAATGATTTAGATTAAAATTAGATGGCAGTTTTAAAAGGGATCTCGGCAAACACTCAAGGTAAACCCCTAGAGGTTTATCTGCCATTGTCAGAAAGTCAAAAAGCAGAAGGTCATCTAAGGTTACCAGAAGCTATTGAAAAAAGAGAACAGCTAAGAAACTATCAAGAAATTATTTCCCATCAAGAAAGAAAAAGACAAGAAGATTTGGGAGTATTGGGTAGACTAAAAGAAAGAACTTGGCAGCAGGCTGTAATTCTAAGTTGTCATACTGTAGAGACTATAAGTTTGTTGGGATTAAGTTTTTATACATTAGCTGGGGGCTTGGTAAGTAATAAAGTAAGAGACCATCAAGTAAGGCAAATCCATAAGATCCAAGAATTCTTCGATCAAGTTTGCCCCAGCGGATCAATTCTTAGTGGAGGAAAACCATTGCTCGATAGCGATAGCATCGGGGGTTATCTCTTTGGTTCAATCAAGCTGGGTTTTGGGATCATTACCTATCCCACAACCTTAGTTTTAAATACAACTCTGGGAGTGCTTACTACAGGAATTGAAGAGATCGATCGGAACATCTTTAAAAAAGAGATTAATTACGCCAAGTATTTAAAAGAGGTAGAAGAAAACCCCAGCACAGTAAGAGATAGTTTAAATCTACTTTGCTTTATTGGCTTAAGTTTTCTTACAGTGGGCAAACTAAGAACTCCACTTCCGATGGCGGTGCGCAGTCAGAAAGCATTACAGGTAATGATTCCCTCGCTAGGAATGGGTGCTACCGGGGCTTTAGGGGAGCAGTTAATGAGGGTGGAGGATGAAGCAAAGGGAGGATTTAGATTTAGGGTATTATTTAGTGATGCGTTATCAGGTGCGCTCAGCAGTGGAATCTTCATGGGCTTGATGAAGGGGGTAGTGAGAAATCAGATGTGGAGAAAATTTGCTGATGTGTCCGATGGAGGGGATGATTTGGTGGATGCCTCTGCTGAATATAGTCGAATTGAAGCAGGAAATACGGATATCAGCGTTGTAGCAAAATTAGCTCGCACTGCAGGTTATGGATTAAAATTAGGAACCGCTGCCTATGATTTAGGCGATACTAAAGTTCTTAATAAGATTGAGCGGACGACGGATGTTGCCTCTGATGAAACTGAAATTATAGCTCAAAAAAAACCTGGTTTTTTGCGCTCAACATTATCGCATTTTGACGATAGTATTATCCTTAATTCCCTAAAAGAAAAATTCTTAACAAAAAGAATAGCTGAAATAAAAGAATTACATGTCCAACTGCAACAAAGCGCAAGGGGTAGAGATAAAGAAGAGTTTCTTAAAATTTTTGCTTTGACTTTGGAAAAGAATTTAAAATATTTCAGTACAGATCAAGAAAAAGTATTTTTGGCAGAAATTAAAAATTTACAGCAAATTTTTAAAAGTCATCCGGAAATGCGTTTAGAGATTAGAACTGCAGTAAGAAATATTCCTCATTTAGATTCATTATTTATAAAAGTAACTAAGAAAGCAGCCGATAATGCAGAATTACATTACTCTTTAGCGGATTTAATGGGTAAACCTTTAAATCTGAATAATACCCAATATCTAACTGACTTCTGTGGAAATTTACTTGATGAATGTTTAAAAAGTTTAAGAAATGGAAATATTAATAGAGGGATGAACGTATTCCAACTGCTAGATGCCTATACCAGTTGTTATGGTAATTTGGCTCTTTCCCCATACCAGTACCAATTTACTGAAATTGCAACATTACTGCTCCAATATGATAAATTTCCTGAAGCGGAATTCTTAATTACAAAAATTTGGAATCCCCAAGTAAGGAAAAATATTGTTGGTGCAAGTGGAAAAAATAATGGGCAGACAATTATAGAAAACATTCTTAGTGTAGTATTTCGTAATTACTGTGAGTCAATTTTAAGAGAAAATGCAAGAGAAAATCCTTATCAATCAATAAATAATTTAAATATTGTAGATCAACTTCGAGGATTGAGGGGAGAGCTGATTGCCAAAGGTATTCAATTGAGAATACCTAAACTTGGAGAACTGATCAATGCATTGCGACCGGGAACTAATGCTTGGAATGCTGTCTGTAATACTTCCACACGACAAGAAGACATTACAGTTGCCTTAACACAGACTGCACGTATTTTTAAGCGGTACATGAGCTGGCAGGAAATTGAAGAATTGGTGCAAGATATTTATTATTGTTTAGCAGAAACAGATGATTCTAAAATAATGGATCAACAACAAGAACAAGAAATTGTTCTTTCAGCAAAACGACAAAGATTTTGTTTTTTACTGAACAACTTATTAGAAAATGTTTTTTCTCCCCAAGCAGTGATGAGCGATCTAGATAGAGTTGATTTTAATGATATGCAAGAATCTCCATTAATTACCCGTCTGAAATCACAGCAAGATCTGCGCAATTATATGCTTGAGGCTTTAAATATAACAAATTTCGATTTGGATTCGGAATATGACCAACAGGGTAATTTACAAGCTTCTTTCTCCCATCCTTTAACTTCTTTACTAAGAACTATGAGGGAGGGATTAAGTTCTTATGCTTTATCAGAGCAACAACAGGTAATGGAGTTTTGTCAAACTACTTTTCAATCATTGCTTCCTCAATATCGAGGAAAAGCGCTATCCGTTCTTTCTCAAGCAATAATCAGGGATGCAATTTCTGAAGAACATTTAAATTTATTTTTAAGTTTAATAAATGATCAAGATATAATAGAGGAAGCATTTGAGATTGCCTTGATCTATTGCTTAAAACCAAATGATTACCGGAGGAACCTATCAACTAAGCTGATGAATATTGAAGGCAAACCTTCTTTAAATACAACTTATTATTTAAAATTGGCTAAAAAATTTCACAATAAACTTTTAGAAGTAAACAAAGATTATTCACCTTCCCTTGAATTTAATAAGCAAATATACCGACTTCAGCTAGAACATTTTTTTGGTATTAGTCCAGAGACTAAAGACCTCGATCCGGAGATTAGGTATGCTTACATCTCTCATTTTATGCAGTATGGAAATTTAACGGCTGAGGAAAAACAAGAAATATTCTCCAAAATGATTCAAGAAAAAGTAAATGTAAAACGCAAAGATTCCTTGATCCATAATATCGATAATTATTTGTTTGAAACTATCAGTCAATTATTAGAAGCACCAATATTAAAGAAATCAAATTTGGTTAATACCTTTAAAAATTTATTAACTCGAATGCTATTGGAACTTTCTCTTCCTAAAGATCATATTCAAAAAAGTCTAAATCACTTATTTTATCTAATTCTTGATTACGATCTAAGAAATGAAAATAAGTTTTTGGCTTCAGGAAGTTTAATTCAAGTACTAAAAGGATTAAATGAAGATCTAGAATTTATTTATCCCGCAATCCGGGATAAGGCTGTACAATCATTTTTAAATAAAAAAATTGATCAAGGAAAAGAAATTTTAGGACTAGTGGCAATGAATAATGTAGCTCTAACTAGAGTTCTTGATGATCTGATTCAAAAAATTGAAATTGGCCCGTTATGGCAAAATAAAGACAAAAAAGAAGTGATTGATCAGTTTGCAGAATTGCTACTTCATTACGAACTTGATTCTTTGGATAAACTGAGATTATTAGAAAAACTTCGAACGAAAGTTAATTTATTGTAATGCTCAATAAATTTAAAGAGCTAATATCTTAAATACCCAAAACTTTTTATTTTTTAAGACAACAATATGATCACGATCAGTTTCTCAAAACATAAATTCATAATACTTAGATTATCTTTTTATTAAAAATTAGCAGTTAATAATCTAAGGGGCCTTATGTCTCAAAGCAAGAAAAGTAAAAATATGAATTTATCTCAAACAAAAAATAGTACTGCCAAGGGGAAAAGTGAGGGACGATTAGAACAAGAAAACAAGGATAAAATTAAACCTAATCAAGTTTTGATACAACGAAAAAGAGGTGATGATTATAATATTAGCAATCGAGAAAATTTCCCCCAACATCAGCGTCAACGCTAAAAAATAATATTTATACAGAGCTCATTGTAAAAGTATGGATAACAGTAATTTCTTCTCCCGGATTAATTATTTGCACTCCATGACCATTAATTTTTTGAGCTAATAAATTAAAAGCATTGGCCGGAGCTGTTTGTTGCTCCAAAGCAAATACATCACGCCCTTGGCCGGACCAACATTGGAGAAACGTGGAGTATGAATCTTCTTTTCCCAAAGTAAGGCTTAAACCTTCTTCGGGCCAACTAATCACCGCCTCTCCTTGCCAATTAGCAAGGCAATGGTCCCAATCGGCAGGCATTTCTTTGGAGCTAGGGCAATTTAATTCTGCAGGGATATTTTCCATTGCTCCTCTGGGAATCAAAAGCTCGGGATCGGGAGGAAACCATTTTTCTGCATTAAATTGAACAAAGGCTTTACTTTTTCTTTTTAAAATCATCGGATGAGATCCCATGGCAAAAGGCATCGAGCTATTTCCGGTATTTGTTAAATTGAGACTTAACTTTAAAGTAGAATTTTTAATTTCATATGTTACTTTAGCTTTAAAATCGGAGACAAAAGTATAACCCCCATCCCAGTTTTTAAAATCTAAAATCAAAGTGATTTGATCTTTAGCTTCCGTTTCTATTTGCCAGGGCAGTTGTTTGAAAATACCATGAATCGCTTTCTCGGGATCTGCCGGATGCTCAATGGTTATTTCTTTTCCTTGCCAAAGAAACTTTCTTTCAGGAATTCTTGCCACCCAAGGACCCATCATAAAAAAAGAAATATTTTTTAAACTGGGGTTATTGGAATCAGCCTGGCGAAAAATATCAATTAACTTTCCATGATGCTTATAAGAAAATTGGGCCAAACATGCACCAAGTTCGGGTAAAACATTTATTTTTAATTTATCGTTTTCAAGAATCATTGCTTAAACAAATTTCTTATTTTGTCTTTTCTTACAGGGTCTTTGCTTTAAGCATTAGTACAGGAATATTGACTTTATGTCGAACTTTATCGGCAGTACTGCCATAAATAAAATCACTTAAAAACTTATGCCCGTGTGTGGACATGGCAATCAGATCGACGCCTTTTTCTTCAGCAACTTTAATAATTTCGGAAACCGGATCCCCCAGAGCAAGAATTTCTTCCACTAAAAATCCTTGGGAGACAAGCTGTCTACCGATCTCTTCCAAATAAGCTTTATCTTTTTTCATTTCTTCACTTTCTCGCAAGCCAAACGATTCATAGTTTCTTGCCACCCAGCCATCGGCAACGTGAAGTAAACAAAGACTTGCTCCTGTGAGCTTGGCCAGCAGTTGAACATGCTCCAGGATTGTTTGATCAGCTTTACTATTTTCTAGTGGAATAAGAATTTTTCGATACATAATCTTCCCCTATCATTTATCCCATTATTCGGCAAAACAAGTCTGATATAATAACCAGAGATTAAGCGCGGCAATGAAGACCGCTATAATCCAAGCAAGGCATTTGGTATAAAATGAGTTTACAAATTCACCCATTTTTTCTTTATCGGAAGTAAACATCACTAACGGAAACACCGCAAAGCTAAGTTGAAAACTTAAAACTACTTGACTAAGGATTAACAAATTGGAAACACCACTTTCTCCATATAATATGGTGACAATAATTGCGGGGATAATGGCAATCGATCTGGTGATTAAGCGTCTCAACCATGGCCTTACCCGAATATCTAAAAAACCTTCCATCACAATTTGACCGGCAAGTGTTCCAGTTAAAGTTGAATTCTGTCCGGAAGCAAGCAAGGCAAAAGCAAAAACTGTACTTGCTCCAGTAACTCCAAGAAGGGGGGAGAGCAGTTGATAGGCATCTCCGATTTCAGCGACTTCATGATGTCCGCTGGTATGAAATGTTGCGGAAGCGACAATTAATATTGCAGCATTGATAAAAAGGGCGAAAAGAAGTGCCAGATTGGAATCAATCGTGGCAAAGCGCACTGCCGTGCGCTTTCCTTCCGGAGTTAATTCATATTGCCGGGTCTGCACGATTGATGAATGCAGGTATAAGTTATGCGGCATAACAGTCGCACCCAAAATACCAATTGCAATATAAAGCATATTAGGGTCAGTAACAATTTCTAATTTTGGAATAAATCCCAAAAAAATTCCGCTTAAGCTTGGTTGAGAAAGAATAATTTCTACAGCAAAGCATCCACCAATTAAGAATACCAGAAAAATTACTAAAATTTCCAAGGTGCGGAATCCGCGATGTTGAAGGACAAGAATCAACAACACATCCAGTGCTGTTATGCACACTCCCCAAATAAGTGGCAAACCAAAAAGTAAATTTAAGGCGATTGCTGAGCCAATAATTTCAGCGAGATCACATGCTGCTATCGCAATTTCGCAGAGTATCCAAAGAATAAATGAAACCGGACGATTAAAATGATCACGACAAGCTTGTGCTAAATCACGTTCTCCGACAATTCCTAGTTTTACAGCAAGGGCTTGAAGAAACATCGCCATGAAATTAGAAAGCAAAATGACCGAGAGCAAAGAGAACCCGTATTTAGAACCACCGGCTAAATCCGTAGCCCAATTTCCCGGGTCCATATAACCCACAGCAACCATAAATCCGGGTCCTGTAAAGGCCATAAGCTTTCGCCAAAAACTAGCAGAGGAAGATATAGGCTGAGTGCGAAAAGATTCGGGCAGACTGGGGCTGCCGCTTTCAAAACGCCATCCTGCTTGAGATGATTTTTTGCGGTCAGAATTTATGAAGCGCTGAAATAACATAGATCCTTTCCTTAGTTATTAAAAAAATGTAGCTTCGGCTATACTATATAGTTTAATCTACATTTGTCAAGATTAAACTAAATTGCTATAGGAAATTAATGAAGCAAATAAATTCTTCTGCAAAAGATAAAGTCAGCCAAAGAGAACAGATTATTACTGCCGGCTACAAGCATGTGCGTAAAGCTCATGACACGGAAATTGCAGAAGATTATGTAGAAGTAATTCAAGATTTAATCCAGAATCGCGGAGAAGCAAGAGCCGTAGATATTGCCAAAAGACTGGGAGTGACCCATGTTACCGTAACTAAGACTATTGGCCGTTTACAAAAGCAAGGGTTTGTTAGCACTCAACCTTATCGCTCTATTTTTCTCACAGATTTAGGTTTGCAAATGGCCAAACAATGTCGAGAAAGGCACGAAATTGTTTATAGTTTTCTTAAAAAGTTAGGCATTCCGGAAGATATTGCTTTAATTGATGCTGAAGGCATTGAACATCATGTAAGTAAACAGACACTAAAAGCCTTTAAAGATTTTTCTATAAGAAAATGATTTAAAAAGTGTAACTATTCCTTTTCATTATATTATTTGATTTCATTAAATAAATTTGATTAAAAAAAAGAGCTTAATGACTCGCCTCTCTGGGAACTACCAATAACAGGTTTATACTTTATTTATTCTGCGGGAAAAAGTGATTTTTATGTTTGGTAGTGACGGCTTTTTTGGCAATAAAAAAACAGATTCATCGACAGAAAATCAAGATGCTTTAGCAGATGCCTTTAAGCCAGTTGAGTCCAGCTCCGATAATCAAAAACCACCTTATGTCAAGTCGGCTGCCGGATTGGGCATAGCTATTTTATTGGTTGCAGTTTTACTCGGTTTGGATCGTGCTGTTTCCAATTCTACACACGCAAAAAAATCAAGAAAAAAAACGAATGTCGTTAATACCGATTTCGTAATTGATGATTATGAAGTTCCTCTATCCTCTTTAAAAAAAGATGCTGACTCTTACAAAGAAAAGCAAGGCTTTTTCAGTTCATTTTTTTGTGGCGGTTATCAGAAATCTTCATTTTGTAAGTAAACCTTTTTCGATATTTAAAACAAAGCATAATAAACATTTCCTAAAATATTAAAAGGTAATTGTACGATATATAAAGGGACTTGCCAAAGATAGATTTTTTTCACGTCAAAAGCTTCATTATAAAATTCCAGCGATTTACTTTCGATAAAATCAAAGGGGAAAATGCAAAAGCCGTCAATGGGCAATAATATTTTTACAAACTGACTATAAAGTAAGGAACTAAAGTGACCGCTGGCAAGAAAAACTGTTTTTGGTTTACCTAACTCTTTCCTGAATTTCAAACCATATTTAAAAGGTACAGCATTATCAAATAAAGAAAGAAAGATCATCGTATTCTTGGGATCGACATATTTTGCGAAATTCTTGGGATCGGTATAAATATTTTTCTCCAGGAAATCATAAAATTCTTTGTCATTAATATTTTTAAACTCCTCTACTCTTTTACGATATTTTTTTATTCCCTTAATTTCCGAATCCTTAAAAATATCAACCAAATGAGAACCACCGAGAGCAAAAATATTGTATTTTAGGCGGGAGTCTATTCCGGCCGTAACAGCCGCATTCATTGCTCCACGGCTGATTCCAAAACTGCCGAATTTCTTTTTTTGATAAACTCGTTCAAAAAAATCCATGGCGATGCGATCTCTAATTACATTTTTGCGAAAGACCTCTTCCAGGTGATCAAACATCTCCGGTTTTTTAAAATCCTTATCTCGATGAACAATAGCCGTATCATAGCCTTGATCAGCAAAATACTTGGCAAAATAACTTTCTACTAAATGCTTACCCCCAAGAATGGGAAAAATAAAAATCAAATTATCATTTACTTTTTTTCGTTGAAAATAATCTACAGTAATGATTCCATAGCCAGTAGTTATTTCATGTCGTTTATGAATATAGTTTTTTCGTGTTTTAATGATTTCTTCCTTGAAATCGGAAAAAGGGTTTTCTTGATCATAACTGTAATATTTTAAAATTTTTGGATCTTTTTCCGGAAGAACATCGAGTGAATTAAATTTACGATCTCGGGGAATGACCGCACAACTACTAAGCAGGGCCGCAAAAAAAATTAGATAAGATAATTTGTAATATTGCAAAATTTTGAATGAAAGTTTACTAATCATTTTAAAGCTTCCGCAAAATCAAAGAAGGTGTAAGCTTGACTTGCCGCCCATTCTGTTTTGCTTTTGGCGTTACTGACCCAAAATTTTAAATTCTGAGGATCATAAACCACATTTTGAAAATTAGAAGGCATGGCAATTTTAGGAATTATTTCTTTCATTAGAATTTCCGGGGAAAGCTTGCCGTGATAAGTTTGTAGCAGGGCAGTCATTTTCTCATTGTAATGTCCGCCGTATAAAGTATCAGCGATTGGCGGAAGATGGTCTTTTTTATCTTGAATATCATCACCGGCATGAAAAACAATAAATCTTGATGGATCTCTTAAATATAATTCCGACTCTTTAGTTTTGCCATCAGTCATTAAGAAAACAAAAGAACAAGTCGGTAAGCTTTCGGAAATTATTTTCCTGACATCGCTAAGATTATGCGCCCCTCTTAAAACATCTCGTAGCATAAATGGCATCGGTTTACCAAAAAGAGTTTCATCGGGTGTATCTCCGTAACCCATTTCGCCTAAAGTTATCCCTTCGGCATTCATCCCCGAAACTGCTCCTAAAAATCCCACCCAACCGATATTAGCATAGGCAATGCCTCGATTAGGTTTAGCAACAGTAATCAAAGGATATTTATGCAATTTGGAGATCCGGTGCATGCCCCAATCCAGGATTCTTACCGCATAAAAGTTTTGATCAACAGTTGCAGATTTATCAATAGAAAGATTACTGCAACTGGTAGCAAGAACTCCGGCAATCATTTGACTGATTACTTTTTTTATTTTTTTCTTTCCGCCCCATTCTCCAAGTTCCGGTAAAATATGAATTCCATGAATTATGTGTAGAGGAAGTCGGGAACCATGGGCCAAGCCTTGCATTTCATCAATATAATCTTGCGGAATATAAGGGCGCATTCTTTCATAAATTTCTGCCAGTAACTCCGGTTCTCTAAATTTTTTTACCGCTTGCTCGTAGAGAAAGCCGATATTTTTTTGCACTTGTGCTCTTAATAAAACACCATGCTGATATCCCATTTCATAACTTGTGCCGGAGACATGCAATACTTGAATTTTTCCATCAGCGGTGCGTGTTAATTTTGCTCGGGAAAGTATTTCTTTTTCTTTCTCCGGGGAATCAATATAAGGGCTGCGAATTAAAAAATGCAGCGGATCAATGCGAAAGATTCCACAACTGCTTGCAAGAAGAGGGAGTAAGGCCGCGGAGGAATAACTTAAAAACTCTCTTCGTTTCATACTTTTCATTTATTATACCATAACTTTAGATGAAGGATGGCAGACAAGGATGTAATAAATTGTAAACTTGAAAAGAGAAAGAATTATTTGGAGAAATTAGAATTGTTATTCTAAAAAAACAAACAAAAAGTAAAAATCATCACTTAAGAGAAAATTTCCTTTTGTAATCATAGTCATAGCTTTTGTAATCAGTGAGCAATTCTTCGCCGATCTGAATGTCCCTTGCTGCAATATCAATTTCTTCTTCAGATGTTTGATCCTTATCAACAACATTAGGGTCTTCGGAATGATTAAGAAACCTGGAATCATCAAAACAAAGAATATAAATTCCCTTGGCCGACTGATAACAATATTTTAAAAATTGATTTCTAGCGGGAAGAGAAAGTTGCAGAAGATCTTCTGCGGAGACTTCAATGTCAAAGCCAGGAGTGAATCTCCAAATTACTTCTCCTTTTTTAATGAATTGATTGGCAAACAAACCAATCCCATGGACAGTACTGAGGCCAAGTTTTGTTTCAATCAAAAGCATACTTAACGTTAATCAAATTGCGATTGGTGCTTATTGCTTTTTAGCTAATTAGCACCGCAAATGTTGCTTGTAAAGCAGAAGTAGTTTTAGGTTGTGTAATCAGAGTTAAAAGTGACATATTCTTCAGTCAAATCACAACCCCATGCTCGTGTCGGATAATCGGCATTACCAATTGTTACTTCAATACTTGCAATTTTACTTTCTCTTATTTTCTTACTAATTGCCGCAAGATCAAGTTTCAGATTCTCTTTCTTTGAAAAAACAACTTCTCCTTGAAGTTTGATTTCGATATTTTCCTCTCCCAGGACTTTTATATTTTTTCCCGCTTCAGGTTTTCCAATTGCCATCACCACCCGACCCCAGTTAGGGTCTGCTCCATGGACAGCTGCCTTGACTAATGGTGAATTGATTATTTTTTTAGCAGTTACTCGGGAAAATTCTTCAGAAATATTGGAATTTACCGAAACTTCAATAATTTTAGAAACTCCTTCGCCTTGAGAAACAATATCCCTGGCAAGTTTGATTGACATTGCTCTTAGCGCCGACTGAAATATTTTTAGTTCATTCTCCGAAAGTTCCAATTCTGCTGTAGAAAGTAGGGTCACGGAATCACTGGTACTGGTGTCGCTATCGATACTGATACAATTAAAGGAAGAATCAACTGCTTGACTGAGAATATTTTGTAAGGCTGGAGAACTTAGTTTGGCATTGGTGAAAAAATATACCAGCATTGTTGCCAG
Organism: uncultured Bdellovibrionales bacterium; assembly: GCA_964405665.1. GTDB lineage: Bacteria > Bdellovibrionota_C > UBA2361 > SZUA-149 > CAZDWZ01 > CAYOOT01. The sequence continues at coordinate 18,005 of CAYOOT010000016.1, read as the reverse complement.
ATTTGGTTCAATCATGCCGGCACCTTTAGCCATACCGCAAATTATTAAGTCGTTGTGCTTGAAAGAAGCTGTTTTCGGCCCCAAGTCGGTTGTTAAAATGGCAGATGCGGCAGCATCTAGATTATTTTCTTTTAATTGGCTTTTTAATCCCGGAATTCCCTTTTGAAATTTTTCAATGGGCAGTGGAACTCCAATTACTCCGGTTGAAGAAATAAAAAAGTGATTTTGTTTAATCTGGAATTCTTGAGAAAGTAATTGAGCAATATGGTTTAAATCTTTATCCCCATTGGGAGTAAAGACATTTGCATTACCACTGTTTACGGCAATTGCTTGCAGCTGACCTTCTTTTAAGATTTCTCGGTTTCTTAAAATTGTATAACTGGGGCACATGCAGCGAGTGAGTACCGAGGCAGCAGGTCCGGCTTGAGGAAGAGTCACTACGGTAAAATCAATTTTCCCGGATTTTTTTATTCCCAAGGTTGCCGCTAGGGTTTTGATACCGGTAGGTTGATACTTAAGAGAATTCTCAATACTTAAAAATTGTTCAGATTTAACTGGATTTCTAAATTGAACATGGTCCGTTGTTGTATCTTTTCCAGAACCCAAAGTTACTTCAATATCTAGGTTTTTATAAATTAGTTTCATTGGCCTTATCGGGTTTTTTCCAAAATTTTTACTATTCTTTCTGAAACTTGTCCATAAGCAAAAAAAAAGATAAATGTTAGTATGAAATTAGGGGACTTTGGTAATCTCTGCAATGCAGATAAAGTAAGAGTAATTATCGTTGCGAGCGAAGCGAAGCAATCTAACTGTAGTTTGTCCTTGAGTAAACCCAACAGTTAGATTGCTTCGCTTGCAACGACACTATAATTGTAACTTTTGGAGAAAAAAGATGCTGATTAAATTTTTTAAACTAATATTTCTTCTGATCCTCCTTCTGATCATTGGGTCAATTTTTCTACCCTCTACTTATACCGTTGAAAGAAACATAGTGATTAATTCCAGTAGTGATAAAATATTTGAAAGAATAAATAATTTAAAAAATTGGCCGACTTGGACCGCTTGGACGAAGGAACGTTTTCCCGATATGGAGATAATTTTTCAGGGACCAGAATCGGGAGTGGGGGCAGTTTATCATTGGCAAGGAAATAGCACCGGCATTGGAAGTTTGCAAATCATTAAAGCCAAACCCGAGCAGGGAATTTGGTATGATTTAAAATTTGGTAAAGAAAATAAGATTTCTCATGGTTCGATTATTTTGGAAAAGTTGGAGCAAGGACAAGGAGTAAAAGTTACTTGGCAGGATAGTGGAGATTTTGGCAAGAATCCTTTTAATAAGTATTTTGGATTGGCGATGGATAAAATGATTGGTCCTGATTTTGAAATTGGATTAAATAATTTAAAAAAACAACTGGAAAGTTAAGTAATGGATAAATTTCAAGAATTTTCTGATTCTTTAAAAAGCAATATTCTGCCCAAAAATCTTTCCTCCTATTTAAAAGCCCTTTGGTATGATGCTCAAGGAAACTGGGAAGCGGCACATCAGACAGTGCAAGATATAAGCTCGGCCGAGGCAGCTTGGATTCATGCCTACCTCCATCGCAAAGAAGGAGATATTGCAAACTCTCGATATTGGTACACGCTCGCTAAGAAAAAATTTCCAAAAAATTTAGATTTGAAACAAGAATGGGAAGAAATAGTTAGAGAGTTAATTTAAGATTTTTTGCACTATAAAAATAGTATAAGGTTGTGCCTGGTGACATTCTTCCCAAAATGAATTACCCAATTTTTTAATTGCCTCTTCAGTAGCAAAAAGCTTTTGAAAAGAAGATGTCCTAAAATCGGCATTTAATGCCGCCTGTTGATATTCTTCCTGAGAATATTGCTCTAACACAGAAGTAAATTTAGTTTGTTTGGAATTTAAATCGAGAAATTCAACTTCAACTTTTTTCTCACTTAATTTGTTAAAACGACGACTGCCGATGATTTCACCAAAAGCATGAAATTGAGGATTGAAGATCACTGAAATAAATTTCCCCTGATCGATCAAATGTTTAAAAGTAGAATTAAAAAAAGCGGCAAGATTTTCTAAGGATGAAGCATAAGGTAAAACCATTACCGAAGTAGCCTGGTCAAATAACTCATTCTGAGAAAGAGTCTTGGGACTTGCCACTAGATATTTAATTCCCAAGGGCTGTTTTGATTCTTCTTGCTCGGCTTCTGCAATTTTTTCTGGGGCAATGTCGTATCCTAGAACTTGCGCCCCTTTCGCAGCAAGCATTCTGGGGAATCGCCCATCGCCACAACCGACATCTAATATCTTTTGATTCAGATTTTGAAGAATATTAATTACTGCAGGATAGTGTAAGCCATTGCGGAAAGGATCTTCTTGAACAAAGGCAGAATATCCAGTGATTTTTCCAAAATCAGTCATTGTTAAACAATACAAATATTTTGGATAAAAAGCTAAAAAAAAGTGCGGCTAGGGATACCCCGCCGCACTTTAAGAAGTTGACTATTTATTAATTGATTACGAGAGAGCGATCTTTTTTACACCTTTATCTTTAGCTTTTTTCACAGTGACAGTTACAACACCATGTTTATTGCTGGCAGTAATCGATTCTAAATCGGCATTTTCTGGAAGTTGAATGCTTCTTTGGAATGAACCGTGGTGTCTTTCAGAAACACAGCATTCTCCTTCCTTGCATTCTTTTTTATCTTCCTTTTCTCCTTTAATGGTAAGCACATTACCATTGAGACTAATGTCGATTTTTTCTGGTGCCACACCGGGAATTTCAAATTCCATATTGTAGGCATCCTCTTTATCGTAAATATTTACTGCAGGTATTTTGAAAGAATCACTGTTTTTTGCAGCCTTTAATTTAGGATTGAAATTGCCCCGACAAAAGCCGTCAAAAATATGATCTAAATCAAAATATAAATCGCTAAGAGTGTTGTTTGGTAAATAATTAGAAGTATTCATAATTTATCCTCCTTTAAAATAATCGATTGGATATTATTTATCTACCCAATTAGTTGCTTTAATTTAAGCATCGAAATGCGTTGGGGCAAGGGGAGGATAAAAATTTACCTTAAATTTTTATCTGAATGTGAGATTGATAGAATAATTTAAGATACTTTAATTATTAATAATTTAGTTAAATTTTGTATTTTTTTAAAATCTGTTGGCAATTGATAGAATAAATAAGCGTTTTTAGATATAATTAGTTTTGGTTAAAGGCTTATTTCCAAACGCTTGCTTATTAATTAAGCGAGAGGAAAGTCAGGACACCAAAGAGCAAGTTGGCTGTAAAAAACAGCCTGAGTTTAAAAACTCAGAGATAGTGCAACAGAAAGTAGACCGCTCTCCCCTTTTGTTAGGGCAACACTGCCTAATGTAGCAATACTACAACAAAAGGGGAGAGTAAGGATGAAACGGTGAGGTAAGAGCTCACCAGTATCTTAGGTAACTAAGATAGCTATGTAAACCTCAACTGGTGCAAGACTAAACAGGGGAGAAGTTATACAAAAATTTAACTTCATGGCTGCTCGCCGCTATTCTCCAGGTAAGTCGCTTAGATGAATGTTTGGAGTGCTCTGAGTATATTATGGAAGGACAAACCCTTCGATGCGCCTTTAGTCCTTTGGGCTAAAGGCTTACTCAGGGCGAACAGAATCCTGCTTATGGTAAGTCTTTAACCTTTTTTTTTCAGAGCACCAAAACGAATAAAGTTTTTACTAAGAACCTTTTTTAAACTCTTTTCTTTTTGCAGTCCAGCTATATTTAAATACTGTCCGTTTACCTTTTTCCATTTTGATCATTTCACTTGTTCCATTCATTACTTTTGCATCAGCAGAAAGTGTTGCTGTGTTTTTGGTAATTGCTTTAGTGCCGGGAACTTCAAAGGAAATAATCGAAGGTTGTTCGGCTTCTTTTTGTTTTGTAACTGTTCCTTTAAGAGGAGTCATTACCATATAACTAAAGATCTTACCTTCTCGATTTACAATCGGCGCTTCGATTAAACTTGCTCCTTGAATAATATTTGCTTTATTTTTTAAGATTAGAGAACCATGAGTGGTCATTCCTTCCTTTCTTAGTTTTTCATTTAGGGAATTTTCCATTTTCCAGTCCCAAACTCCGGAAATTTTATCCGGTTCATTCGTTGTGGTTGCCGGATTTTCTGTTTTTGCCTGTTCTTTACTTTCTTTAGCAATAAAACTTTCTGTCCTATTGGAACTTTGTTGATTGCCTTCTAGTGTATTTAAAAGTTGTTGGCGAATTCCTGATTCGAGAGAAGAATTTGCTTCTTCTCCATACCAGTCCACGGAACGACCAGTTTCAATTTTACCATCGATCATTCTTTCAAAACCAATGTTTGCAAAAATGTTTTTTGTTAAAGGATCAGTTTTGTCAGTTTTGTAAAATAAAGAAATAATTCCACTTTCTTTAAGGGAACGCACTTCTCCTTTTTCAGAAATACCATTACCGTTTTCATCAAACCAAAGTGCTAAGCTTTCCAATTCAGAATCGGAAATCTTTCCGTCATAGTTAGAATCCATTGTTGCCAAAGCTTCATAACCATTAGCCCACTTAGTTGATTGTGCTAATTTGTTATTTAAGCTTGCGGATTTCTTTCCACCAAAAGTCCACTCACCGAATAATTGTGTAGCAGAAGTAATTTGTCCCTGATGTCTTGGGTCGTAGACTAACAAAGGAGCTTTCTTGGAAGCTTTCCAAGTATACCATTTATCAGCTTTACCCATATTTAAAGGGAAGTTTACAACTGAGGTTTCGCTATCAATATCGAAATTGGAATCCAACAATAATGAAATCGGAGAGACGTAAGCGTAAACATCGACCTTGCCACAAGTCCTAGCACCTGGAGGAAGAGCTACTCCCTGGCAGTTATTATCCATTACAAATATTGTGTTACCTTTCCATCCGTCTTCTGCCTCGTTTGAGTCTGTGAAACTCTTTTGAAGTATTCCATATGTTGTACCAGCAGGGGATCCCTTTGCCTGGTCGGCTATCTTAGAAAAACAAGCTAATATGGCATCGTCTCCATAGATATTATCACCTGAGAAAGAAGCATCAGGTGTATCGTTCCCTACGACTCTGGTGTTTTTGGAAACACCGGTAGTATTGACTTTAATATTAGCATTGATAGCCTCGGCGTTTGCTGGGCAGCTTGCCAAAATTGCATCGATACAGGAGAGTTGGTTTGCATTAGGATCTAAAGTAAGTGCTTTTCCAGAATTGCATTGAATACCCTCTGCATTAAAATTATGCTTTTTAGTCGCTTTTTTATTGGCCTCAAAACAATATTCTAGAGTACCTAAATAATATTGGCAGGCGCTACATGTTCCGTTTGAAGCCACTCGATAAGGAGCAGTAGGAGGACAAGGTATTCGACAAGCCCCTGCTTCAAAAACATATCCGCCAGGACAGCATTGTCCGTTTGTTCTGTAATTACCTTCTGGGCAATCGTGACATAATCCATCACCCCAGCGATACGGGTAAGCCCCGCCGCAAGGTAGTCTGCAAGCCCAGACTTCAAATACGTATCCACCTGGACAGCATTGTCCATTGGTCCTGTATTGATTTTGTGGACACTCATGACATAATCCATCACTCCAGCGATAAGGATAAACTCCATAGCAAGGTGCTCTACAGGCTCCTACTTCGTAAACTTGCCCCGCAGGACAGCATGCTCCGTTACTGAGATAAGTATTTAGGGGACAAGGCTGACATGAGCCATCAGTTCCCCAGCGATAAGGATTAGCTCCACCGCAAGGTAATCTGCACATCCCTACTTCAAAAACATATCCGGCAAGACAACATCCTCCATTAGTTGGGTAACCGCCTTGTCCACACTCATGACATGATCCGTCAATCCAACGATGAGGAGTAGTGCCACCACAAGGTGCGCGACAAGCACCAGCTTCGTAAACTTGCCCAGCAGGACAACATGCTCCGTTAGTTTTGTAAGTATTTAAAGGACAAGGCTGACATGAGCCATCAGTTCCCCAGCGATAAGGATTAGCTCCACCGCAAGGTAATCTGCACATCCCTACTTCAAAAACATATCCGGCAAGACAACATCCTCCATTAGTTGGGTAACCGCCTTGTCCACACTCATGACATGATCCGTCAATCCAACGATGAGGAGTAGTTCCACCACAAGGTGCTCGACAAGCACCGGCTTCGTAAACTTGTCCAGCGGGACAACATGCTCCGTTAGTCCGATAATTATTTTGCGGACAAGGTTGGCATGAACCATCTGCCCAGCGATAAGGATTAGCTCCGCCACAAGGTAACCTACAAGCTGCTACTTCGTATACATATCCATTAACACAACATTGACCGTTAGTTTTATAAGCACCTTCCGGACAATCATGGCAGGCATAATCACTGTTCCAACGATAAGGAGTTGAGCCACCACAAGGAGCTCTGCAGGATCCGCCTAAATAATCGTATCCGGCAGGACAGCATTGACCTTTCACTAGGTATTTATCTTGAGGGCATTCATGACAAGCATTATCTGACCAACGATAAGGGGTTGAGCCAGTACAAGGTGTTCGACAAGCACCTGCTTCGTAGACAAGTCCATTAACACAACATTGACCGTTAGTTTTATAAGCACCTTCCGGACAATCATGGCAGGCATAATCACTGTTCCAACGATAAGGAGTGGCTCCGCCACAAGGCGCCCTGCAAGATCCGCCTAAATAATCGTATCCGGCAGGACAGCATCCACCATTTACTTTGTATTTATCTTGCGGACAATCATGACACGTTGCATCACTCCAGCGAATATTATTTGGTGCTGTACAAGGTGCTCTACAAGCGCCTATTTCGTAAATTTGTCCAGCAAGACAACATTGTCCGTTTGTTTTATATTTATCTTGTGGGCAATCATGACACGTTGCATCACTCCAACGAATATTGTTTGGTGCCGTACAAGGAGCTCTGCAAGCTCCGACTTCAAATACTTGTCCTGTTGGACAACAACCATCAGGTTCTGTTGAGCCAGTTACTTTACTTCTTCCTACAGCATTACAAATACTGCATGTACCGCCAACATTATAAGGCATTGATCCTGGGCAACAAAGACCAGCTACTACAGTTTGTCCAGAAGGGCAATTGCAAGCACAAGTGTTTGAATCTTGAATTTGACCAGTAGCAGGGCAATTTGAGGAACACTTACAAGTGCATGTTGCAGTATTAAAAGTTTTAACACTGGAGCAAACATTACTCACGCAAACGCCACCACAGACAGTTTGTCCTGATGGACAAAAGGATCCCTCAGGGCTTCCTGCAATCGGTGCTGCATAGGTATTGTAACAACAGATTAAACTAAGAATAAATATAGAAAAGCTGATTATGGATTTTTTCATCTTTTTAACCCCAAAAAAGTTTAAGAAACTAATTTTATATGCAAAATTAATACTGCGATCTCCTAAAGTGTAGCCTGGGGCTAAATACAAGATCACAGCATTTTGATGAGACAATTGAGATAAACTTTTCAAATTTTTAAAAAGTATTACTGTTAAAACCCCCAAATTAAGCAATTTCTCAATTATATAATCGGCAAAATATAAGGTTTCTTTACTTAAATGATACAAAATTATTAAATAATTTAGACAACTTAGCTAGTCTTATTGAGTGTTTTCTAGAATAATTAGGTATTTTTAGTTACTGCCTTATCCAAATAATCGAAAGTTTAAGGCTTTAAATTTAGAGATAAGAAAAATTAAAAATTTTGAGGTGATTTACTTCAAGAGGCGCAATATACGTCAGGCAGTAATTTCCTAAATCTTTAGAATTATAATTATTTTTTTTCTTAGATAATTTGGCATGAGCTTGCAATAGCTACCTTGAATAGTGACCTTCTATCAAGGAGTAAAAATGTCAAAGCAAGAAATAGCAGTTCAAGAGTATTCAAAAATCATTGAGAGCAATATTATTTATGCAAAAAAGCTGGCTAAAAAATTCTATCAAGCCAGAACTTTTTTTAATATTGACTATGAAGAATACGAAGCAGCGGCTTTTCTTGGTTTATGTTCTGCAGCAAAACGTTTTGATTCTAGTTGTGGAGTGGATTTTAAATCATATTCTTATTACAGAATAGTTGGAGCGATGTGTGATTTGTTGCGCCGGGGCGGTTTTGATTATCTAGGATATAGCGTGATTACTGAAAATAAAGGTGAGAAAATCAAAGAAGGCGAAAAAAGAAAATTAAAAAAATTGTATTATCGGATGCCTCGGGACTTAAAAAGTCTGGTCAGTATCGTAAATTCTACAGATGAACTGGGCTTGAAAATTCATTATTTAATTTCTCATTATAATGATTATGGGGTGCAAATTAGCTATGCCAAACAATTAGATCCGGAAACTGTAGCAATAAAGTCCAGCTTAAAAAAATATCTTCGGATATTGTTAGAAAAACTTCCGGCAAAAGAAAGACAAGTCCTAATTGAGCATTATTTTCAAGGAAAAAATTTTGCTCGAATCCGTAAAGAAAAAAATAACGTTTCTAGAAGTTGGATTTCCCGTCTTCATAAAAGAGCTTTGGAATTATTACGCAAAGAAACCGAGCTTTATCAGCAATCTTGCGAAGAAAGACTTGCCAGTTATGCTTGTTAGAAGCGGAAAAAATATTACTTATTTGTTCTTATTTTTTATAACATCATGTCGTGAAGTGATCGTGCATGATTTGGATGAATTGAGGGCAAATCAATTAAAATTGATTTTAGAAAATAACGAAATAGCCGTTTCCAAAGAGAGACTTGGTTCTTTTTGGCAAATCAGCGTTGCTGCAGATCAAGCGCAAAGGGCTCTGGGAATCATCGAAAAAAGCAGAATACTTTTACGAGATGTTAATCGTTTTAAAGAACAATCTAAAAGTATTCTACAATCGAGAGAAGAAAAAAATCAGTTATTGCTCAAAGAACTGGCTTGGGGTTTGGAACAAACCTTAGAACGATATTGGGGAGTTTTGGAAGCCAGAGTACATCTTAATTTTCCATTGACACCGGACTTTGTTTCTCCCAACAAAACTCCGGCCACAGCTTCGGTTTTGTTAATGGTCAAAGAAAAAGTAGAGATTAATGAAGCAGAAATAAAACAAATTGTTTCCGGTGCCAGTGGTATTGTTCCCGAGAAAATCTCTTTAATAATTTCCGAACAAAAAATTACAGTTGTGAAGAAAGATTACAAAAGCACAGGAAAGCCGTTTTGCATTTATCTGGCTTGGGGAACGGGAATTTTTTTATTGGGCATTCTTTTTTTATTTTATAAAAAAAGAAAAAAAAGGAAACAACGAGTACATATTGGCGAAAGTATAGACAAGGAAATTACAAAAGAAGAAGTATTAGCAAAAACTAATAATTTAGTTTTTTGAGCAATAATATAGGGGCACCATTTCATTGGTGCCCGAATAGGAAATCGGTCGTGATTAGCAGAAGCCTAGGATTAAATTGTTCAACACGTTGTGAATTACTTTTATCATTTGCATATCTTCAGGATAAACAAAATATTATTGCCTATGCTCATTGCCTGGCTAATGACGAGCGGCAAAATGCCATCAGATTGGCAAAATGTTTAAAAGGAATTCCGCAAACCGCTGTTGAGCAGTTAATTAAAGACACTTTTAATCATGCCAACATAAAAATTTCAGAAAAGAAAGAAAATATATTTGAAGAAATAAAAACAATTATTAAAAATAATCGCTTGTGATCTCAAATTTAAATCAAAGTTTATTGGAAGCAATTTCTCTTAACGACAGGGGAAAAGATCGGCGCACAATTTTCAGCCTGCGTGAAATGCTGGGAATTGATGAATTTTTAGTAACACTAAAAAATGCCATTAATAAAAAAACTAATAACTTAATATCCAAAATAGAACTGCTTAACGAAAGAGAAGAGGCCGGTATTTTAAGTACTTTTGACCGCGGTCTGTATTTGCATTTGCGGGTATTTCAAGAAAACTTAATGATAATTTTTCCGCCGGAGTTGGTAATTGAATTGACTTCTCAGATTATTCAACAAAAAGAATATCCGATACTTAGTGATATTTCTCTAAAGGAAATTACTGCTCTAAGTTATTTGGTGGTTTACCTGCTAATTAGAGAAAAATTTTTCCTTACACAGCGGATATACTTAGTGGGAGCCAATTATGTCGCCCAGCAATTTGCTGAAGACGAATTGGCAGATAAAATTAATTTAAAAGAAGCGATCTTTTTAAAATTAAAATTTAAATTATTGGAGTCGGAATACCAGATAGTTCTCCTGCTTTCAGAAAAAGTGCTTTTGCGGATCAAGTCTCATTTGCGGCTAACAATTAATAAAAAAATTTTGAATCAAAAGATTATATTATTTTTTAATTTGGAATTAAAACTGTCTAATTTGTCTTTAAATTCTCTTTGGTCAATCAAAAAAGGAGAAATTATTGAATTTAATGGAAGGAATTCTTCTTGGTTTTTACGATTGTTAAAAACTGAGAAAGAATTTTCTTCAGTTAATATTCCAATAAAATGCGTCTCCACAAAAGGGAAAAAGGGTTTACAATTTCATTTATGCTAGAAGGTGTATTGATGCAAAATAAAGAAATAGATATTTTTAATATGGAAAAGGCGAATACTTTAGCAGCTGCTGGACAACCAGAAATTACGGAAGAAACAGATTTAGTAAAACTAACTCAAGCCCAAGCAAAAATCCTTTCTGAAGCTACTGTCGATTTGATTGTAGAAATTGGTTCAATTGTAATGAGTATTGAGGATTTAATTGATTTGATGCCCGGAGAATTATTTGAATTTCAGGTAGAACGGGGGAAGGTGATCAGTCTAAAATTAGGCGCAAAAACTATTGCCGAGGCAAAATTCATCAAAAAAGAAGGAAATTATGCTTTGGAAATAATTTCAGTTTTTGACTGAGCAGAAAATTTTTAAAAAGCGATAAGAACTTTTACTAATAACTATTGAAAGAGGAAATTATGGAGACAACAACAATTAATCCTAATTTGGCAAATGTCAGCAATGGCGCAGCAAGCTATCTGCCAGAACCGGCTACCAGCGGAACCGGAGTATTTAAGGACGTAATATCCGCAGTAAAAAATGTTGCGCAGGAAATAGGAGGGGTGCCATTGGAGACAAGTGGAAGTTTTGCAGAACTGATCCAGGCGCAAATCGATGCACAAATGGAAATGCAAACAACCTCGATGATTTCTAATATCGAGCGTTCCAAACATGAGTCTAAAATGGCGGCAATTAGAAATGTTAGAGTTGGTTAATTCTCCCCTTTTTCGCTCTCCCCTTTTCCGTGTAGCTGTACGTATATTTGAAATTTTCTGGAAAAGGGGAGAATTAATATAATAATATATATAAGGAGTAATATTTATGGAAGTAACTGCAACAAAAAGCACAGCAAGTACAACGGAAACAACAACCACAAAAAAACAAGATGAGGATTTTGATGATTGGTATAAAACTGCCAAGACCAAGATTATGGACTTGAATACTGCCGATGACGATCTAATAAAATACATCAGCAAGCAATATGCCAGTAGTACCAAATCCACAGCTGATACTGAAGCTAAGAGAAATGCTTTGCAGCAACTAATCAGTGTTCGGGCACAGGTAGTTTCCGCGACAAGCAATATTATGCGGATATTGAGTGAGACTTCGCGGTATATTATTAATAATATGAGATGAGGACTTTCCTTGCTGTAGATATCCAATGATTGGAAACAGTAAGTAGAAATTTCATCAATCAGCAGTGAAAGAACTACCTGTCGTTGCGAAGGAGCGAAGCGACTGAAGCAATCTCCTTGCGTTTACGCAGAGACTAATTCGGGTAAACACGGGGAGATTGCTGCTCCTTCGCAACGACAGGAGATTTTATTTCTGTCAACATCTACGGCAACGACAGCAAATTCTGCTAACAAAAAGGAATAATTCATTGCTAATAAGAGCAAAAGCATACCTCCAAAACATCGCCTTACCAGTTGCGGTATTGTTGCTTGTCGGGATTATTATTTTTCCTATTCCTATTTATTTGTTAGATGTTTTTTTGGTTTTTAGTCTAACAATTTCTCTTTTATTGTTACTGTCATCGCTGAGCATGAATCAGCCGGAAAAATTTACAGTACTTCCGACATTACTTTTAATAACTACTCTTTTTCGTTTATCTCTCAACATTGCTAGCACCAGACAGATACTTGCCTACGGCAAAGCGCCGGAATTAATTGCTGCATTCGGTCAATTTGTAGTGGCAGGAAATGTTGCTATCGGCATAGTCGTATTTTTAATTATTACACTGGTGCAATTTATAGTCGTGGCCAAAGGTGCAGAAAGAGTCGCGGAAGTAGCCGCTCGCTTTAGTTTGGATGCTATGCCCGGTAGACAAATGTCCATTGATGCCGATGTTCGAGGAGGCATAATTTCGCTGAGTGAAGCAAAGCAGTTACGAAAAGAATTACAAAATGAATCTAAACTTTATGGCGCCCTTGATGGAGCAATGAAGTTTGTCAAAGGGGATGCTATTGCCGGCTTGATTATCGCCTTAATCAATATTTTCGGAGGCTTTGTCATCGGAATTTGGCAACATAATTTAAATGTAACGCAGGCGCTGGAAAAATATACTATTTTTACGATAGGAGATGCGCTGATTTCTCAAATTCCCGCCTTACTTACGGCAATTGCTGCTGGTATTGCCGTAACCAGAGTTCCCACTGAAGAAGACGAAACTTTAAATGAGGAAATATCCAAGCAACTTTTATCTAAGTCAGAAGTTCCAATGCTTGCGGCAATAATTCTCTTTTTATTTTCTTTGGCACCGGGCTTTCCTTTCTGGCCTTTATTTATTTTAAGTTGGGGATTAATATTTTTTGCTAGAACTCCTTTGGCTGAAAAAAATAATTATTGCAAAAATACCTTAAAATTCGAGCCCAAATCACAATCGGCCTTGACAATTTATTTTGCCGAGGATGTTTTTCAAAATATAATTAAGGAAGATATTTTTTATTTGGAATTGATCAAGCTTAGAAAAGAAATTTACGAGACCTACGGTTTGATTTTGAATGATTTTGAATATAAAAATTTAGTGACCCTGGAAAACAATAAAATAGAGTTTTATTTATTCGGTGCTTTGCTTAAAGAAATCAATTTGCAAAATCCTATTTCAATTTCTTTGGAGATAATCAAAACCTTAAGAAGTTTATTGATTGAACATAAACATGAATTAATGAATGACACTCAAACAAGAATGATTTTAGATTTAAATCACTCCAATTCCGAAGATTTAATTAATTCCTTAATTCCCAAAACGATTAGTGTGACAGCTTTGACCAGAATTTTTCGGATACTTTTAAGAGAAGGCGTCAATATCAAAAATGTTCCTTTGATTCTGCAAGCGATTTCTGAAAGTTTATTGCTTAAAGCGGGAGAAAAGATTAATCGAGAATTATTTTTAGTTTCGGAAGTGCGCAAGACCTTAAAAAGAAATATTACTCAAAGCTTAATATCTCAAAGAAATGAGCTTGCTGCCTGGATACTGGATGCGGAGTTGGATAATTTATTAGCCAATATTTTTTTAAGCGAAGTTGTTTTACATCCTAAAATAATTGCTTCTTTAAAAGAAGTTTTACAAGGAATAAAAATATCATCTCAGCAAAGCCACTTATTAATCGTCTGTTCTGCTTATGCCCGCTCGGTGCTAGCAAGTTATCTTTTATCTTGCAGAAAAGATTTAAGAATAATTGCTCTTGAGGAATTACTTCCGGAAATTAAGTTAAATGTTTTAGGCAAAATAGCACTTTCTAATTTAAGTGAGTTTGTAGATGAGTCTAATCAACATGTTGTTGTGGCGTAGGGGCACCCTTTATCGGTGCCCGGAATTCCAAAATATATTGGTCAACCGGGCACCGATAAAGGGTGCCCCTACAAAATTAATTAAGCATCTATTCTTCTTGCTTTTGTTATTTAACTCATTAGCTTGTTTCTTGCCACGAAAAAAGTTTTTACCCGAAGAAGAAGTTTTTGTTGAACAAAAAGTTAAACTGCTACTGGCTCAGGGGAATAAATTTTTGCTAAAAAAAGATACTCTTAACCTAGCCAAAGCGTCTTACCAAGTAGCTAGAGAATTAAAACCAAATGATCCGCGAGTAATCGATGGTTTAGGTGCTGTTGCCTGGAGAGAGGGAGAAATTGAACTTGCACTTTATTATTTTAAGCGAGCGTATTCTTTTGATTCGAAATATGATCGTCCCTTGGTGCACCTGGCCTTAATTGCAGAAAAAAGAGGAGATCTTTTTGCCGCCAAAGAATTATTATTAAAAGCAATTGAGATTAATCCCTTAAATTATCGAGCAAAAAATAATTTAGCCGTTTTAATCAAGCATTATGAAAAAGATCCGGATAAAAAAGGCCTGACTGAACTTTATCAGGCTTATGCCCTTGCAGGAAAAGATGATCCCGTGCTTAATTACAATTTTGCAAAAGAAAAAGAGAAAATAACACATGATTCGCCCTAATCCAGCAAATGTTGGAATTTTAATAGTCAATCACAAAACAGAAGCTGAATTGGAAGCTTGTTTAAAATCACTCTCGAAAATTGATTATCAAAATTATCAAATTTTAGTTGTCGATAATAGTTGTTCTTTAGAGAGTAGGAATAAACTTGAAAACTTGGAGAAAAAATTTCATATTTCAGTAATTTTTTCTCCGGAAAATAAAGGATTTGCTGCAGCTTGCAATCTGGGGATTTTTCATTTTAAAAAAAGGAATTTTGAATATCTCTGGCTATTAAACCCCGATCTTGTAGTCGCCACTGACTCTTTATCGGTTTTAGTGGAAAAGTCGGCTTTGTCCGATAATCAAATAATTTTAGGAAGTAAAGTTTTATTCGGTTCACTAAATTTTGAAAAAGCATTGTCTGATATTGCTAATAAGGAAATAAAATTTAATATTTGGAGTGCCGGAGGAAAAGTTGATTTTTCCAGATTACAAATTGATATGATTGGTCATGGAGAAGTGGATCGAGGACAATATGATTTAGAAAAGGATTGTGATTATTTGCCTGCTTGCTCTATATTTTTTCCCGCTCAAATAGTAGATTTAATCGGCTATTTGCCGGAAGAATATTTTTTATATTTTGAAGAAACAGATTGGTGCACGCGAGCAAAAAAATTATCTTTCAATTTAAAGTATCTGCCCACTAGTGTTGTTTGGCATTGTTTTGACAGTAAGAAGTTACAAACTCCTAATACAGTTTACTATTATAACAGAAATAATCTTTATTTTTGGTCGAAATATTCTCATCTAAAATTAAAACTTAAATTATCTGTTTTATTAAAACGATTTCCTCTTGTTTTGTGGGCATATTTTAAAGAAAAACAAAATCAACGAAAGGCATTATTATACTCTCAACTAATAGCTTATCTGGATTTTTTTATTGGGAAAAAAGGAAAAAGAAAATATTATTAATTTTAATCTTTCGTTTCTAGCTTTTTATAATGCTTTGAAATTATTCAAATAATTTAAATAAAAAATTTATGCAGGGAATTAAATACTGCAGACAAGGCACTAAGTTTCTGCTAAATTATAGGTCATGGTATCCAAATTACAAAGCTTAAAAAATAGATTGGAAATTTCCAGTGATCGGGAATTGCATCAGGCTGCAGAAGCTGTTGTTGATGCGGCAATTTGGCGCTATCGTCTTAAAGCAGAAACTCTTGGCGGCAGATTAAATATCACCGATAGTTCCAGACGTTCCTTAATCAATCTAATCTACGAAGAGCCCAGTTTGACACACTATCTTTTTACAGATGAAATCTGGGAAAAACACTAGATAATTATCTGTTCCGCCATAGACAGAACTGTATTATCCTGCACTAAATTTTTTTGCGCAGGATAATCATGACTCTACTAAATAAAAATAAAAATGAAGATAAGCGCATTATCTTAATCGTTGAAGACGATAGCAATACGCGTTTAATCATTAAGCAGTCTTTGCAAGTTTTGGAATGTAAAATTGTAGAAGCGGCCAATGGTTTGGAAGCCCAGGAGATTTGCAAGAAAAGTCTTCCCGATGTCATTGTTCTGGATTTAATGATGCCCAAAATGGGAGGAATGGAATTTATGAAATGGTTCAGGGCGGAATACCAAACGCCTTATATTCCAGTTTTAATGCTTACAGCACTTGCTGAAATCGAAGATAAAATTCAAGGATTTGATGCCGGTACTGATGATTATTTAGTAAAACCTTTTAACCTCCAGGAATTGCAGGCAAGAATTCGGGCTTTAATTAAAATAAAAAAATTAACCAATGAGTTGTATTACAGAAATGAGCAGCTGGAAAATTTAAACCTCAAATTACAGACCGCTCAGCAAGCATTGCTTGCTAAGGAAAGAGAATTGGTGGCTGCACAAATGGCCGGGGCGGCAGCGCATAACTTGGGACAGCCGGTTACTGCTATTGCACTACATTGCAGATTGCTTGAAAAAAACTTGGAAAGTATTATTGATAACAACGAAAAAGTAGCGCAAGCAAAGCAAGCAGTGGAGGCAATTAAAAAAGAATGCAAAGACATCAATGAAGTAATAGAACGTCTAAAACAAGCCAATCCTCAGACAGTCAGCAATTATGTAGAGGGAACAAAGATATTAGATATCTAATATCCTCTCTGTGTGCTCTGTGGTTCATTTTAAAAATATCAGCACATATTTTGTGCTATCTTATAAATGAAACACAGAGCAACAGAGCACACAGAGAGGGAGGAGATTACTTCAACCGAAAAATTTGTCGAAACTTATTCAGAAAAGAATAATTTTCTTTGGCAAAAGTATCTAAAAATTCGGCAAATTTCTGCGCTCCTTCTAGTGGAAAAGCATTATAAATACTTGCTCTAATTCCTCCGGTCAGGCGATGGCCTTTTAAGTTATAAAAAGAGTTATTTTTTGCTTCCAATAAGAATTTCTCCTCCAAGTCTTTAGAGGGAAGATGAAAAGTAACGTTCATTAGCGATCGAGAAGTTTTTTCTACCTTGGTTAAATAGAAAGGATTTCGATCAAGGGCATCATAAATAATTTTTGCTTTTTCGATATTTCGTTTTTCAATGACAGCAAGTCCACCTTGGGATTTGATCCACTGCAGCATTAAATAAACTCCATAAATAGCAAAAACGGGAGGAGTGCTGTAGAGAGAGTTGTGTTTAATGTAAGTATGATAATCAAGGAGTAAGGGAATATGCTTTGTTTCTTTGGAAAGTAAACTTTTTTTAAGAATTACTATTGTTACCCCAGCAGGACCAAGATTTTTTTGGGCACAGGCATAAATTAAGCCGTATTTATTGACATTGATTTTTTTGTAAAGCAGATCCGAAGAACAATCAGCAACCAGAACAATTTGCTTATCAACTTTGGGTTCTTCTGAAAATTGACTGCCATAAATTGTATTATTACTGGTAAAATGCAAATAGGCACAATTTGGCGAAAGATGAAGATCCGTCGGTATTTTAGAATATCCACTTTCTTTAGAGCTGGCAGCAACGTGGGTAGGACCGAATTTTTTTGCTTCTTCATAAGCTGATTCGGACCAATAGTCAGTCAGAATATAATTTGCTTCTTTGCCTGCACTGAGAAGATTAAGTGGAACCATCGAAAATTGTAAATGGGCGCCTCCGGCTACAAAGGCTACGGCGTAATTTTCATTGATTTCCAGAATTTCACGCAATAATGCTTCTGCATTCTTGATTATTTCTTCAAATTCAACACTGCGATGACTAGTTTCCAGGATGCCCAGACCTGTTTCTTTATAATTTAAGATACTTTCTTGAAATTTCTTAAGAACCTCTAAAGGTAGAGTAGCAGGGCCGGGGTTAAAATTATAAACTCTTTGATTCATGAGTGCTTTTGTAGTATATTCTAAGGAGTTAAATTATTGTTTAAATTCTACTTAATAGCTAACTATCATATATGACAGAAGATGAAAAAGATAAAACTGAAGAA
>CAYOOT010000015.1:0-44176 GCA_964405665.1 uncultured Bdellovibrionales bacterium | reverse complement strand
CAGTTATCGTAAATTTCTCTGAAGCCGTAACAGTAAATACAGGAGGAGGAACTCCTTACATAACTTTAGAAACTGGTGCGACAGATAGAAACGTATCTTACAGTTCAGGCTCAGGCGGAACTGCCTTAACTTTTAATTATACAGTACAAGCTGGAGATACATCTTCAGACTTAGATTATGTTGCAACAAATTCTTTAGTGTTAAACGGTGGAACAATTAAAGATGGGTCAAATAATAATGCTACTCTAACCCTAGCTAGCCCCGGAGCAGCGAATTCTCTTGGTGCAAATAAATCAATTATAATTGACACCACCGCTCCAACAGTATCGATTACATCTTCAGCAAGCAGTTCAACTGCAACGTCTCCGATTCCAGTTACAATTACTTTTTCTGAATCAGTAAGTAATTTTATAGTTACAGATATCACAGTAGGAAATGGGACTGCGGGGAATTTTGCTGGAAGTGGAACAACATACACAGCAGACATTACCCCAACAGCTGATGGTGTGGTCACTGTCAATATTAATTCTAGTGTGGCAGTTGATGTGGCGGGGAATAATAACTTAGCAGCTACACAATTTATGATTACTTACGATACAACAGCAGCAACCGTTAGCTCAGTTTCTTCTTTAACTGCCAATGGCACTTATGTAGCAGATGATATCATCGCGATTACTGTAACTTTCACAGAGGTAGT
Source organism: uncultured Bdellovibrionales bacterium (assembly GCA_964405665.1). Taxonomy (GTDB): domain Bacteria; phylum Bdellovibrionota_C; class UBA2361; order SZUA-149; family CAZDWZ01; genus CAYOOT01. Next base: position 43,479 of record CAYOOT010000015.1, on the reverse strand, counting down.
AGTAGTAAATACCACTGGTGGAATGCCGTCGCTAACTTTAGAAACAGGAATTGCAAATAGAAATGTTACTTATTCTTATGGTTCAGGAAGTAGTACATTGACTTTTAATTATACAGTGCAAACAGGAGATATGTCCTCAGATCTTGATTATGTAGCAACAAATTCTTTAAGACTAAATAGTGGAACAATTAAGGATGCAGCAGGCAATAGTGCAACACTTACTTTAGCTACTCCAGGAGCAGCTAATTCACTTGGAGCTAACAAAGCAATTGTAATTGATACAACTTCTTATATTCCTATACCATCACCTATCCCAACTCCAACTCCAATACCTACACCTTCGCCAAATGCTCCAACAATTATGATTAATTCCGGTTCTCAGAATACTCCAATTGATACTTTAGTAGGAACTGCAATTCCTAATACATTTGTGCAGATATTTGCCAATAATATTGCAGTGGCTACTTCAACTGCTGATAACTCCGGAGTCTGGACAGCGCAATTAACAACACCTTTAATCATTGGGGAATATGCCTTAAGTGTATGGGATCAAGAAGGCAATGGTTCAGATCCGGTTGAGGTATCAGTGCCACCATCTCCATTAGATTTTGATCAAGATGGAATTAGCGATGTGTCATTATTTTACAGGGGAAAAAATCAATGGATTACTTTAGGAACAACTGAAGTATCTAATGGGGATAATAGCGGAGATGATGTACTATTAGGAAGTGAGAATAGTCAAGTTGCAAACTCTGATTATGATGGAGATGGGGGAGCAGAGTTGGCGATTCTTTCTCATAAAAAAGGAAAAAATATTTCCTGGACTTTTAAAGAAGATTCGGAAGGGATAAGTGTAGAATATTTTGGAAGTACTAAGGATTACTTTATTATAGGATGCAATTTTGATAGTTCGAAGGAAAAAGAGATGGCTTATATTAGGAATTCAAATCTTTTTTATAAACATAAGGGAGATAATAATCAAATCCGGGTATCCTTGCCTAGTGGTTACAAGGGAGTTAATTTACGTGGTTGTGGCGATGTGGATTCCGATGGAGTTGATGAATTGATTTTTAAAACAATGAGCGGGAAAGGAAAGAATAAGAAATATAATGCAGTTGCCATAAATTTAAATGGTTCGATAGTCAATAGATTTGAAGATGTAGGGAACTTTAGGTTGGCGTATACTGCGAATGCAGTAGGGGATTCAGCAAAAGATCTCTTATTAAAAATGGATCGGGAAAAAGGAAATAGGGTGATTCATATTTGGGAAGTAGGAGCAAGTGCAATGGCAAGTAGTCTGAGTGTTAAACCAGATGGTAATTTTACCATTGGTGTTTGTAAGGATGAAAGTAATCAGTATGTAAGTTGTATGATCTATGCAAATAGTCAAGCTAAGGCGACAAAGTATATTTTTAATTCTGCAGAAGAGATTCCATTGGATATTTCTACTTCTAGTGGTGCCATTGTTAGTGGGGTGATTATTTATAAGCCCAACTTGGAATTATTAAAATAAAAAATACGATCGCTTGAGGATCTGAGGGCAGAAAGTTCCAAAGCACTTTGTATTACTGAGCATAAAAACTTCGAGATCAGTTCCGATAATTCTTTGCTTCCTTATGAAAACATAACGCTTTAGAACTAAAGTTTTTACTAGTAATATATGGTAATTATGATCATTCTCATAATTCAGCTCATAAATACCTGTTATCTAATACTTACTTTAATTAATGACTATGTAGGGGGGATAAAAAGCCTAGAAGATGAATGCTTCGACTGTTTTTAAGATCCAAAAGTTAACAAAAGATTACTATTCCGGTGAAATCAAAGTGCAAGCCTTAAAGGGAGTAGATTTGGATCTTTTTGAGCATGAATTTGTGGTGCTTCTTGGTCCATCGGGTAGCGGCAAATCAACTCTGATCAATATTCTTGGTGGACTTGATGTTCCAACTTCTGGAGTAGTTACATTCCTCAATCATAATCTTTCAAATGCTAACGAAGCTGAACTTACACGCTACCGCAGGGAACATGTTGGTTTCGTTTTTCAATTTTACAATTTAATTCCCAGTTTAACGGTACGAGAAAATGTTGCGCTTATTACCGATATTTCAGCAAATCACTTCCAGCCAGAAGAAGCGCTTGATCTCGTTGGTCTTTCCAATCGGCTTGATCATTTTCCATCTCAACTTTCTGGAGGTGAACAACAACGCGTAGCGATTGCCCGAGCAATCGCCAAAAAACCAGAAGTGCTTCTTTGTGATGAACCGACCGGGGCACTTGATGTTAAAACAGGCATTGTCGTACTGGAAGCAATTAAGAGGGTTAATCAGGAGCTTGGTACCTTAACAGTAGTGATTACACACAACTCAGTAGTTTCTCGTCTTGCCGATCGGGTACTTTTTCTTTCAGACGGAAAAATCGTCAAAGAGGAGAAGAATTTAACAAAAATAAAAGCTTCGGAACTTAGTTGGTAAGTGTTCATGACGGCACTTGATAGAAAACTTTTACGAGATTTTTTGAATTTGCGAATGCAAATATTTGCCATTGTGCTTGTCATAGCAAGCGGAGTGGCAACATTTGTTATGTCTCTTTGCATGATTCTGTCTTTGGAAAGAACTCTCAGTGAATATTATGAGAGAAACTATTTCGCTGAAATTTTTGCTCATCTCAAGCGAGCACCAAATTCTTTGGCGCAGAGAATTGCTGAAATCCCTGGAGTAAGAGACGTTCAAGCAAGAATCGTCGAACAAGCAATTTTAGAGGTGCCCGGTTTTACTGAGCCTGTTGTCGGGCGTTTCATTTCCACCAATGATTTTTCTATGCTTAATAAAAGATATGTTAGTGAAGGACGATCTCCTAGACCAAGCCAAGATATTGAGGTGCTTGTTAATGAAGGTTTTGCCAAAGCTCATCAGTTTCATTCAGGAGATGCAGTTTATGCCGTTATGAACGGACGAAAAATATTAATGCGTATTGTCGGTATTGCCTTGTCTCCGGAATACGTTTATCAAATTAATGAAGGAGAACTGCTTCCAGATGAGAGTCGCTTTGGTGTTTTTTGGATGCGCTATGAAGATTTAGCCCCTTTATTTCAAATGGATGGAGCATTTAATGATGTGGTATTATCACTAAATTCTGCTTCCCTAAAACAAGAAGTTTTGCTCCAACTTGATCAAATTTTACAACAATTTGGATCGCTTGGGGCCTATGCGCGAGAGGATCAACCTTCGCATAAATTTGTTACTAATGAGATGAAAGAACTACGCGGGATGGCACTAGTTATTCCAAGTATTTTTCTTTCCGTAGCCGCTTTTATTCTAAATATTGTTATTTCAAGATTGGTCAGTACCCAGCGTGAGCAAATCGCTACAATCAAGGCTTTCGGTTATACTAATGTTGAGCTTGCCATACATTATTTAAAACTGGTTTTGCTAATTGTTGGTTTGGGAAACATTCTTGGTATTTTAGTCGGTGCCAAACTGGGGCAAGGATTAACCGGAATGTATGCCAGGTTTTTTCATTTTCCAACATTTAGCTTTTATCTTAGTCCTTATGTAGTTTTTTTGGCTATTGCCGTGAGTAGCTTTGCTGCAATAGCAGGAACAATTATCGCATTAACACATGCCGTATTTCTTCCTCCTGCTCAGGCAATGCGGCCTGAGGCTCCGGTAAGATATAAGAAAACTTTTTTGGAGCGACTTGGTTTGAGTCGATTAATCCAGCCGGCAGGAAGAATGGTGCTTCGTAAACTTGAGCGAAAACCTTTGCGTGCTTTTTTTTCTGTTATCGGAATAGCATTTTCTGTTGCTATAGTTATTCTTGGTAATTTTTCTGTTGATGCTATTGACTACGTATTGGAATCCGAATTTGTTTTTGCACAACGTTATGATGTCGGAGTCAGTTTTTTGGAAGCAAGTTCAGGTAAAGTATTGTCAGAGTTAGAGGGGATGCCTGGAGTAACTAATGTTGAACCTTATCGACAAATTCCGGTTCGTCTTAGTAACCACAATCACGCACGACGACTGGGGGTAATGGGAATTAATCCTGATGGGAAACTTTATCGGGTGATGGATGTCCATCGACTTCAGGCAGATTTACCAGAAGGAGGACTTCTACTTTCCAAAAAACTGGCAAAAGTTCTTGGAGTCAGAGCGGGGCAGTGGGTTTGGATGGAAGTGCTTGAGGGGAAACGGCAAATTTGTAGAATGTATGTAAGCGGCACACTTGATGACTTTTCCGGGCTTGCTGCGTATATGCGGATTGATTCACTGCATGCTCTTCTTCAAGAGGAGAATTCAATCTCGGGGGCATACTTGTCAGTTGATTCGCAAGAAAAAGATCAACTCTACTACCGACTTAAAAATAGCCCTCAGATCACTAGTGTGACAATCAAAGAGGCAGTTGTTCAAAGTTTCAAACAAACGATTGCTGAGAATTTACTGCGCATGCGCTTGTTTAATATAATGTTTGCCTGCATTATTGCCGTGGGCGTAGTATATAATACAGCAAGAGTTAGTCTTTCTGAACAAGCCAGGGAATTTGCCACACTTCGCGTGATTGGTTTTACCAGAAACGAGATCTTTTCAATTCTTGGTACAGAGCTTGCTTTTTTGACTCTGGTGGGTATTCCAATAGGCTTAGTTTTAGGTCGGATGCTGGCATTTTTTTTAATTATGACTACCTTTGATACAGAGTTATTTCGGATTCCGCTGATTATCGAGCGGTCCACCTACGGCTTTGCCGCTGTTGTTACCTGTTGCGCCACTATTCTTTCAGCTTTTTTAATGAGAAAAATGCTTGATCGCTTAGATCTTGTCGGTGTATTAAAAAGTTGTGAATAAAAGTAAACAATAGAATAATGAGTAATAATCAAACAAAAATAAAAATTTTTGCAATCTGCATAATTTTCGTTTTACTTATTATCTGGGCGTTTTTTCCCAAGCCAGTGGAAGTAGATCTCGCTCAAGCACAGCGCAGAGATCTACTCATTACAGTTAATAACGAAGGTAAGACCAGAGTAAAAGAACGCTATACTATTTCAGCTCCCATAGAAGGTCGATTGGAACGTATTGAATTGAAAGCAGGGGATAAAATCGAAAAAGAAGGAAGTACCATTGCTGTTATTGAGCCCTTTGATCCAGCGCTTCTTGACGTACGCACTCGTTCTGAAGCCGAGGCCAAACTTGCAGCAGCGGAGGCGGCAAAAGATCGTGCAATAACGATAAAGGATAAGGCCGGTGTTCTGCACCAACAAGCAGAAAAAGAATTAAAGCGAGTAACTCTACTATCCGGATCCGGTGCTGTTTCCAAGCAAGATTTTGACAAGCTAAATTTTCAGGAGCAAATTGCAGCAGCTGAACTAAGGGCTGCAGATTTTTCATTAAAAATTTCCAACTTTGAGATTAATCAAGCACAGGCAGCTTTGATGCAAAATACATCAAGTAAACATGCAGAAAACGCAAATCGTTTCGAAATCCCTTCTCCAATTAAGGGAGTTGTGCTTCGGGTTTTTCAAGAGAGTTCTACAGTAGTTAGTCCTGGGACAAAACTTCTGGAGATAGGGGATCCTAATGATATCGAGTGTGAGGTAGAGGTACTTTCACGAGATGCTGTTCGAATTGAGCCGGGGCAGAAAGTTATTTTTGAGTATTGGGGTGGAGAGAAACCACTCGAAGGCAGGGTGAGACTCCGTGAACCTTCCGGCTTTACTAAAATCTCCGTTCTTGGGGTGGAGGAACAAAGAGTAAACATTATTGTTGATCTTATTAATCCATTGGAAGAACGTTTGACATTGGAAGATGCTTATCGAGTGGAAGCAAAGATAATTATCGCAGAAAGAAAAAATGTTATTAGTGTGCCGGCAGGAGCACTATTTCGTAATGGAGATTCTTGGGTAGCCTTTCTTGTCCGAGGCCATAGAGCTCATCTTATTCCAGTTAAGCTTGGGCTTTCCAATGGCTTACAGACAGAAATAGTCGAAGGATTAAAGGAAGGAGACAATATTGTTCTCCATCCAAGCGATCGACTCACGGATGGAAGCAGAATTAAGGTGCATTGATTTATAATTTTATTAGGTTTTCTTTTAATATTACGGATTCTTTGGCGATCACATTTTTAAACCTCTAGAGGCAACGTATTTAGAATTTTAATTTGAAAAGCAAAAAAGCTTATTTAGCTAAGTTTAATGATATTTTATTCATCCTAAGACAATAAATCGCGAGGAGAATTGTGGGATTTAGATAGTTGTATGCAGGTTTTTTGCAACAATGTTTAGGTAGAGTAGTATTTTATAAAAATTGTGAGGAACATCATATTAATAGATATTTTATCTTGAGAAAAGTATTTATCATTATTATACATTCTAGGGGTATAAAAATATGAATTTTTCAAAAATTCTTATTACGACGGACTTTTCTGAAGCTTCTTATCAGGCTATTAAATTTATTGCAGCAGATCGTAGTCTTTTAAACGCTGAAATTCGCTTGCTCTATGTTTATCAATATTTCCCTGCACCTGTTTCATCTCCGGATCTGCCAACACCACCGATTGGAATGGAACTTTACGAAGAAAATCGAAAAGAAATTCAGCTAAAACTAGAAAGTATTGCAAAACAATATTTCCCCGAGAGAAAAATTATTGCAGAAGTTGTACTTTCACTGAATACGGCAGGTGATATGGCTTGTCATTATGCAAAAGAACATGCTTCGGAAGTAATTGTGATCTCAAGCAGAGGACACACGGTTTTTAAAGCCTTATTTCTTGGCAGTACAGTTCAGCGTGTTCTTTTACAAACAGAATGTCCAGTGCTGGTTATACCAGTAAGGGTTTAAGCAGATGCCCGTTCATAACGCTCATATAGCAAAAGTCTTTAATGATTATGCGGATCTTTTGGAGATAGAAGCAGCCAATCCTTTTCGAGTTCGTGCTTATAGAAATGCTGCTCAAGTAGTAAACAGCCAGCCTCAGGCAATCTACGATTTGTTGAAAAAAGGAGCGGATCTTTCTGAGCTTCCGGGAATTGGCAAGGATTTGGCAGGAAAAATTTCTGAGATAGTGCGTACCGGAGAGTTAAAGGATTTAGAAAAGATCAAACATCGTCTGGGTGGGGAGATTTCAGAACTTTTACACATCGGTGGCTTGGGTCCAAATCGTGTCAAGCTTCTTCATGAAAAACTGCATATTTCCACACTTAAGGCTTTGGAAAAGGCAGCACTGAGCGGAAAGATTAAAACTCTGCGAGGATTTAGCGAGAAAACAGAACAAAGAATTCTTGCAGATCTGAAAGTAAAAAAAAATAAACAGAAGCGCTACAAACTCTCTGAGGCCGATGAAATTGCCAGACCTTTGGTTTCCTATTTGAAATCATATAAAGGAGTAAAGATGGTGACAGTTGCTGGAAGTTATCGTCGTAGGCGAGAGTCGGTTGGAGATTTAGATGTTCTTGTGAGTGCTGAAAAAGGAGGTGATGTTTCTAAATATTTTCTAAAATATGAGGATGTGAAAAAAGTAATTGCCGAAGGTGGGACGCGTTCTACGGTAATTCTCCGCTCTGGAATACAGGTTGATTTGCGAGTTGTGCCTCCAAAGAGTTATGGTGCAGCATTGCATTATTTTACCGGCTCTAAAGCTCATAACATTGTGATCAGAACACTGGGCATTAAAAAAGGTTTGAAAATTAATGAGTATGGAGTCTTTCGTGGAGATAAAAGGATTGCCGGAAAAACCGAAGAAGAGATATTTAGTTCAGTGGGTTTGCCTTATATTGAGCCGGAATTGCGCGAAAATACAGGAGAAATAGAAGCAGCTAAGAAAGGAAAACAACCGAAACTGATTGAACTTAAAGATATTAGGGGAGATCTGCAAATGCATTCTCAGTGGAGTGATGGTCGTTGTAGTATTAAAGAAATGGCGATTGCTGCAAAGAAAAAAGGTTATGATTATATTGCAATGACCGATCATTCTCAGGCTGTAGCGGTGGCCAATGGTCTTTCAGCGAAAAGATTATTAAAGCAATTTGCCGAGATTGCTAGAATCAATAAGGAACTTAAAGGATTTACTATCTTAAAGAGTTGTGAAGTGGATATCCTGGAGGATGGCACCTTAGATTTACCTGATTCAATACTCAAGGAAATGGATGTTGTGATTTGTTCGATTCACTCCAAATTCAATCTTTCGCAAGAAAAACAAACAGAAAGAATTATTCGAGCGATGCACAACCCCTATTTTAATATTTTAGGTCATCCTACGGGACGTTTAATTGGTGTGCGCGAAGCTTATCAACTGGACATGGAAAAGATTCTAAAAGCAGCAAAAAAGCTTGGCTGTTTTTTGGAAATAAATGCCCATCCCGATAGACTCGATCTTTCTGATATCCATTGCCGTATGGCCAAGGATTTTGGTGTAAAGTTAGTTATCTCTACAGATGCACACAACATTAGCGATCTTGATTTCATGAGTTATGGTATTGGTCAAGCAAGACGAGGTTGGGTTGAGAAAAATGATGTGATTAACAGCAGATCGTTGACTGAATTACGCAGAATGTTGTGCCGCATGGGAAATTAGAGTGTTCGTTATTACAAGATGAAATTGAGTGAAACACAGTTTGTTAATAAATTTTTAATACTTTACTATTCGTTTATTTCTAAATGTGCTTCATGATGTTTGCTTTGTCCATGTTGTTTGCGTGCAAAATCTTCCAACTGACGTTTTGCTTTATCAAAGGCATCGCGTAATGCCACATACACATCTTCATGTGCGTGTTCTTTTGATGCTTCTGTATTAACAACAATCTCACCCCCCGGGACTGTAAGATCGATACGAATATGATAGAGTTTGCCTTTATGTTGATGATGATGTGCAGCAGTAACGACAACTCGGCAGCGAATAATCCCTTTATAAAATCCTTGAAGTTTTACCACTTTTTGTTCAATTTTAGCAATTACGGCAGCTGATCGTTCAGTGTTTTCAAAAGATATTTCTAAAGGCATTTGCATAAAAAACTCTCGGTAAAATAAATAAAAATATTTCTCGAATACTGTCATGCTTTAGGTGGAGTAGTTATGATGAAAATCATAACTGTTTCCATTTTTGCACAAAAAGTATTTTGGAAAATACAGATCTTTCTTACTTAAAACTACTGGGTGACCAAAAAATATATATCCTAAATCATAAGCCTGTAGGGAAAGTTTCGGGAAGACCGTGAATGACCGGATGATCAAAAGGATTAACGGCAGTAGTTTCATCAAACCAGATATATTCATCAAATTGTAGTGGCATGATGGCTTGATAATAATGACTTTGGAGTTCAGTTTCCGGACGATAGATTACTCCTATTGCTCGTGCTAAACGTGGCTCCATTAACTGTTCGCGGAGTTCAGTGTTAGCAGGATTTCGTAAATGCAGGAAAAACGATTTTATTTCTGCATCATGGCAAAGTCTTTCATAGCTTTCAGCATGAGAAGGACGAATTTTCTTTAATTCCATTTCTCCTCCCCAATCAGTTGCTGCAGCAACAATGCCACAATGAGTTCCAAAACCAATGGCAAAGGCTTTGTCTCCGAACTCAGAACGACATAATTGACCAATATTAAATTCCCCCCTGGAACTCATCTCAGTAGCCCGAGCATTACCTACATGGGAATTGTGTGCCCAGACAACTGCTTTTGAATCATCTCCGTGAAAGGATAATAAGCTAAGAAGTGTATCAAACATGTGTCGATCACGCAGATTCCAGGAGGAAGCTCCTCCGTAATACATCGCACGATAATATTGCTCAGCGTTGGCAATTAACCTGCTATTTTGCACGGCATCAAAATAATCGGCAGCATCTTGTGGTAAATATTCAAGACGTTTTTCTAACATCTCCTGAAGCATTGAAATAACTTCTCGCTCACAGCTCTTGTATTTTCCACTAATTGCAGCCCGACCATAACTAGCAGGATCTCTTTGCCAAGGACTTAAACAACCGTAACGTTCACGTGCAACTTTGGCCGCATCGACATCAATCTTTTGTAGATAAGCAAGAACTGCATCAATTGAACAAAACAAACTGTAAAGATCCAAACCATAGAATTCGGCAAAAGTATTTCTTTCTTTCTTTTGCATATTGAAATTATGAAGCCATTCCAAAAAAGAAACAACTTCTCTATTTCTCCACATCCAAGTAGGGAAGCGAGTAAAGGGTGCCCATTTTGATGGTAGAGGTTTCCGAGCAGTAACATAGCGGTTAATCTGGGCAGCATCAGGCCAATCACCTTCTATGGAAACTATCTTGAAGCCTTTTTTGCTAATCAATTGTTTAGTGATTTCGGCACGCATTTGATAAAATTCTGAAGTGCCGTGCGTTGCTTCCCCAATGAGCACAACTCGAGAATCGCCAATACGCTCAAGCAGTGCCCCGATATCGGCATTTTCTATTGACTCAATTGGCGTTACGGTTTCTTTGATCAGTTTGCTTGTTTTTGGAGGCTTTTTTGAATGCAAAAGTGATTTAGTAGCGGTTGCTGGCAACTGATCCCGCCAACCTTCTTCACCGATTAAAGGAACAAAGCGAACTCCTCCCAGATCTTCTTTCCGATAACTGTTATGATCTTCTCTAATAATTCGTTGTAAACGTTGTGTTCTCTCTTCCTGGCCAACAGGGATAACTAAACGCCCCCCGATGGCAAGTTGTGAAAGTAAAGATTGTGGAACTTCCGGTCCTCCTGCAGCAACAACTATTGCATCAAAAGGAGCGTAATCAGGCCAACCCAATGTGCCATCACCACAAAGAACGTGGACATTTGTATAGCCAAGTACTTTGAATTTTTCTTGAGCACTTTCTGCTAGAACCCGATGTCGTTCCACAGTAAATACTTCATTAGCGATGCAAGATAAGATTGCTGAGGCATAACCGGAACCGGTGCCAATTTCTAAGACTCGATCCTCTGGCTTTAGTTCCAGAGCTTGAGTCATCAAAGCAACAATAAAAGGTTGCGAAATAGTCTGTCCCTTTGCAATTGGCAGTGGGGTATCATGATAGGCAAAATCAACCAAATCTTTTGGGATAAATGCTTCTCTAGGAACGCTGGCAAAAGCTTGTAATACGTTGGGATCGACAATTCCTCTAGCCGCGATATGGTTTGTCACCATAAATTGTCGTTCTTCTTCTAAATAATTAATTCCCTGTTCCTTATTTTTTTTCTTGTTGTTCATGTTTTTTATAATCGATAGGTAATTTTTATTAAACTGTGCTGAAATCTAAAAAGCTCAATCTCTTAAAAATTCTGATATCAAACACTTTGCTCTCAGAATTTTCAAGCTCTAAAGTGCATTTCTCATGAAATTATTAAATAAAACATGATCAAGCTCATAATTCCTAAGAACTTAGTTTGATAGAAACTTAATAAACTTAGTAATGACTAAGAATAATAAAAAGGAGGGTTTATGCAAAATATGATGTTGAGCATTCCCTCTCTCCAGAATCGTAAACTGCCCTTGAGTTAGCAGCTGATAATAAAAAGCTGGAGGTAATTTCACTCAGTCAGTTTTTAGTAATTATGATAAAACTCATAATCATAAAAATAATTGTTGAACAGGTCTAAAACGTTTAATGACGAGTTTTTAGCAAATTTTAATTATTAGCAATGCTAGAGCTTATTTTTATTTCGTTGATTAGTGGCAACCCATCTTCGAAATCGGAAATGTTTTTAATCGTTGTTTTTGCGATACTTGTCAGAGCTTCTTTAGTAAGAAATCCCTGATGTGAGGTAATTAGCACCTGAGGAAATGTTAGCAATCTTGCCAAGATATCATCGTTAAGCATCTGATCGGAGAGATTCATAAAGAAAATTCCTTCTTCTTCCTCGTAGACATCAAGGCCGGCGGCCCCAATTTGACCTGATTTTAATGCTGAGATAAGAGCTTTTGTGTCAATCAGCGCTCCCCGTCCGGTATTAATTAGCATCATGCCTTTTTTCATTTTTGCAAGCGTTGTTGAGTTAATTATGTGACGTGTTTCCGGTGTAAGTGGTACGTGTAATGAGATGATGTCTGATTTGCATAAGATAGTTTCCAGATCGACATAATTTACTTGATAGTTTTCAATAAGCTCTTTATTTTGGATTAGATCGTTAGCTAGAATATTACAACCAAGTCCATGCATAATCTTTAAAAAAACAGAACCGATATTCCCTGTTCCAACAATGCCCACTGTTTTTCCATTAAGATCGAAACCAACTAAACCATCTAGAGAAAAATTAAGCTCGCGTACTCGTTGATAGGCCCGATGAATTTTTCTATTTAGTGATAAAATAAGTGCAAGTGCATGCTCGGCTACGGCATGGGGCGAATAAGCAGGGACACGCACTAACGTAATTCCATTTTTTTGACAAGCCTGGATATCAACGTGATTATACCCGGCTGAGCGCAGAGCAATTAATTTAATTCCTTCCTGGGCAAGAAGTCTAACTGTTTCAGAATCCAACTTGTCATTGACAAAAGAACATACACATTGATGGCCTTTGGCAAGTGCCGCTGTTTTAGATGTTAAGCGAGTTTCAATAAAGTTGATTTCATGTTTTTTGCCTTGTGCTTCTTCAAAAAACTTGCGCTCAAAGTTGTGCAGATCAAAAAAAGCGATTTTCATTTTTTTTCCTCCGCTTTGAGAACTTGGTATATTCCTGAAAAAATAGAGTCGGGGGAGAAGGAGATGGAATCTATGCCTTCTTTCACTAAAAATTGTGCTACCTCAGGATAATCACTGGGTGCTTGACCACAGATCCCAATTTTGATTCCAGCCTTTTTAGCACCACGAATAGCCTGTCGAAATAATTCAAAGACAGCGGGATCGCGTTCATCAAAAATATGGCTGACTATTTCTGAGTCTCGATCGATACCAAGTGTAAGTTGAGTCAGATCGTTTGATCCGATAGAAAAACCATCGAAAAGGGGAGCAAAGAGATCAATAGAAATTACGTTAGACGGAATTTCGCACATCATATAGATTTCTAAATTATTTTCACCTCGTTTTAAACCATTTTTTGCCATTTCTGCAATCACCAGTTCTGCTTCCTTTACGGTGCGACAAAAAGGAATCATTAGTTGAACATTGCTAAGTCCCATCTCTTCCCTAACGTATCGAAGCGCTAAACATTCCTGAGCAAAGCCAACTCGATACTGTTCACTATAATAGCGAGAAGCGCCGCGAAACCCAATCATTGGATTTTCTTCCTTGGGTTCAAAGTATTTACCCCCCAATAGTGAAGCATATTCGTTTGTTTTAAAATCAGAAAAACGAACAATTACCGGTCGTGGATAAAATGCTCCGGCGATCATCGCAACACCTTCGGCAAGTTTTTCGCTAAAGTAACTCTCCGCAGGAGGAAATTGTTGTTTAAGTTCATTAATGTTTTCTTTCTCTTTGGCATCTAAAATTTTTTCTGGATAAATAAAGGCAAGGGGATGAACTTTAACATGCTCACTAATGATAAATTCAAGTCGTGCCAGTCCGACTCCGGCAGAAGGAAGCAGCGAAAGCTTAAGAGCCTCTGCAGGATTTCCAACATTTAACATAATTTGAGTTTTTGGTTGCTGGAATGTGGAAAGGTCGATCTCCTTTTGTTTAAAAGGAAGAATCCCTTCATAAACAACCCCAGTTTCACCTTCGGCACAAGAAACCGTTACTGCTGTGTTCGGAGCAAGACTAGTAGTGGCCTGTCCTGTGCCCACAACACAAGGGATGCCAATTTCTCTACTAATTATTGCCGCATGGCAGGTTCTGCCGCCGCGATTAGTGATGATCGCAGCGGCTTTTTTCATTACCGGTTCCCAACCTGGAGAAGTCATGTCGGCAACAATTACTTCTCCTTGACAAAATTGTTCTAAATCCTGTTCATTTTGGATTAAGCGAACAGTTCCAGCTCCAATTAAAGATCCCACTGCGCGTCCTTTTAAAAGTGGACGTGATTTACTCTCCAGTGAACAACTAACTAACTTTGCTTTAGTTTCAAGCGCATGAACAGTTTCTGGCCTTGCTTGAAGAATAAATAGCTCATTGTTTCTACCGTCAAGTGCCCATTCGATATCCAGCGGTGTCGGATGTTTGTGAAATGTGCTGTAATGCTTTTCAATTTGCACTCCCCATTTTGCAAGTTTAATTACGTTTTCATCACTTAAAGAAAGGCGTTTTCGTTCCGCTAACGAAACTTCCACATTGCTTGTGCGTTGACTGCCGTGATTTGCATAAATCAGCCTTAATTGTTTTGCCCCCACACGGCGACTAATGATTGACTGTTTGCCTGCTTGGAGGGTTGGTTTAAGCACTAAAAACTCATCGGGATCAATTTTGCCAGCGACAATATTTTCTCCGAGGCCATATCCGCTTGTAATAAATACTACATTGCGATGGCCAGATTCCGTGTCAAGAGTAAAGAGAACCCCAGAACTACCAAGATCGGCTCTAACCATTTGTTGAACTACAATAGCAAGTTTTACCTGTTCGTGTTTAAAACCATGGTGAACACGATAACTAATTGCTCGATCGGTAAACAGCGAAGCGAAACAGAGCAGACATGATTGGCAAAGATCGTGTTCGCCCAAAACATTAAGAAATGATTCATGTTGTCCGGCAAAAGATGCATCGGGAAGATCTTCTGCAGTAGCAGAGGAGCGAACTGCAACATCTAGTTGCTCGACTCCTGCTCTTTGAGAAAGTTCTTGGTAAGCACTGCAAATCTCGTCTTGTAATTCTTGAGGTAACCCAACTTGTTTAATCATCGTGCGAGCCTGCTTTCCTCGACGTGAAAGTTCGGCAACGTCATCGATATTAAGATCACTGAGTAACTTACTAAGCTCGATGCCTAATGAATTTTGTTCAAGTAATAATTTATAAGCATCAGCTGTAATCGCATAACCATCAGGGATGCGAATTCCTTGTCCCTTTAAACTGGAACAAAGCTCTCCCAGTGAAGCGGTTTTGCCACCAACTAGTCCGATGTCTTTTAAACCTATTTTTTGAAGATCTCGAATGTATTTCATAAAGTATACCTCTGAGGGAAGAGTCTAATGTGTATCGCTCTTGAGCACTTCCGTGATTTGAGAGAATTAAATTGAGTTAATAAGAAAGCTAGTTTAAAAAATTATTAATGGTTTAATAATATTATCTTCTTTAGTTTTCATCAAATCAAAAGCATACTCAATCTCCCTGAAGGCAAAGCGATGCGAAGTCATCAGCGTCGGATCGACCTTCTTTTTTGCGATTAATCGTAATAGTCTTTTCATTCGTTCCTTGCCGCCAGGGCAAAGCGCAGTGCGGATAGACTGATCTCCCATCCCGACCCCCCAGGCAAGACGTGGGATTTGTAAATAATCCCCTTTGCCGTGATAACCGACATTAGAAATCGTGCCACCGGGGCGTGTAACTTTGATGCAATTTTCAAATGTAGTTTGTGAACCAAGAGCTTCTATGGCCGAATCAACTCCTTCGCCGTCAGTTAGTTCTTTAATGCGCTCGACAACTTCGTTTTTACTAAAATCTATTATTACATCTGCTCCATAATGACGGGCCAGTTCTTGGCGCCTCTTTACACTTTCAACTGCAATAATTAATCCCGCTCCTTGTAAGCGTGCTCCAGCAATAGCCATCATTCCAACCGGTCCAGCACCAAAAACAGCAACTGAACCGCCAATAGGAATCGCCGCATTTTCTGCTCCGGCAAATCCTGTAGACATCATGTCGCAAGTATAAACTGCCGCTTCATCTGGAACAATTGAGGGAATAAGAGCGAGATTTGCTTCTGCATCATTGACGACAAAATATTCGGCAAAAACACCATCCTTGACATTAGCAAATTTCCATCCTCCTAACATTTGTTGGCATTGTGAGGGATATCCACGAAGGCAGTTCTCGCATTTGTAACAAGGCGTAATGGCGTTTACCGCTACGCGATCACCTTCCTTTACTCCTTTTACCTCAGTTCCTAATTTATAGACACGCCCGACAGCTTCATGACCAAGAGTCAGATCGCTGCGTTCACCGATAGCACCAGCCACGGTATGGGAGTCCGAGGTGCAAATCAAGGCGACACTCGTGCGAATAATTGCTCCATTAGGACCCGGTTCGTTAGGCACAGATTTTTCAATCATACCGACCTTACCAATTCCTTTCATTACAAATGCTTGCATTGTTGGCATAAAACTCATTAATTGATATTTGATTTTGCTTACGACTCGCTAAGTTATCTAAAATGAGAAAAAGTAATTATGAGCAACATCATATTTTTTAAAAACCAGAAAGTGAAACTGATTTTAAAAATGATTTGATATAATCATAATGATTGTGAGCTGAGTTGATACCTATCCAATCAGTCTCGGTCGGATGGATTAGAAATCTCCACTGGGAAGAACAAAAATTTTGGTAAAAGAAAAAG
The DNA here is from genome assembly GCA_964405665.1 of uncultured Bdellovibrionales bacterium. Taxonomy (GTDB): domain Bacteria; phylum Bdellovibrionota_C; class UBA2361; order SZUA-149; family CAZDWZ01; genus CAYOOT01. Next base: position 27,076 of record CAYOOT010000015.1, on the reverse strand, counting down.
AACCTGATTATGGACTTGCGCTAAAAATTCATCGCCGACTAATTTAACGCCTTTAAATATTATGGTAGCATCCATTTGTAATACTCTGCTGCAAGACAAATCCGCACTCTGAGATTGTTAATTAAAACATGATCAGGCTCATAATCATTAAAATACCTTTTCTATTAAAATAATTTTACAGTTTGAAAATATATCAATAAAAATCTGGAACAACTGTTATGCATTTTTCAAAGATTTTAATCGCCTGTGATATCACTCATCCAACTTTTGAGTCTTTAGAGTTAATAGCTGCGGATAAAAAATGGCAAGGATCGGAAATTATATTGCTTTATGTGCATCGGCTCTTTGAGGCCTATTATATTGATGGAGTTGAGTTCGTGGATCCAAGGTCTATCGATGATTACAATAAGAAATGTCAAGACAAAGCTTTTTCAAAACTAAAAGAAATCGCCGGGAAATATCTTCAGGAAAGAGAAGTTCGATATGAAGTGATCATTTCAAAAAAAGGCATAGCTGAAGAAATTTGTGCTTTTGCGGAGAAAGAAAACTGCGATTTAATTGTAATGGGAACTCGTGGGCACACAGTGGTTGGAACCATTTTTGTAGGAAGCACTGTTCATCGAGTTTTGCTAATGACTAAGTGTCCGGTTTTGATTGTTCCACCTGAAGAAAATAATCTCAGAAAATAGAGCTGAGCAAACGATCCACTGTCGGCAATTGAAGAATTAAGAGGTATCGTAAACGCTCTCTTAAGGTAGCTGCCAATTTTTTAAATAAAATTTAGAATTATTTCTATCAAAATTAAAAAAACTATTGCCAGTTCCAAAAGCTCCGATCTTAAATGAGTTCTTCGATCTATTAGTTTTTCATAGATTGATTGTAGTATAGAGAGTTTTCTTTCAATGCTTACGTTCAACTTTGGTAAATCAAAGCGCATAACAGCTAAATCATGGACTTGTGCAAGAAATTCATCGCCGACTAACTTAACGGCATTATTTACCGCCTCAAAGACCATAGCAGCATCAACTTGTAATGCTCCGATGCGAGATAAATAATTGCGAAAATTGAGGTTATTTTGTGAAGAGACGCGATAGGCTTCGTCCAAATAATTATCTAATTTTTTATCTAAAAGCTGAGTTTGAAGCAATTGAACAGTAATAAACTCTAAAACAGCACGTAAGTCTTCTTTTGATTCTTCGTTGCTTTCCCCATAAATTAAAGCAGCATTCCAACCAATAATTACAATATCAGAATTTTCTCCAAGATCGTTGGAGCGGTAAGAACAGTTATATTTCAAGGTGTCTTTAATCAACATTTTAGATAACTGTACAGTTTCTCCGCGAGCGATCTTGGCAATATCTTTTGCTAGATTTTGTTTAAGTAATTCACTACCGCTTATGCTCTTATTGAGCTCATCGATTTGAAATACTACGTATTGTTCTATTGTATCCGCCAAAGCTGGATTTTGGATGGCAGGTTTTAATTCTTCCAGTAAAAGAGTTAATAAGTTACTTGTTTCATTATCAAGCAACTCGCTCTCATCGAGAAAAGAGCTAAGCTTGATTAATTCTGCAGGAGCAAGTTCGGCTTTAAAGTCAATTCTGTAGCCTACTGTAATGGCGCCAAAATCCCAAAGAGTGATTTCTAGCTCTTCCGCAGTGAAAAAATTTATAACTTCACAACTTTTAATTTTATAAGTAAACCGCACAGGACGAGGATCGTAGCCGAAATATCTAGGTTGTCTTTTATTGTCTCCCAATTGTGGTCGTTGAACTGTTGCCGGAATTAAGCTTGCAGCAACATCAAGATTAATTGAATTGCCAACGTCATATGCTAGAAAAACAAAGCATTTACCAGAATTAATTAATAAGTCATCCAAATTTTAAAATATTTTATTCCGGTAAAATTAGTCTTCGTCTTCTTCCTCATCATCTAAATCTTCCAACTCTTCATCATCGATATCATCATCATCAATTTCCAAATCATCTTCTCCCACTTCAAATTCCTCATCATCGGAATCTTCAAAAGCAGTAGGATCTAATTGTTCCAGACTTTCAGTGAGCACGGAAAGAATATTGGCAAATGATGAAGAAGAATAATCATGTTCTTCCATTGCAGATTCAATGGAAGTTTCTACCGCTTCCAGTAATGCTCTAGACATCGCTTCTTCATCTTCCTTATGTTTTTCTTCGAGAGTTTCTTCAACCTCGGCGTATGCTTCTATTAAATCTTTTAAAGCTTGGTCTAATTTGGAAAATAATTTTGGCATAATTTTGCACTACCTAGGGTTTTCAAGTGTTTATAAGTATATGCCCAAACAAAGCATAAGTTGATGAAAATATATATAAGTTTTTTTGAGTCAAGTTTTTTTTAATAAAATGCAAATTCTTGAGGCGCTTTTCAAGCATCTAAGCTAAAATTAAGTAAATGAATTGTAGAATTAAGAGGATTTCCCATTAATTTACTATCTTGTGTCCCCCGAGGATGCTGATCAATCAAAAGTGAGGAAGAGCTTTTTAATTAACATGGGGAATTCTAAGAATGCTATTGATGGTAAAAATAAGATGTATCGAGCAACAAGAAAAAAAGAATTACAGCTTCCCCGAAAAAGATTAATTGAGGAAGCACCGGCGCTAAAAAAAGGTAAAAAGCTCAATTCCAGTTTGAGCATGACTTCTTTTTTATTTATTATCCTTTCCATCTTTGTTGCCTTGTCTATTTATTCAGAATTGGAATTAAATTCCGGAACTGTTTCTCGCACTATTAATTTAAATGTTTTTCCGAAACTCAGTGCCCAAAATATGATGGGACAGGTTGGTTCTTTCCTGGCATTTTATCTTTTGAACTTATTTGGTTATTGCTCTTTTATTGTTGTGATGCTTTTGATTTTAATCGGCAAAGTATTTTCTTCAAACTCCTATCAAGAGTCAGAAAAGAAGTTTGCATTCTTTTTGCGTGTGCTTGTTTTTTCATTGATCTTTGTTTTATCCAGCGCAACCTTAGCTGCAGTATTTTATGGTTTCACTGGTGGGGGAATTGTCGGAAGCAAATTTGCCTTAAAGCTAATTGTTTATTTCAATGAAACAGGAACTGTTTTGCTTGTCGGAACAGCTTTATTGGTTGCTTTAAGTTTCTTAAGTAGTTTTCATCCGGCAAAAATTCTCAGTGTTTTCAAGAAAATCCTTCCCACTTTTGGTTCTCTTAATTCTGGTGCAACAAATGTGAGCATGAAAATAATCGAGTTGTTTTATGCTAACCTAAAAGCAATGTTAAAGTTTTTTATTCCGGGACTAAAATATAGTGAAGCAAAGAATCAAGTTTTTTTAGACGATTCTCCATCTCGGCCAAAAGATATTCCCTTTACCTTAGGAATGGATCCGGAAGATATTACACAAACGAGAGTTTTTACTCTGCCGGAGTTTGAAGCGGAAAATGATCTTGATTTGCCAAAATTATCCAAAGCTGATTTGGAAAAATCCAAAAAAGAAATAATCATTTCTCGAAAAGAAAGAACAATTACTTCAGCAAAAGAAGCCAAAGAAAAACTGGAGAAACTTAAAAAAAAATTAAGAGGTAAAGCAAAGGAGAGCGAGGAAGTTCATCGTGACTTTCAAATGCCCTCGTTGGATTTTCTGGTGAAAGCAGAATCTAACACTAAAGCGATGCCCAATGACCAAGAACTAATCGCCAATAGCAGACGTTTGGAACAAACCTTACTTAATTTTAAAATCGGTGGCAAAGTTGTAGAGGTGCAACCAGGTCCGGTAATTACGCTCTATGAATTTGAACCCGCCCCTGGTGTGAAGGTGCAAAAAGTAATAAGCCTTGCCGATGATTTGGCCATGGCCTTAAAAGTTGCCAGTGTCAGAGTCTATGCTCCAGTTCCTGGGAAGGGAACAGTAGGGATTGAAGTGCCGAACTCGATTCGGGAAATTGTGCGTTTAAGAGATTTAGTAGAAACCCCAATTTATAATGATCCGCAGTATCAAATTGCTTTGGCTCTGGGCAAAGATACTTTTGGCGACCCCTTTATTGCCGATCTTGCTAAAATGCCGCACTTGCTAATTGCCGGAGCAACTGGAACCGGAAAATCAGTTTGTATTAACTCACTCTTACTTAGCCTTTTATATCGCAACACACCGCAGGATTTACGTTTGATTATGATTGACCCGAAAATGCTAGAGCTTAGTGTCTATGAAGATATTCCTCATCTTAAAGCTCCTGTAGTGACCCAAGCAAAAAGAGCTAAAGGAGTTCTTTGGTGGGCGGTGGAAGAGATGGAAAAAAGATACTCCCTGATGAAAGAATTAGGGGTAAGAAATCTTGCTTCCTACAATGCCTTGGTCAGTTCCAAACAACAAGAGCTGGGAGTAAAGACGCAAAAGAATAAAGAAATAATCGAGCTGCAGGAAAAAGATATAGTTTCAGCAATGTCTGAGCAGGCCCGGCTCAATCGAGATGTAGAAGAAGATGAATTTAAAAAAATAAATTCTTATAATAAACATTTAGAACAACTTCCCAGAATTGTTATTGTTGTCGATGAACTTGCTGATTTAATGTTAACCGTGGGAAGAGAAATTGAAGAACTCTTAACCCGCTTAGCACAAAAAGCACGTGCTGCTGGTATTCATTTAATTCTTGCTACACAAAGACCGAGTGTTAATGTTATTACTGGTCTAATTAAAGCAAACTTTCCTTCACGAATTTCTTTTAAAGTTGCCAGCAGAATTGATTCCAGAACGGTGCTTGATGCCTCTGGTGCGGAAAAGCTTCTAGGTCAAGGAGACTTATTATTTTTATCTCCCGGAGCAGGGCGACCAAAAAGATTACATTCTCCTTTTGTTTCCGATAAAGAAGTTCATGATGTCGTGCAATGGTTACGCTCCCAAGGAAAACCACATTACGATAAAGAAATTCAACAAATGATCGATCGCATTGAACAAGGAGAACAGCAAGCAGGTGAGGGACCGGGAGCAACGCAAGAAGAGTATGATCCGCTTTATGATCAGGCTGTTAATATTGTTATTGAAAAAGGTCTTGCTTCGACCTCGATGGTGCAGCGTGTTTTTCGTATTGGTTACAACCGTGCCGCGCGGATCCTGGAAACAATGGAAAAAGAAGGCATTGTCGGACCGGCAGATGGAGCTAAACCTCGACAGGTATTGCTTGCCGGTAGAGACATATAGTTTATTCAATTTATACATATTTTTCGATACTGTAAATTACACAGTTTAATTTACAGTCACTATTTTTCAAAGGATTCGTTGATTTCAATTCTTTTATAGGATATTTGGGTATTTTAACAATTCCTATAATCTGAAAATAAAATGAAAAAAATCTTACTACTGGGCTCCGGTGAATTGGGAAAAGAATTTGTAATAGCAATGAAACGCCTGGGGCAATACGTTATTGCTGTGGATTCTTATGATAATGCTCCGGCTCAACAAGTAGCTGATGAGCGTGAAATAATTTCCATGCTCGATGGCGATGCTTTGGATAGAATTGTTGCTAAACACCAGCCCGATATTATTGTTCCTGAAATCGAGGCAATTCGCACCGAAAGATTTTATGATTATGAAAAGCAGGGAATTCAAGTAGTACCTTCTGCCAGAGCTGCAAATTTTACGATGAACAGAAAAGCGATTAGAGATCTTGCTGCAAAGGAACTTAATCTAAAAACTGCTAAATATGCTTATGCTAAAACATTGGAAGAGTTTCAAACAGCAATCAAAGAAATTGGTATTCCTTGTGTGGTAAAACCCTTAATGAGTTCTTCCGGTAAAGGTCAAAGCACCGTGAAGAGTCCAGAGCAAATAGAGCAGGCTTGGAATTATGCGATGAGCGGAACACGTGGGGATATTAAAGAAGTAATTGTTGAAGAATTTATTCAGTTTGATTCGGAAATTACTTTGCTCACTGTTACTCAAAAAAATGGCAAAACACTTTTTTGTCCGCCGATTGGACATCGACAAGAACGGGGAGATTACCGTGAAAGTTGGCAGCCTCATGCGATGAGTGAGCAGCATTTAAAAGCAGCCCAAGAAATGGCCGAAAAAGTTACCAGATCTTTAACTGGAACCGGGATTTGGGGAGTAGAATTTTTTCTTTCCAATAAAGATGGAGTTTATTTTTCTGAATTGTCACCTCGTCCTCACGATACCGGCATGGTCACTCTTGGCGGAACACAGAATTTATCAGAATTTGAGTTGCATGCTCGTGCTGTATTGGGTCTTCCGATATCAGAAATCGTATTGGAAAAAGTGGGAGCAAGTGCAGTAGTGCTTGCGGAAAAAGATGGAGGAGCGCCAACTTATAGCGGCATTGCCGAGGCGATAGCAAATCCCAGAAATGATATTAGAATTTTTGGTAAACCTAGTACTCGGCCTTATCGAAGAATGGCAGTCTGTCTTTCTACTGACAAAATCGGAGCCGATGTTTTGAAGGTCACAGAACAGGCGATAGAGAATGCGAAGAAAGTTAAAGTAATTGAGTCGGTAGTAAAGTAAAAGTTATTCAGAGAGTCGAAATGTAGAGCATACACGTTCGGAGCGCGGACTTTAGTCCGCTTATTACCAAACTTTTGTTTTTATTTTACTAAAAATATTTGTAACTAAGCGGACTAAAGGGTATCTCTAAAAATTAGGTAGAATATTGTTTAGGATGTTTAAATTACGAAAATTTAATTTGTAGGGGCACCCATAAAGGGTGCCCCTACATTGTTAATAGCCAAAATAAAATGTTTTTTAGAAATGGATGTTTGTTTTGTCTAATTTTTAGAGATGCCCTAAAGTCCGCGCTCCAGTTTGCTATAATCCCTTTCCAATATCAATGTTACTTTCTCTCCGAATACTGCTCTTCATTTTCCGCCTGCGCCATTTCTTTAGCTTCCGTTACTCGGTCGTAGCCTCGGACAAATTTTGAATATAGTGAAGGTAAAAGCGGGGAAGGGTTGTTCCAGGTAACTAAGCACAAATGATCCTCAGCTCTAGTGATTGCCACATAGAGCATATTGCGATGTCGTGGAGTATCAGAGTAGTTAATGGCACTAGGATTCCAAATCAGCACATGAGGAAATTCCAAACCTTTGACCATTGCTACTGAAGACACAACAATTCCTTCTTCAAAAGAAAATGAGTTATCATCACCGAGGCGAACTCCATGTTGAAAAGTCGGCTTTAAAAGACTGTAGACATATGTTGCTTCTTTCATCGTTCGACAAAGCACCACGGAAAGAGAATCTGGAAATTTCTCTGTAACTCTGGTAAGCCAGGAGAGAGCTTCGCTTACTCCTTGATTCTCATCACAGCAGTGAAACCAAATTGGAGGATTGCCCGGTTTTCCTTCTTGGGTTCGATTATGACCACTGACAAAATCAGCTAGGCGCATGATTGGTAATGTAGAGCGATGACTTACGGTAAGGGAAACAAAACGAGAATGTTCAGAACCAAGGTTCCAGTGTTGACGTAATTTTTCCCAGCCAATAAATGCCCCTTCTGCTCCAATGGCCTGACTGGAATCTCCGACAAGTGTTAATTGATCAAGGCTATTTACTCCTCCGACTAAAGCGGCTAGCTCCGCGGCTGTGAAATCCTGCACTTCATCGACAATAATGTGGCGATATAAGCCAGGAGCTTGAGAGGGAAGCATAATCTGACCTTTGACGAGTTTAGTGGCATGCACAAGTAATCCATCAACTGCCGGATCTACTAAATTCTCATAAAACATTCTTTCTAAATAATCTGCGGTCAGCTCTAAAGTATCTTTATCGATAAAGAATAGATTTTCCTGTGCTAAGATGCTTTCCGTATCACGAAGCGTATCAAGCAACACTTGAATAATATTTAAAGGCTGTCCCGTTTTATTGTTAAGGTGTTTTATTTTACAATGAATTTCGAATACTTTTAAAATTGCTATTGCGGCCAGCACTCGACGCACATCTGTCGGAGTGGGATGATTGGGGCGTTTAATTTTTCCATTAACAGAAAATTCAAGAGGAAGGCTGCGAGCTAATGTAAGATTGCACCATTCTTTAAATGTTAATACCGGAACGCCACCTAGATCTAAAGAATCCTGACCGGCGGCAATATAAGCACGAAGTGCGGAACTGCGAACTACGATTACCGCTTCCTTAGCTTTTAAATCAGAGTTATCCTCATGTAATAACCAAGCAAGGCGATGTAAGGCGACTGTGGTTTTTCCCGATCCAGCGATTCCTTGAATCAAGATAGCAGTTTGGGAATCTTCTGTGATGGTGCGAAATTGCTCTGCGGTAATTAAGGAAAGCACATCGGGCAGTTTGCCATAATTTCTTGAACTAACTCCTTGATTTGAGCCGGACCCAGCTGCAAGTTGCCAACCTTGCTCGCTGGAATAAAATGTTCCATAGCGGCAGCTGATTCTTTTTAAGGAACCTTTTTCAATATCAATTTTATTTCGTAATGTTATTTTTCCACTACGATCTCTACCTTGTATTTCTTCAAAATATTCTTCACCTTCTTTATATTCATAATAGAGTTTAGAAATTGGAGCTTTTCTCCAGTCGATAATTCGGCAATCACTATTGCTGGTAGTACCTAGGAAAAATTCTATTTTTCGTCCATCGTCTTCATCCAGAATTAGATGGGCAAAATAAGGTTTGTCTTTTAAAGAATCTAAATTTTTAAGTTCATCTTTTTTTAAATCTCTAAGGTTATGTGATACGGCTTCGTCTGAGGCCAGTTGCTGTTTTTCTTCTTCTCGACGTGTGGCAACAAGTTCTGAAGTTAGTCTTTTTGCTTTTATGGATTTGTTTTGCAGTTGACTTTTAGCTTGGATGATTTGTTCTTCAATAGAAGACTCAATCTCTTTAAAAAGCTCTTCTTCCTTTGTTAATAAGGCAAGTGTTTCAGAATCTAGTGACATTGTTTCCAGTTTTGTATTTAAAGCTAATAAAGGGGCGGGGATTAATAGCATCAAAGTCTATTTATGAAAAGGCATTAAAAACTTAAGAGTTTGAAATAATTGAATTTAGTAGAGTATTTGTCACATTATTTTTCTTAAATATTATAAGTTAAAGATATAACTAGAATTTAAAGTGCTTTTATAGCGGAGAAATCATATGTCTCAGGAACTAGAACTAAATCCACAGAATAAAAGGCCAGCCCCAGTAGCATTACCGAGCAAGATAGAAGAAGAAGGACCAGTAATAACTCCAGCTTTGCCAGAAAAAATTGAAAGCATCAATTACTCAAAGAAATTGGAAGAGGCAAAAAAATATTGTAAATTTAGCGAAGAAATTAAAACTCACGTTGATAAGCTTTCAGCAACTCTGAAAGAAAATAATAATGTTTCTAATGAGAAAGTTAAGCATTTAGTACATGTTGTTTATTCCAGTATTTCTCAAGCGAAGGGAGCAATCGTTGTAACACCTGAGTTTTTTAAAACATGTTTGGCATTGGATCCCTCTGAGACAGCGAAAAATAAATTATTACTTATGTTTGCACGGAATAAACAGATTCCAGTTGGTAAAGGATACGAAACTCTAATTACTTCCGTCATAGAGGAAGTTTCACAAGATACTCTTTATTTTTTAATATCACAAAGAAAAGATTTAAAATTACCAGGAATTGATTTGCCCGATACCTATGAAGAATTGAAAGAACAATTCTTAGATGACAAAAGTGATATAACTTCAAAACAAGTTGCAATTTTTGTTTTAGCTCATAGAGAGGATATTGAGTTACCTGAAAATGTCTTGGAAGACCTGAGCCAGATGCGAAACCAAGTCATTCAGGAACGAAGAACTCTTCTTCTGCAGGGAGTGGAAAATGATCCGGCCAATCAATTAACTCCAGAACAAAATGAAAAAAGAGTTGATCGACAAATGATTGTACAAGGTGATATTTTTGCATTTGAAAGTGTTGTTTTAGCAATGCTAGAACAAAGAAAAATTCCTGGAGCTGCTGAATTTATCAGGCAAAATTATGGATTAGGCAATCCTCTTCGGGCATTAGCATTAGATGGTTTTCGTAACTCAAAAGAATTACTTCAGGATTATTCTGTTGCAAAGATAGTAAGCGATCGTGCTTATCCGGGTAATTTGTCATTAGATCCTGCTAATGAAAATTTTGTTATTAGAAATGCTCCTAAAGGTGATGCAATAATTGAGAATCAGAATCAATATCTACTTTGGCAAAGAGAGTGTTTTCGGGGCAATGATAGTCGATTAGCTAATCTACTTGCCAAGAAAATTGCTACTTTGCCGGAATGTAAACTAAAAGAAGAAGAGTTGTTATTGATTTCTCATCCTTTGATTAACTATCTTAGTGAACTGAGAAATTTTAATGTGGGGAAATGGGATCAATTGGCAAAAACGCAACCGGAATTAATTGAAAAAGCCAGTTTAAACATAGCAGAAAAAATCTGGGAAGAAAGAAAATCCTTAATTAGCGGAGAAAATGCGAAAAAAACTGTCTTTGGCAAAGATCAAAAGTTAATTTCTATAGTTGCTCCAGATTTTGATGTTGAATCGGTAACTGATTTTGCGAAAAAATTTCAAATGAATACTGGAAAAGATCATGAATTGATTGTTCAGGGATCTTACGATTCAGACAATATTGAAATTGTCCGTGAAAAATTTAAAAAAAATGTTTTGAATATAGAGGATTCCCAAAATCAAAGAGTAATTTTATTTAGAGGACATGGTGGTCCTGAAAGATTTTGGTTAGGTCAGGGCCATACTGGAACTAATGTTAATGATTTGATTGATTCTTCATTCAATCTTTCTGCAAAAGAACTTGCTGAATTTCGGATGGCTAATTTAGACCGTAGCGATATAGAATTTTATGATGCTTGTTTTCAAAATGAAACTTTAGAAAAAATTGTAGCAAATCAAAATAAAATTGCTCTTGAACAAGGGTTGTCTATTAAAAGTTTTCCTTTAACAATTACAGCATCACAACGAGGAATGCCGTCCTTTGCCCAGGGGCATTTTCCATACAAAAGTCTTTTCTTATCCGAATTGCCTAGTCGGCAAATTTCCCCAAATTCTGCATTTACTCGAGCTGATTTATTTAAATTTGATCAACAGGCCCAAGAAATAAGTGCTAAGCAAATCAATACTATGTCAGGTAACTTACAAAAGCTTTTAGATGGGGTAAACTGGTCTAATGAATTTGCAATTTTTGGTACTCGGGCTGTAAGCAATAAAGAGTTGTTTCAAGAGGCGATAGATATTTTGGGTGCTGAAGAATATCTGGAAAATAAAAAAGAAAATATATATAACCCAGAGTATGTTCGACCGATTCAGGTTTCGCAAATAACCAGTTACTCAAATTTTGTAAGTTAAAATTGAAAAATGTAGGGGCGCCCTTTATGGGTGCCCGTCTTACAACACATTTTTTGGAACTCCGGGCAGGTATAAAACCTGCCCCTACTGCAACAATTCCTGTTGCTCAACCAAAGTCTTATACAAACCTTCTTCTTTGATAAGCGATAAATGAGTTCCTTGTTGTATAATTTTGCCTTCTTTTAAAACTAAAACCAAATCAGCGTTTTGTACAGTAGAGAGTCGGTGGGCAATGATTATTGTGGTTCGGTTTTTTCTGAGAATTTCCAGTGATTCTTGAATCAGCCTTTCATTTTCACTATCAAGCGCCGAAGTGGCTTCATCTAGAATTAGTAGAGAAGGATTTTTTAGAATCGCCCGGGCAATTGCTACTCTTTGGCGCTCGCCACCACTTAGTTGAATCCCTTTATCTCCAACTTTAGTTGCGAATTTTTCTGGAAGGCTGAGGATGAAATCGTAGATATTAGCTGATTTACAGGCCTCAATAAGTTGTTCTTCGCTTACTCCTGGACTTCCGTAACAAATATTTTCTTTAATCGAGAGAGAAAATATTTGCACCTGCTGCGCCACCACTGCCAAGCATTTGTAGTATTCATTGAGATCCAAGGAATCAAGGGGCCAGGCATTGACCAAAATACTGCCGGCTGTTGGATCATAGAATCTGCAAATTAAACTGGCGATGGTACTTTTTCCAGAGCCAGAAGGACCAACTAGGGCCAATGTTTTTCCCGGAGGAATTTCAAAAGAAACATTTTCTAAAACAAGGTTTTCCTTTCTAGTGGGATAGGAAAAACTAACATCATTAAAATTTAGTTTAATTGCCACATCCCGCGGAATAATTACTGCATTTCTCTCAGGACTATTAATTTCAGTTTTCGTATCAATAAATTCATAGATTCTTTCTGAAGCACCCAGAGCATGAAGGAATTCATCCCAGGTATTAATTAAAAATCCGAATGATACAGCAACAATCACGCAGTAAATAATAAAGGCTGATAAGTCTCCAATAGTTAAACTGCCTCCCAAAACAAGCTTGGCACCATAATAAAGAACAAAGGCAATTGCGGAATGCATTAAGAATACCATCGTCGAGCTAAAGGCCGCTGCAGTTTTTGTTCGTTCCTTTCCTATTTCTAAAGATTCGTTCAAGGATTTTCCGAAATGTGCCAATTCAGATTTAATTCCGGCAAATATCTTTACTGTTCTGATTGCTGTAATCGATTCTTCGGCAATAACGTTTGATTCGGCAATAAGGTCTTGCATTTTACGAGATAGTTTTTGCAGCTTTTTGCCCCAAAAAAATGAAGAAATGCCAATTAGCGGAATCACCAGTAAAATTAAAAAAGTTAATTGCGGCGAAATAACAATCATTAGAATAATTCCCCCGATAACTTGCAACACATAACGTAGGGCAACAGAAATGTTGATTGTTAAAGCACGCTGAACTTGTTGAGTATCGCTGGAAATTGAAGAAAGTAAATCTCCGACGCGAGAACGATCAAAAAAGGCAATATCTTGTTCAATGATTGAACGATAAAGTTTTAAACGAAGATCGTTTGCTATGTTTAGGCCAATAATTTGAAAATAATAATGTCTAATGCAAAAAAAGACAGCTTGAACCGCAAAAAGTGCTATTAAAAAGCCTGTAATTAATCCTAAATCAGTGCTCAGATTGAAAGGTGTTTCATTATTCAATACTTTTCTAATAAATGCCGGAAAAAATAGATTTATTCCGCTTCCGAAAACTAGGCCCAGTAGTCCCAATAAAAGCAATTTATAGTGAGGCTTAATTAATGCAAGAAGACGATAAGAATTTTTTTTGAAATTTTTTGTTCGGGGTTTTTTTGAGGACATGATTTAATATTTTTGGATTGAGAAACAGAGCCTGAATTATAGAGGAAATTTGCAAACTTGTATAGTTCTTTCTATAAGTTATGCTACATTACTATGTTGCATAACTTATAGAAAATACTATATCATCCGTCTTGTCATCCGTAGCTTTAGCGAAGGATGATCCTTTAAATGCCAGAACCCATTTTGTCTCTCCAACTATAAGGCACAGGAGTTTTCCCTTTGGTCTTAAGATAGTTGCTTACTTGTTTGGAATCTTCAGTTCTATTTTCCATTTGTAAAAACATTATTACACCGGCAAAAATTATTACACCAAATATTATAAGAAAAAAGTTTTTAAAAAAATCATCGCCCATAACTCTGCCTTTAATTAAGTAAAAGTATACTATTGTTATGTCTGGTTTAAGAAACGATGTAGCTTAATTCTTTAATAGATAAGCAATTGCAGTTGTTACACTAAAATATAGTAATAGAACCATATATAGGCAAAACATATAGAAAAAATTAAAACAATTAATTTTGCTTATAAAATAGGCTATGGCATAAAATTAAACATTCTTGAAATAAGATATTTATTAATTTAATGGGGCTGTCATAATATGAGTAACCAAAACAGTATAACTATACCTATAAACGCGAAGAAAAATATGGCACAAACAAAAAAAAGTAATACCTGGATTTTACCTTTCACAGCGCTAATTATCTTAGCCTTGTTAGGTGTTCTTTATCAACCAGCGGATGCCGTGATTAAAGGTGGAGCAATTAATCCAGCGGATGTTGCTTGGATGTTGACAGCCTCGGCATTGGTATTATTGATGACACCTGGCTTATCCTTTTTTTATGGTGGGATGGTTGGTTCGAAAAATGTTATTTCAACAATGATGCAAAGTTTTATTGCGATGGGAATAATCAGCTTACTTTGGATAGTAGTTGGTTTTAGTTTGGCTTTTGGTTCCAGTTTTCATGGTATTATCGGAAATCCAATGGAATTCTTCATGCTTAATCATGTTGGCGGGGCAACACATCCAGGTTTATCAGCAACAATTCCTTTGGTTTTGTTTGCAATATTCCAATTAAAGTTTGCAATTATAACTCCAGCCTTGATTACAGGTTCTTTTGCGGAGCGAGTTAAGTTTTCCAGCTATATGCTTTTTATTGTTTTGTTTAGTTTGTTCATTTATGCACCACTTGCACATATGACCTGGCATCCAGATGGTCTCTTTAGGACTTGGGGAGTTTTAGATTTTGCTGGTGGAACTGTGGTCCATATGTCTGCTGGTATTGCAGCTCTAGCTGGTGCCTTATTTCTGGGAAGAAGAAAAGCGCATATTGCTCAGGAATCATCTAGTCCTGCAAATATTCCATATGTAATTTTGGGAACAGGGATGCTTTGGTTTGGTTGGTTTGGTTTTAATGCCGGATCGGCCCTTGCTGCTAATGAAACTGCGAGCTTAGCTTTCTTAACAACGAATACTGCTTGTGCTGCGGCAATGCTTGCTTGGCTTTGTGCTGAAAAAATGGCAGGGAAAAAACCATCAGCTGTTGGAGCTTGCATCGGTGCGGTAGTTGGTTTGGTAGCAATCACACCTGCCGCTGGATATGTCTCCGTAGGATCAAGTATTTTTATCGGAGTTGCTGCTAGTTTTATCTGCAATATTGCAGTCTATCTTCGCACAAAAAGTAATCTCGATGATACTCTTGATGTGTTTCCTTGCCACGGTATTGGTGGGCTAGCTGGGATGTTTTTTACAGGAGTATTTGCGACAACTGGTGGTTTGATTACCGGAGAAACAAAAGTTTTCATGATGCATTTGCTAGCCATGGTAATTGCTTCCGCCTATACATTTTTTGGTTCATTAATCCTTTATAAAATTACTGATCTGATCAGTCCTCTTCGGGTTTCTCAAGAACACGAAGATTTAGGATTAGACCTCAGCCAGCATGGTGAATCGATAATGGCGCCAGATTTGCTTGCTGCTGAGCAAAAACAAAAAGTCTACGCATAATATATCTCCTACCTACACCTACACTTAAGGCGATTAGATGAAAGTCTAGTCGCCTTTTTTATTTTTAAATTGTATATTTTCTTGTAGGGGCAGGTCTTGTGCCTGCCCGAAATATCCTAATAGAACGGGCAGGCTCAAGACCTGCCACTACAAGAAAATATGTATAAAACTATTTTTTTTCTTAGCATAATCTTTATCAATTCAGCTTTCGCCCAAGAAAACTGGCACCTTGGCCCAATTGAACTAGGCAATCAACACACATTAGCCTTAAGGCACTCTTCAATCACTCCACTTTCTCCAAAAGTTGAACCCACAGGAACTTTTAAAATCGATTTAATTTCTGCACTATCCAATACTTTTAATTATGAAAAAAAACATTATTTAATTGATGCAGAAGATAGAGTTCTAGATCTCAATTTGGCCTATTCAATTACTGATAATTTAGAACTTAGTTTAAAAAATCAACTGCGTTGGAGGGGTGGGGGCATTAGTGATCAGCCAATTGAAGAATGGCATAAACTTTTTAATTTACCCAAAGGCAAAAGACACCGAGTTGATCATGATAGCTTTTCCATTACTGCAATTAATGATGACGGGGAAAGTTTTGAAATTACCGATCAAGGACTGGCGATAGGCGATGCAGAATTAGGCATTAAGTATTTGCTGTCAAAAGGTGGCGGTTTATCTCCAGCAGTTTCCTTAATCAGCAGCTTGCGCTTACCCACAGGAAAAGATGCTTTTTCACAAGAAAGCATTGATACTCAGATTGGAATCTTACTTAGTAAATCCTTTGGTAACTTCTATCTTTATAGCGGATTAAATTATCTTTATTTTGTAGATTCCGAGATTAACAATTTGCATTATGAACAAAAACAATATGGAGGATTTTTGGAGTTGGAATACGCTTTAAATGAAAAGTTCTCTTTAAATCTTGGTCTAATTGCCGCTTCTAGTCTTTTAGATAGTGTTAATTTATTTCCCAACTATCAATTATATTTGGATACTGGCCTGAAGTATTGTCTTAATAAAAACCTGATTTTACAAGCTTTAATCAGGGAGAACCCTTCTCCTGGTGATGGGACGACTGATATTACAGGGGCTTTGGGATTAAGTATCTTCTTTCGCTAGTAGGGGCGCCCTTTAGGGGTGCCCGGAATTCCAAAATATATTGGTTAACCGGGCACCGCTGAAGGGTGCCCCCTACATCAAACTAACGCCTTTTTCAAACGATAAATTGTTCTCTCTTTTCCTAAAATCCCAAAAATTGCCGAAATCGGCAAACTTGCGAGCGAGCCGGTTAAGGCAAAACGCAAAGGGTGAGCAAGCTGAGGCATTTTTAAATTTGCTTCTTGCAGCAAGTTTTTAAATTCTTTTTCGGCACTGGCTTCGTTAAAGTCAGAAATATTATTTAATCTTTCAACTAAGGTCTTTAAAGTAGAAGTAATATTTTCCGGACAGTGCGCCTTAAATTCCTCAACATTAATTGTAAAAGCTTCATCTTTAGTTAAATACCAAATGCAGGAACTGGCCATTTCTTTTGTGGTTTGGCTTCTGCTTTTAAGATTCTCGATTAATTTTATTAAACCAGAGTCTGATTTTTTTACATTATATCCTTCTAGAAATTCTAAACAAAAATTTATTAAATCGTTAGCGCTTGTTTTTTTGATATGTTCGGCATTGACCCAAGCTAATTTTTTAAAATCAAATACGGCAGCACTTTTCCCAATATTTTTAATTTCAAAGGCATTTTCTAATTCTGTTTTAGTAAAAATTTCTTGATCACCATGACTCCAACCCAAACGGGCCAAATAATTCAGCATCGCATCTGGTAAGTAACCTTCTTTTTTATATTCAATGACGGAAGTAGCACCGTGGCGTTTAGAAAGCTTTTGTTTGTCTGGCCCAAGAATCATCGGCACATGGGCAAATTGTGGCGGATTAACGCCAAATGCCAGGTAAAGAGCTACTTGTTTGGGAGTATTGGAAACATGATCATTTCCTCTGATAATATGGCTAATTTTCATTTCAATATCATCAACGACTACTACAAAGTTATATGTCGGTTCTCCATTGCTTCTGATAATTACAAAATCTTCTAATTCTTCATTGGGTGTGGAAATTTCTGCTAGAACAAGATCATTAAAAACTGTCTTTCCAGTTTCTTCATGTCGGAAACGAATGACAAAAGGTTTTTCTGAGTTAGCGCTGGGTAGTTCAGTTTGTTGAGGCGTTATTTCCTTCGGCCGATATCTTCCATCGTATTTTTGTTTTTTCCCTTCAGCACTTTGTTTGTTTCTCATTTCTTCCAATTCAGCAGAAGTAGCGTAACAACGATAGGCATGGCCAGAACTGAGAAGTTTTTTTGCATACTCCTGATAAATATTAAGTCGTTTTGATTGAAAGTAGGGGCCTTCATCAAAAGCCAAACCTAACCATTCCAGACCGGCAAAAATTGCTTGCGTCGCTTCTTCGCTGTTTCTTTCGGTATCTGTATCTTCAATTCGTAAAATAAAAGTGCCTTTATTTTTTTTAGCAAAGAGATAGTTAAATAAAGCAGTTCTAGCTCCACCTAAATGAAGGTAGCCTGTTGGGCTGGGAGCAAATCTACAACGCACTTTTTCCATAGGGATTATGTCCTGCTTAAGTTTAACTAAATACTTAAAAAGAGACTTACTTTTTTTTATCTTTTTTTTCAAATTTCTTGACTCTGCAATTGCGTTATTGCTATAAGTCGCTTGAAGCAGCAGCTGAAAATAACGATGAGGTAACCTTGTGACAGAGACTACTGGCGCCAGCGAAGGACAATCCCCAGAATCCGATATTTTATCCAAAGACTATAAGAATACAACACTTCCCAGTGATGTTAACGGCAATGCTGAAGGCAAAATTCTTTCAGCTCGAGGAACAGAAGATGGTTTGGTTTTGCGCATTGATGGCAAAATCGAATGGGCATTAATTTTAACTGAACTGGAAAGTTTTTTGGGTGGAAGAAGAAAATTTTTTGAAGGCGGGGAACTTTTTATTGAATGGTTAGATCGACTGCCCTCTATAGAGCAGAGCAAAGAATTGGAAGATTTATTGAGAAATTCTTACGGAATAGAAATAGCAACAAAAAAACGAAAACATCAACGTCTGCCAACGCTAAGAACTACAACAGAAGGAGAATCCTTGGAAAGCATCACAATTAAAACTTCTACAAAGAAGCCCGGAGTAACAATCAATCTTTTTAAAGAAGTTTTGGGAAGTTCCGAACAAAACTTACATAACCAAATTATGCCTGAAAATCCTGAGTCTTCTATTTCTTCAATGATTAATAATAATTTAGAGAGTCTGAAAAATGAGCTGCTTTCTGATAAAAATTCTTCAAGTTCGGGAGATTCTTTTGAGGGATCATTTACCAAAAAATATAGCAGCAGAGCGGCAAAATTTTTAGGAGAAGATGTTTTCTATGATGATGAGGCCAATGCTAAAATTCATTTTGGAACACTACGCTCTGGACAAAGATTGGAAACTCCATTTTCACTTATAGTTATTGGAGATATAAATCCTGGAGCAGATCTTGTGGCCGGTGGCGATATCATAGTATTAGGAAGTCTTCGCGGAACTGCACATGCTTCGGCTTATGATGATGAGGCATTTGATCGAGTAATTATTGCTCTACAAATGCAACCGGTTCAGTTAAGAATTGGTTCTGTTATCTCAAGAGGAAATGATGTTGTGGTTAAAGGAACAGAAATTGCCAGAATTGAAAATAGAAGAATTATAGTAGAAGCTTATAATCCCAGGGCAGTTTTTGGTAAAAGATTTAGATAGAAAATTTATATTATTAAGTAAGGAGTGAGTATGTCAGGACGTGCAATTGTAATTACTTCTGGTAAGGGTGGAGTTGGCAAAACAACAACTACAGCTAATCTTGGTGCTGCTTTGGCGCTTAAAGGTAAGCGCGTGCTCGTTATCGATGCTGATATTGGACTGAGAAATCTTGATGTGATCATGGGCTTAGAGAATAGAATTGTTTTTAATATTGTAGATGTGATTAAAGGGGTTTGTAAGCCTCAACAAGCTGTAATTAAGTCTAAAAAATCGAATAATTTGTTCCTTCTTCCGGCATCACAAACTGATGATAAAGACGTTCTGAGTCCCACGGAAATGGCCGATTTAATAAAAAACCTTAAAAATGAATTTAATTTTATTTTAATCGATTCACCTGCAGGAATCGAGCAGGGTTTTAAAAACGCCTGCGCCGGTGCTGATGAAGCGATTGTGGTTACAACTCCAGAAGTCGCTGCAGTAAGAGATGCCGATCGTGTGGTAGGATTGTTAACTGCTCAGGGGCTTGAACCCAGTTTAATTATTAACAGAATTGATAAAGACATGGTTAAAAGAGGAGACATGATGTCGCCCCAGGATGTGATCGATATTTTAGGTATCCCACAGCTAGGATTAGTGCTAAGAGATAATGATATTGTAATCTCTGCTAATACTGGTGAGCCTATTGTTTATACTCCTAAAGCAAGAGCCTCTAAGTCGTTTATGGCAATTGCCGATCGGCTAACAGGGGCAGATACTCCTGAAGCCGAAATGGATTTTAATCTTAGCATTTGGGCAAGATTAGGAAAGAGATTAAGAGTTGCGTAAGGGATTGTTTTAGTAAAACTTATGTAAGGAATAAGGATTGTGTTAGAGAATTTAAAAGCATTATTTATAAGAAAAAAGCTTTCTCATAAAACCGCAAAAAATAGATTGCAAATGGTTCTTGTTCAGGATCGTTCAGGAATGACTGCAAAAGACATGGAGTTTTTCAAAAAAGATCTAATGGAAGTTATCTCCAAGTATTTTCTTGTTGAAACAAAAAATCTACAAATCGAATGGCAAAGGCTGGAAAATTCCACAGCATTGGTAATTAACACTCCAGTAATTGGAAAAACCAATACAGTATCACCAAAGCTTGCTACGGCGAATTAATTGAAAAGTGTAGGGGCAGGTTTTATGCCTGCCCGTTCTATCTAGGTATTCCGGGCAGGCATAAAACCTGCCTTACAGCTATTTTCTGTGACACAGCTACCTAATTACCAACCACAAATATTCACAACAACCCTAGAGTTTTCTTAAAAATGGTGTTAGTTTTTCTCGTGTTTTAAGCATTAACGGGAGAGGAAAGTGAGCGCTGTTGTCATTGATGGCAAGCTATTAGCCCAAGAAATTCAATTAAAATTAAAAGAAGAAGTGTCTATTCTTGCCCCCAAATTGGGAAGAGCTCCCGGGCTGGCAGTGGTTCTAGTAGGAGATAATCCCGCCTCCCATCTTTACGTAAAATCAAAAAGTAAAAAGGCAAAAGAATGTGGAATTGCTGTTTTTGATTTAATATTACCAGCCTCAATTAGCGATCAAGAACTGCAGGACAAGTTACATTCTCTTGGCGCTAATCCAAAAATTGATGGCATACTTTTACAACTGCCACTTCCAAAAACTTTAAACGAATTTTCTGCATTACTGGCAATTTCGCCGGAGAAAGATGCCGATGGTTTACATCCAATGAATCAGGGTTTATTGCTTAGAGCAGCACCTGCACCGCGACCCTGCACTCCTTTTGGTGTGATGAAACTCATTGAAAGGGCTTGTGAACAGCTAAATTTAAGCACAGATATTGCCGGTAAAAAAGCAGTTGTGGTTGGCCGCTCCATACTTGTGGGAAAACCTCAGGCTCTTTTATTATTGGAAAAAAATTGCACCGTAGAAATTTGTCATTCTAAAACAAAAGATTTGAAAGCTAGTTGTAGAGAAGCTGATATTTTAATTGCCGCAATTGGTAAGCCTAAAATGATTAATGCAGAGTATCTCAAACCAGGGGTAATAGTTATTGATGTTGGAATCAATCATGATTCAGTCGGAAAGCTTTGCGGGGACGTAGATTTTGCTTCTGCTTCTAAGGTTGCCGGAGCAATTACGCCTGTTCCGGGTGGAGTGGGGCCAATGACAATAACGATGCTACTTTTTAATACAGTTGAATCTGCAAAGAAAAAAATATAAGGATAATAACATGGAAACTTCAGATCAAGATTTAAAGAAAACAGTTTTAGTCCAAGAGCATGAAAAGCTGGGAGCAAAATTTACCGGTTTTGGGGGCTGGAAAATGCCTGTGCTCTATAGTGCTGTTATTGAAGAGCATCAAACAGTGCGTCAAAAAGTAGGGCTCTTTGATGTCTCTCACATGGGTGAGGTTTTTGTAGAAGGCCCCAAGGCTTTTGAATTTTTGCAATATATCACGACAAATGATTTGCGGCAGTTAAGTCCCGGCAAAGCTCAATACTCATTATTACTTAATGAGAAAGGAGGAGTGGTTGATGATATTATTATCTATATGTTTGACACAAATAAGTTCCTTATTTGTGTTAATGCCGGAAATGCTGAAAAAGACTGGGAGTGGTTTAATAAGCACAACTCATTCGGCGCAAAGCTTACAAATCGTTCTGCAGAATATGGTCAAATTGCTTTGCAAGGTCCGGAAGCAAGAAACATTATGGCAAAATTTTTGGAAGTTGCACCTACTGAAGTTTCCAAAGAAAATTTTAAATATTTTACATTTAGAACAGTAAAATATGCTGGAGTAGAATTAATTGTTGCCTGCACTGGTTATACCGGAGAAGATGGTTTTGAGTTATTTTGTCCAACACAGGTAACTGCTGATGTTTGGAAAAATCTTCTGGCTATTGGCCAAAATTATGGCATAAAACCAATTGGTTTAGGTGCCAGAGATACTCTTCGTTTAGAGGTTTGCTATCCTCTTCATGGTCATGAACTCTCAGATAACCTCAATGCGCTTTATTCTGCTGTAAATTGGGTAATTAAGCTCGATAAAGGGGATTTTTTTGGTAAGCAGGCTTTGATTAAAGAAAAGGAAAATGGTTTAAAATACAAACTTGTAGCATTAGAAGTTTTAGATCCGGGAATTATCCGTGAAGGCTGCAAGGTTTTAAATAACAATCAAGAAGTTGGTTGGGTCAGTAGCGGAACCAAACTTCCCACAGTAAATAAAGCAATGGGCTTGGCATTTGTGCCTCCGGCATTATCTAAATTGGGAACTGAACTTTTAGTGGATGTGAGAGGGCGGCAATTAAAAACTAAAGTTGTAGAAAAGCCATTTTTAAAACCAAATATATAATTTTTAACATTAACTTAAGGAGAAGCAATTATGTCGGTTCCAGCAAATTATAAATATACTAAAACTCATGAATGGATTAGCCAAGGTGGTAATAAAGTAAAAGTAGGAATTACCGATTATGCCCAAAAAGAGTTAGGAGATGTCGTTTTTATTAGTCTGCCAAAAGTGGGAGAAACTTTGAAAAAAGAACAATCTTTTTCACAAGTTGAGTCGGTAAAAGCAGTTAGTGATATTTATGCTCCTGTAGGAGGAAAGGTGGTAGCCATTAATGAAACATTATCTTCTGCTCCGGAGGCAATTAATCAGGATCCTTTCAATAAAGGCTGGATTATAGAATTAGAGATGACAAATAACCAAGAAGCTCAAGACTTATTGACCGGAGCCGATTACGATGGTTTATTGGCAGAGATTTCTAAATAAAAGCTCTTTATATTTTAATAATTTAATTGTTGTAGGATTGATATGAGTGCAGAAATGGCTGAACTGGGTAATACTTTTAATGTTCTAAAAAATAAACTAGGATCCCTTTCTATACCCTTTAAATCTCGGCACATTGGTTCCAATCCCGAACAAATTAAAGAAATGCTAAAAACCCTTGCTTGTTCATCTTTGGACGAGCTTTCCAATAAAACAGTACCGGATAATATTAAACTTAATCAAGCTTTAAATATTTCTTCAGCACTTTCTGAATCTGAAGTAATTCTGGAACTAGCAAAAATTGCCTGTGAAAATAAAATATTTCGTTCATATTTAGGACAAGGCTATAGCGACACAATCACTCCGGCAGTAATCCTTAGAAATATTTTGGAAAATCCCGGTTGGTACACACAATATACTCCTTATCAGGCAGAAATTGCTCAAGGACGACTGGAAGCCTTGTTGAATTTTCAAACGATGATTTGCGATTTGACAGCGCTACCAATCAGCAATGCTTCCCTTCTTGATGAAGGTACTGCCGCGGCAGAAGCAATGATGCTGGCCTACCGGATGAAAGGATCTGATGAAAAGAACGTTTTTCTCATAGCCTCAGATTGTCATGATCATGTAATTGATGTTGTCCGGACAAGGTCACTGCCCTTAGGAATTGTGGCAGATGTTTGCGAGATAGAAACAGCAACTATTCCTAAAAATTGTTTTGGAGTTTTAGTTCAATATCCAAATACAGTCGGTGAAATAAAAGATTATCAAGAGCTAGCAAATAAAGTTCATGCCCAAGAAGCCTTAGTTATTGCGGCCTGTGATTTATTGAGTTTAACTTTAATTAAACCACCGGGAGAATGGGGAGCGGACGTTGCCGTAGGAAACACTCAGCGCTTCGGTGTACCCCTAGGTTTTGGCGGCCCGCATGCTGCTTTTTTTGCAACAAAAGATGAATATAAACGTGATATGCCAGGGCGTTTAGTGGGTGTTTCTCAGGATGCGCGAGGAAAAACTGCTTATCGTTTGGCCTTACAAACCAGAGAACAACATATCAAGCGTGAACGGGCGACAAGCAATATCTGCACATCGCAAGTCCTCTTAGCGATTATGGCCAGTATGTATGCAGTTTATCATGGACCAAAAGGGATCACAGATATCGCCACAAAAGTTAATTATTTAACTTCAACACTTGCTTTAACTCTTAAAAAACTTGGTTTTAAAATTTTAAATAAGAATTTCTTTGATACAATTCAAATACAAGTTCATAGTAATGAACTTGTGAACATTAAGCAGCGAGCATTGGAAAATGAAATAAACGTAGGATATTTAGAAAATAAAACAATTGCTATTTCTCTTGATGAAACTACTTCCCTGGAAGAGGTTTCTATGCTTGTAAGTATTATTTCCGGAAGAAGTTTTAATGAGGTAAAGGAGCTTTTACAAGCACCAGATGCTAAAGCAATTAGTCCTGAGCTAAAAAGAAAAAGTTCTTTCTTAAAACAGGAAGTTTTTAATTCTTATCATACAGAACACGAAATACTTAGATATATCACTCGACTGCAAAGCAAAGATTTGTCTTTGACTACTTCGATGATTCCTCTTGGTTCCTGCACAATGAAGTTAAATGCCACAACAGAAATGTTGGCAGTTACCTGGCCTAGTTTTGCTAGAATCCATCCTTTTGCGCCGACTGAACAAGCTAAAGGCTATATTAAAATGATTACGGAGTTGGAAACACTTCTTGCGGAAATTACCGGAATGGCCGGTGTATCCTTACAACCAAATGCCGGTTCACAAGGAGAATATACTGGACTATTGGTGATCAATGCCTACCATTTAGATCGTGGAGAAAATCAAAGAAATATTTGTTTGATACCAACTTCCGCTCATGGCACTAATCCCGCAACTGCTTCGATGGCAGGAATGAAAGTTGTTACAGTTGCCTGCGATGAAAAAGGAAATGTCGATATTGCTGACCTTAAAATAAAAGCAAAAGAAAACAGTAAAAATCTTGCTTGTTTGATGATTACTTATCCTTCAACTCATGGTGTTTTTGAAGAAGGAATTAAAGAAATTTGTGAAGTGATACACTCTCACAAAGCACTTGTTTATATGGACGGAGCTAATCTCAATGCTCAAGTGGGCTTATGTCGACCGGGAGATTTCGGGATTGATGTTTGTCATTTAAATTTACATAAAACATTTTGTATTCCACATGGTGGTGGTGGACCAGGTGTTGGGCCGATTGCTGTGGCCAAACATCTTGTTGATTTTCTTCCTGGACATACTCATACAAATGTCGGCGGTGAAAAAGCTATTGGTGCAGTGTCTTCTGCTCCCTGGGGTTCGGCAGCTATTCTTTGTATCCCTTGGACCTATATTAAAATGATGGGTGCATTAGGGTTAAAAGAAGCAACTCAAGTGGCGATTTTAAATGCTAATTATGTGGCTAAACGTTTGGATAAATATTTTCCTGTTCTTTATAAAGGAAAAAATGGAACGGTAGCGCATGAGTGTATTTTAGATCTAAGAAATTTAAAACGCACTCTCGGTATTGAAGCAGGAGATGTAGCCAAACGCCTGATGGATTATGGTTTTCATGCTCCGACAGTATCATTTCCAGTAGTGGAAACTCTGATGGTGGAACCAACTGAAAGTGAATCAAAAGAAGAGTTGGATCGTTTTTGTGAAGCAATGATTGGCATTTATAAAGAAATTCAGGAAGTAAAAGATGGTTTGGCTGATCCCAAAAATAATGTTCTTAAAAATGCACCCCACACGGCTGATATGGTTGGCTCAGACTCTTGGTCTTTTCCTTACACCAGAGAAAAAGCAGCATATCCTATTGAATACTTAAAAACATTTAAATTCTGGCCAGCGGTAGCACGGATCGATAACGCTTATGGGGATAGGAATTTGTTTTG
This sequence comes from uncultured Bdellovibrionales bacterium, assembly GCA_964405665.1. Taxonomy (GTDB): domain Bacteria; phylum Bdellovibrionota_C; class UBA2361; order SZUA-149; family CAZDWZ01; genus CAYOOT01. The sequence continues at coordinate 1,387 of CAYOOT010000015.1, read as the reverse complement.
TACTTGTAGCCAGTAACGTAAGGGCAGGTTTTATTTATACTGAACTTGTCGAAGGATTCCTGCCTTGAATTCCAAAATATAATGGTCAACCGGGCACCCTTCATGGGTGCCCGGTATTCCATTAAATTTTGAACTATCTATCTACCTTTAATCTCAGTGTTTTTTAATCCAATATTTCAATCTAAGAATCCAAAATGCTAACTTATTACTAAGATATTCTTTCTAAGAAAGAAGCATAACAATACTAGTAAGTTATATCAAAAAAGCTATTAACTTTTTAAGTAGTAAGAGAGTCGTATTGGGTGTGTGCAGTAAATACCACAAATAAAACTCCCAGCGTCGGAGTTAACACGAGTGCTAACAATAATTTGTTATTGCCAGAGAGCATAGCTGCTGCTGCTGCATCACAAACTAATGAGTGGATGTTAAATGAGGTGCAACTTCCACCTCCTAGCCTTAGGGCAGACCTAAAAGAGTTTGTTGATAATTATAATAAACATGCAAAGCTACTTAAAGAAAACGAAAAGCAAATATCTCAATTACAAGAAAAGATTCTTAGCCAGGAAGGAAAAAGAGAAAGAAGTATTATCCTCAGAGCATGGCATTCGCTAACAGGAAGTAAAACATTAGAAATTGATTCCCAAGCATTAGCTGATAATGTCGATCAATTAAATAATCTCTTAACAAGAAGAGAGATCACTATTAAGGCACTGGAAAGTCAGGAAAAGGGATCTTTTCAAGACTTTGCTGATAAAAATGAAATAGCAAAATTAGCAGCCCAACAACTTGCCAGAAAAGAATCCTATCGGATAAGGGACGAAGCATTTATTTGTAGTTTGCTTAAATTAGAAAAAGGTGGAGAAAATTCTCTATCCCAGGAAACCGTAGCTTTAGTAAGAAATATAGTTTTATCCAATGAAAGACAAAGAAGCTTCATACAAGTACAACTTTCCCACGCTATTCATGCTTTGTCTTTAGGAGATAATAAATCCCAAGTTGCAGTACTAAACTATGCTCAAAATATAACTTCCTCTAAAAACTACAGGAACTTTGTAGAATATATCCAAACAGAAAATGAATTTAGAGATGATTCTGCCTATAGCATTATAAAATATGATTCCTTGACTTTTGTCCTGGCAGTAGCCGGAGCAGTTGCTATTACAGCATTTACTGGAGGATTGGGAGCTTCATTAGCAATGCCTTTAGTATCTTTCTTGATTAGAGGAGCAGTTACCAGAGCGGTAATATCCTTTGTTGCAAATTATTTTGCAACAAGTGTCTTAATGGGAATAGGCACGGTAGGAGGACAACAAGCAGGAAAAGAAATCAATAATCTTCTTTTAAATCAATTAGAAAAATTAAAGTTCATCGATCATGATCAAAGATT